>CAZKIB010000167.1:4508-12044 GCA_964552425.1 uncultured Anaerolineaceae bacterium | reverse complement strand
TCCTCTCGCCTGATTCAAGAGGCGGTCATTCGCAATCTGGAAATTATCGGGGAGGCTTCGCGACAAGTCTCTGAAGAATTCGCGGTGAATATCCAGAAGTTCCCTGGCGACAAATCGCAGCATTTCGAAACTTTGTTATCCACAGTTATTGGGGCGTCAAACTGGAACGGGTATGGCAAATTATTGTAACGGATTTGCCAGCTCTCAAATTACAGATTGAAGCTATTCTCAGGAATTTGAACACCACCGAAGATACAGGATCACAGTAAAATTGGCACAAATGACTGCTCAGATTGCCATTCCCCTTGATGAAACCGCTGCCTTCTGCGCACCCTGGCAGATTGTGGAGTTCGCGCTGTTTGGTACCGTTCTGCACGGCGATTATAGCAACGGTAGTGATATGGATTTGCTGGTGACAATGCGCTGGATGTGCGCAACTGGTTCAAAGACCTCGACGACATAGAAACTGAACTGGAAGTCATGTTCGGGCGACCCGTTGATCTGATTGACATCGCCAGAGCCAGAACTACATTCGGCGTCATGCTATTTTATTCACTGCTCAGGTGATTTATGCGACGTGACGATGCGCTTTTGCAAGATATGCTCCTTGCAGCGCGCAAAATTCGCCTGTTTACTGCACATGTAAGCGAAACCGAATTCGCTGCTGATCCCATCGCCGCATGAAGACGAAGTCGCCGAAGCAGACTGAGATAAGTTTAATGACCTATGCCAGCGCAGCTAAAGTGTGGACTGGACTAATCCCTTGAAAGCGCTGCGCCGCCCCAAACCCTTTACGAAACTCACAATCATCGCCCCGTAAAATAAGGGTACGCAATCGTATGATGCAGTGTAAGTTTTTGATAGGGAAACGCATGAACATTCAGCTTAAGGGATGGCAGCGGCTGGCAGTGCTGGTGGTGGTCGGGCTGCTGGTGATCGGGGTTGGGGCGCAGTTCCAACCGCCGAAAGTCCTTCGCGTGGGGGTCCTCAACCCGGATATACCATTGGAGCCAGTCTTTGATGGTTTCAAGGCGGAGATGGCAAAGCTGGGGTACACCGAAGGCCAGCGCATTGAATATCTCTACGCCGGACCGCTGGGCAACGATTCCGCCGTAATGGAAGCCGCTGCGCAGACATTCGCAGATACCCAGGTGGATCTGGTCCTGGCGGTGGGGAGTCCCAGTGCCGCTGCCGCCCGAAACGTGTTGGGTGAAACTGACATCCCGGTAGTTTTCTGGGTATTATCTGATCCTGTGGCAGAAAATCTCGTCAGCGATATGCAGACACCGGGCGCGAATATGACCGGCATCACCATCGGCATCGAAGGCATCGCCAGTGAGGGCCGGCGGCTGGAACTGCTGAAGCAGGTTGCCCCGGATGTGCAGCAGGTCTTTATCCCCTATGATCCCAACCATCGCGGTGTGGTGGAACAAACCCTTCCGATGATCCAGCAGACTGCGGAGGCCCTGGGTGTCGAACTGCTGCTGCAACCGGTCCAAAATCCCGAAGCAGCGCAGGCAGCGGCGGCAGATATGCCAGAGGATGCGGATGCAGTCTATCTCATTCATCTGGACCGCATGGTCATGTCCACCCACAGGGATTTTATCACCCAGACTCTGGCGCGGCGTCTGCCTCTGTCCATGTTTGTCAGTGATGCAGTAAAGAACGGCGCGTTGATGTCCTTCGGGACTCAATACTTTGCCATTGGCGAACAGGCCGCGCGCATGGCCGACCATATTCTGAAAGGCGCGCAGACCTCAGAAATGCCGGTGGAAATCCCCGAATTTTACCTGTCGGTGAACCTGCAAACGGCTGAAACGATTGGGCTGGAAATCCCCGATTCGATTATCCGGCAGGCCCATCTCGTGATTCGGTAATGTTTTCCACGGTCCGCCGCCAGCTCACGATAGGCTTTATTGGCCTGGCGATTACGCCGCTGCTGCTGGCCGGGCTGGTGTCATCATCGGCCAGCTTTCGCGCACAGGAGCAGCAGGCCCTGGCCTTGCAGCAGGCCATCGCCCGGCGCTTTGCCTCAGAAATCAACCTCCTGATCGGTCAGATCGAAAACGAACTGCGCCAGCTCACCCGCGTGGGTAGTTTCAGCGAACTCACTATTGAAGATGAGGCTGCCCTGCTGTCCGAAATGATCGCCTATCAGGATGGGCTGGAAAGCGTCGCCGTGCTGGACGGGAACGGCCAGGAACAGGCGCGGGTAGAGCGGATGCGCTTTGTGACCGATTCCGACCTGGGGGACTGGTCTGCGCGGGCTGAATTCCTGATCCCCTCTACCAGCGGTGTGGTGCATTACGGCCCGCTGAACTCGGACGAAGCCACCGGGGAACCGCTCATGACTCTGGCCTATCCGCTGACGAATCTCAGAACCGGCGCAGTGGATGGGGTGCTGGTGGGTGAGATTCGCTTCAAAAAAGTCTGGGATTTGATCCGTGACAGCAGTCCCCCCGGTACGGAAGAAATCTACGTGGTGGACGAGCGCGATTTTATTGTGGCCCATGCGTCTCCCTCGGTGGTGCTGCGCGCCGGTGGCACACGTTTTGAACTGCCTGCCGAACATGGCATCACCACCGGGCTGGATGGCGACGAGGTGGTGATGGCCTGGGCTGAACTGCCCATCGGCGAACAGACCCTGTACGTTGTGGCGGAGCAGCCCGTTTCCGAAGCGCTGGCGCTGGCCTACCAGTCACTGTATGTTACAGTCGGGCTGCTGGCGGGGGCGCTGATCGTCTCTGCTGTAGCCGGCGTACTGGCCGTGCGCCAGATTGTCCGGCCTATCGAGCAGTTGGCCGAAACGGCGCAGAAAATCGCGGCAGGCGACCTCTCGCAGCGCGCACAGGTCGAAAGCGCAGCCGAGATCGAGGCGCTGGCAGAGTCGTTCAATTCCATGACAGGCCGGCTGGTGACAACGCTGGATGGGCTGGAAGCGCTGAATGCGGACCTCGAACGCCGCGTGGCCGAGCGCACCGCTGAACTGCAAACCGCCAACTCCCGACTGACCGAACTGGACCGCCTGAAAACCCTGTTTATCCGCGATATGTCCCATGAACTGCGCACGCCGCTGAGTATATTGGGAACAAGCCTCTATCTGATTGAAAAGCGCCCGGAACGCAGCGCCGAATTTTTGCGCCAGATCAAAAACCAGATTGAGCGGCTGACTCATCTTGCCAACAATGCGCTGGAACTATCGCGGCTGGAACAGACCGATGTGGTGTTCGAGCCGGTGTCGCTCAACGAGGTGATCGAACAGGCCGCCGGCCGTTTTAGGGAACGAGCGCGCGAATCCGGCCTGACCTTTACCGTCAGCCTTGCACCGCAGCCTACCATTGTGCATGGCGAACGCGACCAGCTTGTCCAGGTCGTCACCCATCTGCTGACGAACGCCATCAACTACACACAGGCCGGCGGCGTGGAGATCAGCACCCTTGTGGATGCGCAGCAGGTGTGCCTGACCGTGCGCGATACCGGGCGCGGTATCGCGCCGGAAGATTTGCCGCACGTCTTCGAGCGCTTCTACCGGGGCCAGGGAATCGGCTCCTCCAACATTTCCGGCAGCGGCCTGGGGCTGTCCATCGTCAGGCAGATTGTCGACTCGCACCGGGGCCGCATCCAGATCGAAAGCGCCGTTGAGGCGGGCACAACCGTCCGCCTGTGGCTGCCGCTGCTGGACGAAACGCACCCGTAATCCGCCCCACGCTCACCCCACATGATCCCTGTGCCGCCTGAGCGATTGTTACGCCATACACTGGGGGTAGACCACTAACCAAGTGGTAGTTGGGAATAGAGGAACATCATGTACAAATCTGTTATACCATGCGCGAGTGTAGTTGCGATTATCGTTCTCACACTTTCAGGGCATTTTTATAGCGCCACTGCTCAAACATTTAGTGGAAAGTTGGTTTTTAGCTGGTTCGGCGATATCTATTCTATGGATATTGACGATCCAGAACCCACACGCTTGACAACAGACAAACGAACTCGGGAAGCAGTTTGGTCGCCTGATGGCAACAAGATAGCGTTCGTAGGTTTTCTGGAGAGTGGTTTCGAGATATTTGTAATGGAGGCAGATGGTTCCAACATTACCCAATTGACAAATAACACGGCAAATGATTCTCAAATAGCCTGGTCACCAGATGGCGCTAAATTGGCATTTGTCAGTGACCGCGATGGTAATCGTGAAGTTTATGTCATGAACGCTGTTGGTACCAACCAGACTAATCTGACTAACTATGTTGGTTGGGACGATCAGCCCGCCTGGTCACCGGACAGTTCACAACTCACATTTGTCACAGATAGGGATACCGACGACTGGCAATTATATTTAATCAATGTGGATGGCAGCGGTCTCAACCAAATTACACAAAATACTGCGATAAATAAATTGCCTGCATGGTCACCCGACGGCACTAAGATTGCCTTCTCAAGATCTGAAGGAAACTCATGTGAACAAATTTATACCATCAATCCAGATGGCACAAATGAAACCAATATAAGCGGTGATATTTGTGATTTGGGGCTGATTAAATGGTTACCCGATACCAGTAATATTCTATATATGCATAACGCTATTCTCTATGAACTAAAGCTGGATGGGACTGAACAAGAAGTGAAGATTCTTCCCACTTTTGGATCATATCCCACAGGATTTGATTATCTTGCTCATCCAATATCAGTATCTCCACCAGGCACCGGCTTACGCGGGCAGTATCACGACGCGCTCAACTTCGGCACGCTCAAGTTCTTCCGTATCGTGCCCACCATCGACTTTAACTGGGGAACCGGCTCCACCGGCGCCGTTGATGCCGGCACAACCGTCCGCCTGTGGCTGCCGCTGCTGGACGAAACGCGCCCGTAATCCGCCCCACGCTCACCCCACGTGATCCCTGTGCCGCCCGCCGGCACATTCCCCTTCGGGCCGCCGTTCTGTAGAATGAAACACGGAACGGTCTATCTGATGAGGACTCGTGAATGCGAGGCACACGTATTCGGCGGTATGGTCGCCGACAGGTCAATGGTCTGCAATGGGGCTGCGGCTGTCTGCTGACCGGGGGTTTTGTGGCGCTGCTGGCGTTCACCGCGCTGTACGGCTTTTCATCCCTGCTGCCGGGACTGGCGTTGCAGGCGTCCGGCGCGGATCGGATTGGCGACACCGCCAGCGTGTTTGAGCAAGTCATCGTGCCGCCCACCGCTGTGGTGCAGAACCCCACCAGCCCGCAGCAGGTGACGGTCAACCTGGGGCAGTATGGCAGTGAAACCGCAAGTGTCGATTCGCAGAATTACGCTTTTGTCACCGGCAGCAGCGACACGGGCGCACGTATCGCCCGCGCCAGCTTTACTGAGGCCGGGCTGCTGGCGATCTGTGCCCAGCAGAGTGCCATCTGCCGCGAAGGCAGCGACCAGTACCGCAGCATCGCGCTCGATCTGCGACCCGGCGGCGCAGTGGTTTCTGCCGATGTGAACGCGGGGGGCCTGGGCTGGCAGCGCGTGGGGGTCGTTTTACAACTGGACAGCAGCCGCACCCTGCTTCAGGTGGCCGGCATTGACCTCAACGGCGGGCTGTATGATTCCAGCGCCCTGCCTGGTGATCTCGCCACGTCAGTGGATGCTATCGAGGGCACGCTCAACGACACGCTGCGCCAGTTGGCGGTGCAGGCCAGCGGGGAGTATTACACCCTCTCCGAAATCATCATCGACGACACCACCCTGACCCTCATTCTGCGGTGAGGTGTCTCTCTAACTCTGCTCCATCTACACACCGGCGGCAGCTTTTCGCCCGGTGCTTATGTTTCCAGAGCGGTTTCCACAGCCCGTTTCAAAGGAGGCAGGTTGCGTTCCACAATCGTCCAGATCAGTTCAATATCGACGTCCAGATATTCATGAACGAGGCGGTTGCGGAAGCTGCGTATATGCTGCCAGCCCACTTCAGGGTACGAGTTCTGTGTCTTATCGGGCAGTCGCAAGCATGACTTTGCCATAATTTGCAACCGCCGGATTACCGCGCGTGCGTCTTGAGAGCATTTAGGGCAGCACGTCCGCTGAGGGTATAGCGCTCAATCGTTTCGATACATTCACGGATATGTTCAAGATACTCACGCTCGGTTTTCACAGCGGCACACTGTCCTTAAGAATCTGCTCTTTGATACCAGGGCGAAGCTGGCTTTCCGTCGCAATATCCACCTGCCGCCCCAGCAGCGCCTCCAGGTCTTCAAACAGCCCCG
Organism: uncultured Anaerolineaceae bacterium; assembly: GCA_964552425.1. Lineage (GTDB taxonomy): Bacteria > Chloroflexota > Anaerolineae > Aggregatilineales > Phototrophicaceae. The sequence goes on along the minus strand of CAZKIB010000167.1, from coordinate 5,814 downwards.
CGCCCCCCCAATCCGAGATGCGCTCGTAATCCCAGTCCACCAGAAAATCGACATCGCTTTCCGGGCTGGCTTCGCCCCGCGCCACGGACCCAAACACCCGCACATTGGATGCGCCATGTTTTTCAGCAAGCCGCAGAATTTCAGCCCGCCGGCTTTCCAGTAGATCAGCAATGCCCAGGTTGTGTCTGGTCGAATCGGCCATTTGAAAACCTCGAACGAGCTTTCAACCCACCATCATTATAAACTCATTGGGGCGGTGTGGTCTATTTGCCCACGATCCACACATCACCTGGCAGCTTTTCGCCAGCACGGATAGGCACAGTTTTCCGGCGGGGTGATCGAGCAGATTGAAGCGCCAGAGTTGATCGCGCTATTTGGGGAAAATATCCCGCACCGGGAGCGTAAAGTGGGGGAGTACATCGCCGCCATCGAGTGTATCGTTCATCCCGAATGGGGTACTAAGCAGGCTGCCGTCCGCGCTCAGGCGCATCACATAAACCATTTGCTCATCGGTATACACGGCCCATACCAGTTGCCCGCCAGAGCGCAGGTATTCATTGGCCTTTTTGAAGACATCCTCATCCGGCGAGACCACCTCCACCGCCAGATCAGGGGCAAAATCAAATTCCACGCCCACCAATTCGATCTCGTGGCTTCGAGCGATAAACCCGACATCAGGTCGACGCACCCGCCCGGACGCCAGCTTGAATCCCCCATCCGGTCCGGTCACGAAACCGAGCCGATTAGGAATGACATGCGCATTCAGAAAATACGCGATCCGCATGGCGGTAATGGTATTGACACGACTGGACGACCCCATATCGACAATCACCCCATCATCTAATTCCAGCCGTTTTTCTTCATTTTCCGGCAGACGCGCGATTTCAAAGAATTCTTCCGCTGTGTAGGTCTTTTCACGCAATACCATCGAAGGTTCTCCGCTCACCTTCGCTCATTATACTCGATTTATGTCTGCTCCATCCATTTCCCCTGCGGCAGCTTTTCGCCTGCGCGAATATGCACCTTCAGCCGGTTTTCCGGGGGCGTAATTGGGCAGGTCCAGCCGTCGTTATACGCGCAAAAAGGATTGTAGGCGATGTTAAAATCCACCTGAAAGCGGTTATCGCCCAGGTATTCCGGTTCGAGATAGCGCCCGGCGGGGTACGTCTCGGTTCCAGCGCCCGCGTCCACAAACGGCAGAAAGAATCCATAATCGGCCTCATAGATCGTCAGGCGCGCTTCCTGCCCCTCCACCATAAACGTAAACTGGCCGTAGCGCTCGAAATACTGCATCGTGCCGGTGGTC
>CAZKIB010000167.1:479-4498 GCA_964552425.1 uncultured Anaerolineaceae bacterium | reverse complement strand
GCATCTGAATCTGCTGCCGCTGCGCGAACGGCTCCACCTGTACGGTCAGGTCCAGGTCGGGGTTGGGGTCGTAATAGTTCAGACCCGTAAAATGGGTCTGCTGCTCTGGCGTGAGCGGTGACTGCGGGTGGCGTTTAAAAAAGTCGTCTTTCTGGCGGCGCTGCGTCAGCAGGAGGTCCATACTCATTTCCATATCCTTACATCAAACGCTGCTTGCGAACAAAGCCTTCAGATAAGCCCCTTCCGGGAAAGTGATCGGGTGATCGAGCGCGTGCCCGCTGCGGCGGAACTCCACCAGCGGGCGGCCCATCTCACTGGAAACACGCAGCACGGTATTGAAAAAATCATCGGGCGTGACCCGGCTGGAACATGAGGCCATCACCAGCAGGCCCATCGGTTCCAGAACCGCCAGCGCCAGCCGCGTCAGCCGGGCATAGGCTGCCAGCGCCCGCTCCACCTCCGCCGCGCTTTTGGCAAACGAGGGTGGGTCCACGATCACCATGTCAAAAGTCTGCCCCGCTGCGCGCAGTTTTTCAAGTCCCGCGAAGGCATCCGCCACCCACGTTTCATAGCGCGCCGCCGCCACCTTCGGGTTGTCCTGATTGAGCGCGAAATTGGCCGCTGCCGCCCGCAGCGCCGGTTCGCTGACATCCACGCTGGTCACGGCCTGCGCGCCACCCGCCGCCGCATACACCGAGAATCCACCCGTGTAGGCGAACACATCCAGCACGCGCCGCCCCGCTGAAAGCTGGCGTACCTGCAAGCGATTCTCGCGCTGGTCGAAGAAAAACCCGGTCTTGTGGCCGGACAGCACATCGGCGGCAAAGCGCTGTCCGTTCTCCTGAAAAACCACTGGCCCACTGACCGCCTCGCCGATCAGCACCTGGCCGTCATACCCGGTAGGCATCGTCCGGCTGGCGCGCAGGATGAGCCGCTCAAAATTCTCTACGGCCTGCAAACTGGCGATCACCTCGCGCAGATGCGGCAGCCACGCGGCAGTATACAGTTTCAGCACCAGTGTCCCGGCGTAGCGGTCTATCACCAGCCCAGGCAGGCCATCATTTTCGCCATGCACCAGCCGGTATCCGTCCGTCCCCTGTGCGCGTAACGGCTGGCGGAGGGCGCTGGCGGCGCGCAGTTTTTCCGTGAACCACGCGCCATCAATCACGGCCTGCTGGCGGTGCTGCAACACGCGGATGCGAATCGGCGAATCCGGGTCGTATAAACCCACCGCCAGAAAGCGCCGCTTGCTGTCGAAAATCACGGCCAGGTCGCCTGCTGATCCTTCATGGCTCTGCTTGCGGACAGCCTGATCGAACACCCAGGGATGCCCGGCCCGCAGCGCGCGCTCCGCTGCCGGCGTGACATGCACCGCGATTCGTTTCTCTGAAGGTTGGGGCAGGGTGTCGAGGTTCATGGTTGAACAATCATCAATAGACCCAATTTGTGTTACGGAAAGATTAAACTACAATATTTATAGTTCGTTAAGCTTGTCATGAGGATTATGTCATGAAAGTAGAGAGTCTGAAAATTGCTAAGGTATTTAGCGGTGGTGGTGAAGTTCATTATATCCTACCTCAATTCCAGCGTGAGTACGCCTGGGAATTATCGAATTGGCGAACACTGCTTGAGGATATATTCAGTATCTACGAGGGTTACGATCCTCAAAATGAGCCTGAGCATTTTTTGGGTGCGCTGGTTGTCATAAGTGACGGCAATCGTAGTGGAACTATCCCGGCGTTCAAACTCGTAGACGGACAACAACGTCTGACAACAATTTCCTTAGCCCTCTGTGCGCTGGGTCGTTTAGTCGAAACTACGCACCCAAGCGTTTACAAGAAGATACGCCGAATGCTGGAAAACGAGGATGAAGTAGGGTCTGTTCACTACAAACTCCTCCCAACAGAAAAATATGGAGATCGAACGGTTTATAAGGCAATTATTGACGGAGAACCGAGAGAGTTCAGCCGGCAGACAGAATCAAGAATTGATGATGCTTTCACTTACTTGTATGACCAACTTGCCAAGCGTCTCAAAGACGGCATTGACCCGGAACGCTTGTTCCTTGTATTTGCCAACTGCTTGCAGGTGGTGTTCATTGACCTGGATCAGAAGGAACGTCCTTATGAGATTTTTGAGAGTCTGAACGCCAAGGGAAAACCTTTGACACAGCCTGATTTAATACGAAACTTTATCGCAATGATGCTGTCAGAGGAGCAGCAAGATAAAGCTTTTCAAAGCTGGTCAGACATTGAAAACAAACTGCGGGAATCAAGGACAGTTTCAAGAATTGGTGAGCTTACCGCATTCTTGCGACATTATCTGGCATATCGTAGTGGGGTATTGCCGAACAAGGATCATGTTTATGCCCGTTTTCGTGATCGGGTTCAACGAGAGTTGGGCCAAAGAGCCTATGATTTTGTCGGTGAGATTGTTGAATTGCACCGCTTCGCCACTTACTATGACCGTTTCCTTCGACCCGAAAATGAGCCTGACCGTGACATTCGTAAAGCGCTCGAACGACTGAAAGTTATTGAGTCTTCAACTGCCTATCCTTTTCTCCTCGGCTTATTTGAGGAGCATTTTCAAGGGCATTTTAACCGTTATGATCTCATTGAGGCTTTAGGAGTGGTGGAAAACTACTTAACAAGACGGTTTCTTGCAAATGAGCAAAGTAATTACACCAATAAGATGTTTCCAACCTTGTCACGTGAGTTGAGTTATACAAATCTTGTGCCAAGTCTCAGATCAGCATTGCTCAGACGCAATTATCCCAGTGATTCACAGATTCGAGCAGTATTGCCGACTCTTTCACTATATGCCAACAACACTCGTGAAAGGCTCATTTTCCTCTTGACAGAAATAAATCGCCATCTGTCTCAAGGTACCGATGGCTACACGACACTCGTAGACAGCCCAACGATTGAACATATCATGCCCCAAAAACTGAGTTCCGAATGGAAACAGGAATTAGGCAGCAATTGGGAAGAAACCTATCGTGACCTTCGGGATACGTTAGGGAACGTGACGTTGGTAACACAAACCTGGAACTCCATTCTCTCAAATGGTCCCTGGGCAAATAAGAGGCCCTTGCTTGCCAAACATGCTCTGTTACTGAACAGCACTTACTTTGACAACGACAGCAATCTGATATGGAACGCTGATGCCATTCGTTCGCGTTCAAACTGGCTGGCAGAACACGCTCTGAACGTCTGGGGGGCTTTTGGTGAACCGCCGGCAGTTATGAGCTTCTCTGGGCGAAATCCGCGTAGTGTTGTAATTTTGGGGGAACAACACGACGTCATTAGCTGGCGAGATGTGGCAATCAACATTCTTGAGTTCGTAATTAGCGAAAAGGCCAAGAAGCAGGAAAATTTTGAAAGTTTCGTGAGCGAATTGCAATCTGCTTACCTATCCACCACCGAAAAATCCCGCTCGCGGCAGTTATCAAACGGGTGGTGGTTATACGTTAATTTATCGGCAGATACCGTAATGAATTTATGCTCACGTTCAATGGAATTAATTGGCCTCGAAGATGATGATTGGGAAGTAAAATTAGCCGAAGAAGCGTAGAGAGACCAAACCCTATGCCATCCAACACTCGAATCGCCCTCGTGACCGGCGCGGGAACCGGCATCGGCAAGCGCACCGTGCTGCGGCTGTGGGAAGCCGGCTATGCCGTCGTACTCGCAGGCCGCCGCGTGGAACCATTGGAAGCCACTGTCCGGGAGGCCGGCGTAACGGATGATCGCGCGCTGGTCGTGCCCACCGACGTGAGCGACCCGGCGGCAGTCAAGGCCCTGTTCGCAGCGACGGAAGCAAAATTTGGCCGGCTGGACGTGCTGTTCAACAATGCCGGGGTCGGCGCGCCAGCCATCCCGATGGAAGACCTGAGCTATGCCCAGTGGCGCACGGTGCTGGATACCTGTGTCACCGGCACATTCCTATGCACGCAGGCCGCCGTCCGCCTGATGAAACAGCAGACCCCGCGCGGCGGGCGCATCATCAACAATGGTTCG
>CAZKIB010000167.1:0-432 GCA_964552425.1 uncultured Anaerolineaceae bacterium | reverse complement strand
TACACTCTTTCCCTACACCGCCGCCAAACATGCCATCACCGGCCTGACCAAAGCCACCGCGCTGGATGGCCGCCCATTCGATATTGCCTGTGGACAGATCGACATCGGCAACGCGGCGACAGATATGACCGCCCGGATGAGCGGCGGCGTGCTGCAAGCTAACGGAAGCACCGCACCGGAACCGACGATGGACGCCGATCATGTGGCGCAGGCGGTGGTCTATATGGCGAACCTGCCGCTGAATGCCAATGTACCCTTTATGACCATCATGGCGGCACAGATGCCGTTTATCGGGCGGGGATAATCGCGGAAACAAAAAGCCCGCCGAAATCGACAGGCCGCTGCGGAGAGGGTGGGATTCGAACCCACGGTACCCATAAAGGATACACCTGTTTTCGAGACAGGCCCATTCAACCACTCTGGCACCTCTCC
>CAZKIB010000166.1:11327-15333 GCA_964552425.1 uncultured Anaerolineaceae bacterium | reverse complement strand
AAGGTCAAGAATCACAGTTGGGAAGGTGAGCATGTCTGTTGTCGTAAAGCGTTTGCCTGAAGAATCCATTATCATCGCCACCATTGAGGGCGAAATGACCCGTGAAAAAGCCGTCGAGGTTTTTGAGCAGAGTAATCCGATTATTGCCGAGATTGAAGGCCCCATTTACCGGATTACCGATGTCTCACGAACCACATCATCGTTTGTCGAGATGATTAGCGTCCTGAATGAATCCGGCAAAGGCAGAACCGGCTCATCCAGCGACCCGCGTATTCATGTCATCCTGGTCGGCACATCCACCTGGGTACGCTTCTTCCAGAACGCGATGGCCGCAGCCCATCAGGGCGGGAAGAGTATTGCGGTGTTCGACAACATGGAGGACGCGCTGACTGCTGCCCGTTTTGCGCTGGAAGGTCTGCAAGCCGCTGGAGAGTAAATGCAGAGGGTGCATCGGCTCCTGCACCCTCTTAATCGGGTCAAACCATCAGGCGGGTTCGCTGACCAGCGCCCCGGCAGCCCACAGCAGGCCGCGTGTCACCATCGCCAGAATCGCCGGCGGTTCGATCACATCGACATGATGGCCGAGTGAGCAGTAGAACACGCGCCCCTTGCCGTACATCTTGGTCCAGATGACCGGCATCACCGTGCCATCGGGAAAAGTGGTCGTCGCCAGCACCCGAATGGCCGGGTCCACGTGCATATAATACTGTTCGGACTTGATATGCAGCGTCGAGGGCATTCCAGCCGTAATCGGGCTTTGTTCGGCAGGGTTGACCTCAACCGTGTATTCCACCCCATCATTGCCCGGATGCGCCACCCACTGGCCGCCGGTCATGTACTGCCATTCGGTCTCATTGCGGAAGGCATCGCACATCCCGCCATGCACACCGCCAATACCCACACCGTGTTCCTTCACCGCTTCAATCACGGGTTTGAGCTGGTCTTTGGCAATTGTGCCCATCGTCCAGATCGGCACGATCACATCAAACTGGGTCAGGTCCATGTCCTTGAAGGCATCCAGCGTATTGGATACCGTCACCTCAACACCGTGCTCTTGCAGTGACCCGCTCAACAGCTTTGCGACGCCTTCCGGCTCGTGGCCGTCCCAGCCACCCCACACAATCAACGCTTTTGTCATGATGTATTCTCCAGATTCATATGCTCAAGGACCACAATTTCGTCCTTATAATCCAATCCCTATGGTTCGATTTCTTTATCCGCAAAAGTCTTGATGAGACTGCGTCCGGTCATTTCTGGCGGCTGCTCCAGACCCATTAAATCCAGCACCGTTGGGGCGACATCGGCGAGGATGCCATAGTTGTGCAGTTCATAATAACCCTGCCCGATCACAAACAGCGAAACCGGCCCAACCGTGTGATAGGTGTGTGGCTCGCCGGTTGCCAGGTCGATCATGCGCTCACAGTTGCCATGATCTGCCGTCACAATCGCGACACCGCCTTTTTCAAGCACCCGGTTCACAAGTTTTGCGGCGCATTCATCCACACATTCTACCGCTTTGATGGCAGCTTCCAATGAGCCGGTATGTCCAACCATGTCCGGGTTGGCGAAGTTCACCAGCAGAAAATCATCGTCATGCGTTTGCAGGCGTTCCAGTGTCGCGGCGGTGAGTTCTGGCGCGCTCATCTCCGGCTGCAAATCATAGGTCGCCACTTTGGGCGAGGGTACAATCCTGCGATCTTCACCCGGCCAGGGTTCTTCGATGCGCCCGTTAAAAAAGAATGTGACATGCGGATATTTTTCCGTCTCTGCCGAATGATACTGCTTCAGGCCGTGTTTGCTGATCCATTCCGCCAGCGTATTTTGGGGCTGTTCCACCGGAAACAGGATTTTGACCGGCAGCCCTTCGATATATTCTGTGAAGGTAATCACATCCAGATTGTCGACAAAATCGAAATAGCTGGCCCCCTCGAAATCCTTCAGCACAAATGCCCGCGTGATCTGCCGCATCCGGTCTCCCCGGTAATTGTAAAAAATCAGCGCATCGCCGGGATGCACCGCCAGACTGTCATCCTCGCCGACCACTGTAGGAACAATGAACTCATCGGTTACATTCTGATCGTAGGACTGCCGCACCGCCTCGTGCGCGGTGGCTGCCCGCTGGCCTTCGCGCTTGACCAGGACATCATACGCCTTCTGGGTGCGCTCCCAGCGTTTGTCACGGTCCATCGCATAGTAACGCCCGCTCACCGACGCGATGCGCCCCACCCCCACCTGGGCAATCTTCGCTTCCAGATCAGCCAGAAAACTGATCCCGTTCATGGTCGGGGTATCGCGTCCATCGGTAATCACATGGATGACCGGATCAACCCCATGTTGACTGGCAATTTCCAGCAGCGCATACAGATGGCTGTCGTGGCTGTGAACGCCGCCCGGCCCCAGCAGGCCAATCAGGTGAACTTTCTTTCCGTTACTGTTTGCGTTTTGCAGGGTGTCCAGCAGTTGTTGATTTTTAGCCAGCGACCCATCTTTGATCGCCAGATCAATGCGGGTAATGTCCTGATAAACAATCCGCCCGGCTCCCAGGTTGAGATGTCCAACTTCGGAATTCCCCATCTGATCGGGCACGAGGCCCACAAATTCACCGGATGTCTGGACAATCGAGCGTTCGCGGGTTTGCAGCCAGTGATCAAAATTGGGCGTATTGCCCAGAACAACCGCGTTGCCGGCTTCCATTTCGCGAATGCCCCAGCCGTCGAGAATAATCAACATCACGGGCTTATGTGCTGCCATGCGCCGCTCCTTTGTGGTTAGTCGCCTCTGCGTCTCATTTGTATCACGCCCTGCGGTGTCGTCAAGTGCCGCCTTGATGATCGCTGGCGCGGATGCTATACTGCTTTCGTTTCAGTCTGGTAATGGGAGTTTTCCACCACATGAATATCCAGGTAGCGCTTCAAGTTGCGGCTGTGATTGTGTCAGTTCTCCTGACAATCTTGATTCTCCTTCAGGTCAAAGGTGGCGGCCTGGGTAATTTGCTCGGCGGCGAATCCGGCCTGGGGATTGCGCGTACCCGGCGCGGTCTGGAAAAAACGCTTTACCAGTTGACGATTGTCATGGCGATTGTCTTTCTGGCGATTTCGATTGTCGCCGTGATGGTACTCCAGTAGACCATCAAGTCACGATCTAAGCGAAGGTTATCCTGTAATGCTGCGCGGTTTTCGCTGGCAGCTTCTCGCGCTCATCGCGGCAGGGCTGCTGTTTATCGTGGCGCTGCTCAATCGCGCCCCGATTGAACCACCCACACCTCAAACCACTGCCGGCACACCAGCGTCCGCTGCCTCGGCAGAACCCACCATTGCCCCAACTTTTACCCCGAATCCGGGTATTTTGATTCAACCTGAAAGCGTCCTGGCGGCAGACCTGACCACCTTCACCGAAGGTCTGATTGGCAGTATCCGCCGTCTCAATCCCCTGCTTGCCAGCGCGCCTGAAGCCGACATCACCACGCTGATTTTTGAAGGTCTGAGCAAAACGAACGCTTATGGCGAGCCTGTCCCGGCGCTGGCAAAAAGCTGGATCGTATCATCGGATGGGCTGGAATATATTGTTACGCTGCGGGACGATGTCCTGTGGCAGGATGGCGTACCCTTTGCGGCGGCGGATGTCGACTTCACAATGGCCCTGCTGCGCGCGCCGGATTTCCCCGGTAACGCTGCCCTCGGCGCTTTCTGGCGCACCGTCGAAACCGAAATGCTCGGCAGCCATCTCATCCGTTTCCGCCTTACGCAGCCGCTGGGCAGCTTTCTGGATAAGCTCCGGGTCGGCATTCTGCCGCAGCACGCCCTCGCAGGCATCACCGCCGCGCAGTTAAACACACATCCTTTTAACGTTTCGCCCATCGGTACAGGCCCCTATCAACTGGAAGCCCTGCGCACCGACAACGGCGGCAGAATCCGGCAGGTTGATCTGCGCGCCGCGCCTGTGTATCGCCAGCGTACCCTGTCCGATACGGACTACCGCATTGACCGGTTTAGTTTTAGGGTTTTTC
>CAZKIB010000166.1:595-11300 GCA_964552425.1 uncultured Anaerolineaceae bacterium | reverse complement strand
TCTGACCGCGCTGCGAAACGGTGAACTGGATGGGCTGGCAGCCCGCAGCCATAACGAACGCGAGCCGCTGCTGGCGGCTGCGAACCCGGTTCAGTATAACACCCATACCACGCTGGAATCTGCTGTTGGTGTGCTCATCTTTAACTGGCAGCGTGACGAAACCCGCTTCTTCCGTGAGCAGCGTGTGCGTCTCGCGCTCGAAACCGGCATGGATCGCACCTCGACCATCGAACGCCGCCTCATCAACCGGGCGGTGCGCGCAGACAGCCCCCTCTGGCCCGGTTCGTGGGCCTACAGCGCCGATCTTGTGTGGCCGCCGCACGATCTCAATACCGCGCGCTTCCTGCTGGAAACCGCTAATCTGGCGGTCCCACAGGCCGAGGACACCTCGCAAGAAGCAGAGGCCACCGAAGAACCCGAACCGACTCAATCACCATATTTGTTCAGCTTCAGTATCCTGACTCCCGATGATCCGGCCCTGGTGGGAATGCTTCAGGAATTCGCGGCCCAGTGGTCCCAGCTCAATATCGCGGTCACGGTAGAACCTGAAGACCCTGATACGTACCAGTCACGTCTGGACTCCGGCGATTTTGACGCCGCGCTGGTGGAATATTCGCTTGGGAACAGCGCGGACCCGGATGTCTACGCCTTCTGGCATCAGGGACAGTATCCCGATGGTCTTAACTACGGCGGCATGGACGATACTGGCATCAGCGAACTGCTTGAACGCGCGCGGCGGGACCCCAGCGGCATCAACCGTGACATGCTTTACGGCCAGTTCCAGCAGGAATTCGTGGAACGCGCTATCGCCATACCGATGTACTACCCGCTGTACACCTATGTCACCTCGGCTGAAGTTCAGGGCGTTCAACTGGGTTTTGTCGGCGAAGCCACAGACCGCTTCAAGACCCTCAAGGATTGGTCGGTTTCGGGCTAGAGCGCCACTTCCTGCTCCAGAATCTGGCGCAGCAGGTCCTTGCGCGCGCTGCCACCCAGCATCTCCAGTTTACGCACACCCAGCGGGTCAATCGCTTCACGCAGCAGGCGGATTTCCTCAGCGTCTGGCAGGGGCGTTTCGTGAACATCAGGGGCGATTTCCAGTTCAAAACCCGTCTTGCGCTGGATATGTTCGATACTCACATTCGGGTGATAACTGATCAGCCTCATCCGGCCATTCGCCCAATCGAACTGGCCCAGATCACTGATGAGATAATGTGGCCCGTGCCCCCGCTTGCGCGCCGGGCTGTGTCCCAACCCGCTGACAAAATCAACCTTTTCAACAAATGTCACCCGTGAATGGCGCGGTACATACAGATAAACGTGGTCTGAATAGGTCGTCACGTCCGGGATGCCGCCCGTGCCCGGCAGGCGCATACGCGGACGGTGATAATCTTTACCAAAGGCGATATTGTTAAAATTCCCGCAGGCATCCACCTGTGCCGGACGCAGGAATTCCTTGGGGTTGTAGGCCGGCAGCAGGTCAGCCGCCGCTGCCGCGAAACCGACATGCAGCAGGGCTTTACCCAGCCACAAATCCTCAATACGCCCGACACCAAGAGGCGCCCATTCCCGGCAGATCGCCTGCCCGATGGCCGAGGTAAAGATGACATTCGGGGCATGTGTACACTGCGCGAGGATAAACCCCGCCATTACCAGCGGTGTGTTGATCCCCTGAGCCAGCACCTCGCCGTCAACGACCTGTCGTGAGATACAGGCACAAATCAATTCGTCAATCGTATAATCCATAATTGCAGCCACTTTGTACTTGCGCATCCAGCCTGGCAGTATACCGTGATCCTGTGGAACCAACGACTATTGGCTAGAGCGGTTGCACCTATGATAGAATTCAAACAAATTACACCAGCAGTGGATGAAGGAGATCGGTGATGTCGATCATTACAGTCTTGAAGCAGGCCGACATATTTTATGAGTTGAGCAACACCCAGCTTGAACTGGTGGCTTCAATCTGCGATGAGAGGCATTACCAGGCGGGCGATATGGTTTTTGAAGAAAATTCACCTGGCTCCGAACTGTACATCATCGCCAATGGCGAGGTCGAAATTCTCCTGAACCCCGCCCTGCTGGGTAAGGAATCCAAAAGTGGACCAGAAGTGATCAGCACCCTGCGGCGGGGGCAGTCTTTTGGGGAAGTCGCCCTGGTGGATGAAGGACTCCGCAGCGCGGGTGCGCGGGTATCCCAGGTCGATACCCGTCTCATTGTCATCCCGCGTGACAAGCTGATGCTGCTGTGCGATACCTACCCGCAGTTGGGCTACCGGCTGATGCGTAATCTGGCGGCGGACCTGGCGATGAAAATGCGCAGCACAGACCTTCTGGTGCGCGAACAGATGACCTGGGGGCCTGCCGACCAGACAAAAGGCTGATGGTTTCTCACAGACCGGAAGCCATGCGCGGATGTTCCATCTGGAATTCAGGTCGGGCTGCCGGCAGTCGAACATAAAACGTGCTGCCTTTGCCGACCTGACTCTGGACTTCAATGGTCCCATTATGGGCTTCGACAATTTTCTTCGCGATCGTCAGACCGAGACCCGACCCGCCGGTTTTGATCGAACGCGCCCGATCCGCGCGATAGAAACTCTCGAAGATATGCGGTAAATCATTGGCGGAAATACCCACGCCGCTGTCCTGAACCGCCACTACGACCCACTGATCTTCAACGTAGGTACAGAGGGTTATTCTGTCACCGTCCGCCGTATTCTGTATGGCGTTCTCAACCACATTGACCATCATCTGATGCAGTTGCGCGGCGTCGCCCATCACCAGCGGAATATCGCCATTCAGCACAAACTCAAGCCGGTGCTGCCGGTCAGGATGGGCGGTCTCGGTGGAACGAATCACATCGTAAATCATGGGATTCACCTCGACCAGTTCGACCTGTGGGGGTTGGGCTGGTTTGTCGAGATTCTCCATCGCCAGGAATTCGTCCAGCAGGTGGCCCATGCGCGCGACCTGTGCCTCCAGTTTTTCGAGATGGCTGCGCTGGCGTTCAATATCCTGGGTCTTCTTCAACAGATAGACACTGTTGTTGATGATGGTGAGCGGAGTCCGAAAATCGTGCGACATATCGGCGATAAAGCGTTGCAGCACCTCCACCCGCTGGCGTTCGGCAGCCAGCTCAAGCCTCTGCTGTTCGTATGCTTTACGCTCGGTGATGTCCCGGCTGGTCCCGACCAGCCCCACAACCCGGCCTTCCTGATTGCGCAACGGCACTTTTGTGGTCAGCACCGTGCGAAATTCACCCTGCGCGTCCAGGGTGGTCCGTTCCAGGTTAAACAGCGGTTTGCCGCTTTTCATGATTGCCAGGTCATCTTTATGAAACTGCTGCGCCAGTTCTGGCGGGAACACATCAAAAGCCGTCAGCCCCACCAGACCATCAGAAGTCATATGCACAGCCTGCGCATGGGCTTCATTGCTGACTACAAATCGGCCCCGGTCATCCTTGATAAAGATGTAGTCGGGGGTGCTGTCGATCAGGGTGCGCAGCAGGTTTCGCTCATGCAGCAGCGCTTCCTGGGTAGTTTTCTGTTCCGTAATGTCACTAAAGGTCGTCACAACTGCATAAGGCTTATTGGTCTGCCCGTCCATAACCGGCTGTGAATTCATCTGAATCCAGGTCAGCGACCCATTTGGTTTGTGAATGCCCATGACGACATTCAACTGCTGCTGTCCGGTTTGCAGAGCGACCATCGCCGGGTGTAACTGGCTCGGAAACCAGGTTCCGTCCTCACGAATGATCTGCCACTGAGCATCCACAGGGGAATGCCCCATCATCTGGTCAACCGTGAGTCCCAGAATGCGCTCCGCGCTGGCATTACAGGCGCGAATACTTCCGCCGGCATCTTGCAGCACAACCCCCTCGTTCATCGACGACACCACCGAACGATAGCGGGCTTCGCTCTCGTGCAGCGCTAGCTCCACTTCGAAATGGCGCCGCTGGTGAACCAGCAGCAGGCCCAGCAGCACAGTCCCAGGCGGGAACAGGACCAGTGTGGGCAGCGCCAGTTCGGTAGCAATCTGCTGTCCTGCCACCCCGGCAAGAAGCGCAGTCCATAACAAGCGCTGCCCTGCCACTGCGATCCCAAGCACCGCCAGTGTATACCCGTTGAGATGAGAGCGCCGGCTTTGATGATACCGGTAGACCAGATAGCCCAATCCGGCTGCGGTAATTGCCGCCGCAATCGCCGGCACCGTTCCTGCGCCGCCAACCAGAAGGCGAAACATACTCACGATGATCGCCGCGATCACTGCTGGAACCCCGCCGCCATACGCCCCGGCCACGGCAATCATGACGGTGCGACCATCCAGAATAAAGCCCGGCGTAATCTGCACTGCCACCAGCATACCGATCACGCCAAAAATCCCGAAGATCACCCCGCCCAGAACACTTTGAATCACGGGATGAAGCCGGTTCATATATGGCCTCATAAAGCTAAAGGCAAAGGTCAGGGACAGCAGCAAGGCGATATTCTGGCTCAGATTAATGATGATGGTCGTTGGGGACAAGGACAGGTCCTCCGGGGGAACCCTAAATCTTGAGAGACAATCCTGGGATGGGGTGTATCAGAATGATTATGGAGAAGCCCAGCCTCATATTCCTGAATTTCTTAATTGTATTCTATACTAAATTTACGCATTATTAACCAATACCGGCGCATTTTTCATAAAAACTTCGTAATTCACGACCTGTTGAACGATCTGTTCGGCACGCTATAATGTCGCATATGAAAGCGCAGCGTCTCCACCAACCGGCGAATATCGAAACCAACCCCCTCAGACTGGATGATATTCCACGCCCCACGCTGTCACCTGGTGAGCTTATGGTGCAGGTTCATGTCTGCGGGCTGTGTCATACGGACCTGCACGTCATCGAAGGTGAGCTATCCAATCCAGCCCTGCCGCTCGTTCCCGGCCATCAGATCGTCGGTACAATTGTCGAAATCGCAGAAGGCGTCACGCGCTTTCGGGTCGGTGCGCGTGCAGGCATTCCCTGGCTGCACCACACCTGCGGGGTATGCCAGTTCTGCCGCAGCGGTCAGGAGAATCTGTGTGAAAATGCGAAGTTCACGGGCTACACGGCTCAGGGCGGTTATGCGGAGTACACAACGATTTCCGAAGATTTCGCCGTGCCACTGCCGGATGGATTTTCCGACACAGGCGCTGCGCCTCTTCTGTGCGCTGGCATTGTCGGTTATCGCTCATTGAAACTTTCCGATCTTCAGCCGGGCGAAAGACTCGGCATCTACGGCTTTGGCAGCAGCGGGCACATCTGCGCGCAGGTCGCCCGTTACTGGGGCTGCGAGGTGTATGCCTTCACACGCAGCGCGAAGCATCGACAGCACGCGCTGGAACTCGGCGCGATCTGGACCGGGCAGGCGCAGGATGATCCACCGCATAAGCTGGATCGTTCGATTATCTTTGCTCCGGCGGGCTGGATCGTCCCGCTGGCACTGGGAAATCTCCGCAAAGGCGGGACCCTGTGCATCAATGCGATACACATGAGCGACCTCCCGCAGATGCCCTACAATCGGTTGTGGCATGAACGCACCATCCGCACGGTGGCGAACGCGACCCGCCGCGACGCCGAGGAATTCCTGGCACTGGCTGCTCAGATTCCTGTACGGACAGAAATCGAATTGTTTGATTTCGAAGATGCCAACCAGGCGCTTCAAAAAATGAAACACAGCGAAGTTCATGGCACAGCAGTGCTGCGCATAGCTTTTTAATACCCCTCCTGTCAAGCCAGTACATTGACTGCTGCCTTCATTCAGGCTGATACTATAAATAAAGGGACTCAGGAGGCAGAAGATGATTCGTTCGACGCTCGCCCATGAATGGATGAGTCCCGTTGAAACGGTCTCACCGGATACCCCGTTCCTTCGGGCACTCGCCCTGATGCAGGATAAAGATGTTCACTGCCTGGCGGTAGTGGAAGATGACCGGCTGGTTGGCATCGTCACACTCGGCGACATTCGTCATGCTTTACCACAGGATGATGTTACTCGCAGTATCTGGGATGTGAACGAGACATGGGAAACAATCACAGTCACTCACATCATGAGCCACGAAATTATAACCATTCACCCACAGGCCAGTGTGTTTTACGCTGCCCGCCTCATGATGAAATACCACATCAGCCGCCTGCCTGTCGTGGACCGGCAGGGCCAACTGCTGGGTATGCTGACCGCGCGCGATATTTATCGGATGATGGTAGCGCTTCGGGAATCTCAGACGGTTGAAGAAGACGATGAGATCGCACAGCCAGTCTGAAAAAAAGAGGCCCATCGCAGGATGGACCTCATAGTGTCTTTATTCTGGCTTGACCAGTCGCACAAATTTCCGTTTACCAACTTGCAGCACCGCTGGCAGCATGTCCGGTGTCACCACTGTCTGCGGGTCGGTCACAGGTTCCTCATTCAGGCGAATGCCATTGCCCTGCATCAGCCGCTTGGCCTCTCCGCCGCTGCTGACCATGTTCAGCCGCCGCAGAATATCGGTGATCCGTTCCTCGCCCGCCAGCACCTCCTGCGGAATATCTTCGGGGATGCCGCCCCCACTGCGGAATACTTCGTCCCAGCGTTTCTGCGCGGCTTCGGCAGATTCCGGGCTGTGGAAAATGCGCACGATTTCACGCGCCAGCCCCATTTTGACCTCATTCGGGTGCAGCGCGCCTGAAGTCAGCCCTTCTTCAAGTTCCTTAAGCTGCGCTGGGGACCAGCCCAGAATCAGTTTGTGGAAGATCAGCATAGCCTTGTCCGGCACGCTCATCACCTTGCCAAACATATCCCAGGGTTCCGCCAGCAGCGGGATATGGTTGCCGAGACTCTTGCTCATCTTAATCTCGCCATCGGTTCCTGGCAGGCTCTCACCCATGATGATGGCAATCTGCGGTTTCTGGCCCATCGCCTGCTGCAACTTGCGCCCGGCGATCAGGATGTTGAACAACTGATCCTGCCCACCCACCTGCACATCGGCTTCCTGGGCCACCGCATCATACCCCTGCATCAGACCGTAGAACAACTCGTGCAGGTAGATGGCCTCACCCGCATCCAGACGCTTTTTGAAATTCTCGCGCACCATAAACTGCTGCACGGTAAAGTTACTTGCCAGCCGGATAATATCGGCGAAATCGAGGGTGGACAGCCACTCGTCGTTGAAACGAACGCGCGTCAGATCACGATCCAGAATCTTGAAGGCCTGCTCCGCATAGGTGCGGGCATTTTCCTCGACCTGTTCACGGGTGAGCTGCTCGCGCACCTTGTCCTTGTCCGATGGATCACCGATCAGGCTGGTGAAGGTGCCGACCAGAAAGGTGACATCGTGCCCGAATTCCTGGAACTGGCGCAGTTTGCGCATGGTGATGGTATGGCCCAGATGCAGGTCCGACGTGCGCGGATCATAACCGCAGTACACACGCAGCGGGCGGCCATCTTTTTCCGCTTCGATCAGGCGTTCGCGCAGGTCCTTGCGCATGGCTTCTCTGGTTTCCGGGTCGCCATATTCCGCCCCGGACATCAGCACTTCCACCTGTTCGTCAATACTCACGTTGGGTCGGTCTGCCGTGACCATGAGTTCCTATCCTTTTGCTGCGTGTATCCCTGTAGACGCTTGGTAGTATAACACAGGCCAACGGTCATGTTGAGTCGCCACTTTTGTGAATTTTCAGAATAATCATGCCCAGCGGCGGCAGCGTTAACTGGATGCTCTGCGCAAAGCCGTGTGATGACACATTCTCAGTCAGCAGACTGCCCTGATTGCCGATGTTGTGCCCGCCGTAAAATTCCGAGTCGCTGTTGAGCAGTTCCCGGTATGTCCCCGCCTCCGGCACACCGATACGATAATGTGTGCGCAGCACCGGCGTAAAGTTGCAGGCCACTACCAGAAAATCAGCCGGGTCTTTGGCAAAACGAACGTATGTCAGCACACTGTTTTCGGCATCGTTCGGGCCAATCCAGCGGAAACCGTCACTCGTAAAGTCCTGTTCAAACAGGGCCGGCTGCTGCTGGTACAGGCGGTTCAGATCGCGCATCCAGGCTTTGACCCCGGCGTGTGGGGCATGATCGAGTTTCTCCCAGTCGAGTTCACGCGCCTCGCGCCATTCGCGCCACTGGCCGAACTCCTGCCCCATAAACACCAGTTTCTTGCCGGGGTGCGTCCACTGGTAGCCATACAGCAGGCGCAGCGAGTCGAACTTTTGCAGGCCGTGACCGGACATCTTGGTCAGCATCGACCCTTTGAGATGCACCACTTCGTCATGCGAAAGCGACAGCACAAAATTCTCACTGAACGCATACATTATCGAAAACGTGATCTTGTTGTGTTCATACCGCCGGAAAATCGGGTCCTTCTTCATGTATTCCAGCGTGTCGTGCATCCAGCCCATGTTCCACTTGAGCGTGAACCCCAGGCCGCCCAGATACGCCGGGCGCGAGACCATCGGCCAGGAGGTCGATTCCTCGGCGACTGTCACCGCGCCGGGGAATTCCCCGTGAACGACTTCGTTAAACTGGCGCAGGAAATCAATCGCATCCAGATTTTCGTTACCGCCATACTGGTTCGGTATCCATTCGCCCTGCTTGCGCCCAAAGTCCAGATACAACATCGAAGACACCGCATCCACACGCAGCCCGTCAATATGGTATTTTTGCAGCCAGAACAGCGCGTTGGAAATCAGGAAATTGCGGACTTCATTACGCCCGTAGTTGAAAATATACGTGCCCCAATCAGGATGTTCTCCCTTGCGCGAATCCTGGTGGGAATACAGATGCGTGCCATCGAAGTAGCTCAGGCCAAAACCATCCTTGGGGAAATGCGCCGGAACCCAGTCAACAATCACCCCAATATTGTTCTGGTGACAGGTATCCACAAAATACATAAAATCATCCGGGGTTCCATAGCGGCTGGTCGGCGCGAAATACCCCGTCACCTGATACCCCCATGAAGCATCCAGCGGATGCTCGGCGACTGGCATCAGTTCGATATGGGTGTAGCCCATATCCTTCACATACTCGACCAGCGATTCGGCCAGGTCGCGGTAGCTGAGAAACTTGCCATCGGGCGTCCGCCGCCACGAACCCAGGTGTACTTCATAAGTGGTCATGGGTCTGTCGAGTAGCGGTTGAGCAGCGCGCTCCGCCATCCACTCCTGATCGCGCCAGGCGTACTGGTCAAGCCGCGTGACGATGGAGCCTGTTCGCGGACGCACCTCCGCATAAAAACCGTAAGGGTCGGCCTTCTCGCCATGATAATTCTGGTTGTGGGAACGCAGGTCATACTTGTAGATCGTCCCGACATCGAGTCCGGGGATAAACAGTTCCCATACGCCGTTTGCGCCGCGCTGCTGCATCGGGTGCGTGTGCACATCCCAGCCGTTGAATGTGCCGATGACACTGATCCGGTAGGCGTTGGGCGCCCAGACGGCGAAGTTCACCCCTTTAATGCCGTCCACCTCGCGCAGATGAGCGCCAAACTTTTCGTAGCCGTACAGAAAACGCCCCTCACCAAACAGGTAAAGATCGTAGTCTGTCAATAAGGGTTCGCGGAAGGCATACGGGTCATAAAAGGTTTCTTTGTGGTCATCGGCAGTCACCGCTTCATAGTGATAGCGCAGGCCCGGCAGTTCGCCAGGAATGGTGATCTCAAAAAACCCAGCATCCCGATGGCGTGTCATTTCCGTTCGTTTGCCATCGCTGTCATTCACAAGGGTGAGTGTCTTCGCAGCAGGCCGCAGCGCGCGAACCGAAACTTTCCCGTCTCCGACAGCATGAGGGCCAAGCACATCGAACGGTGTCCCACTGTAAGCGCCGACTACAGCGTCTACGGCTTCAGGCTGGATTTCCAGAACCATACGCATCTCCCCGCATCAAGGTCATAAATAAAAACGAGGCAATCTTCACAACTGCCCCGATATTAACCGACGTTTGAGGTTATGTCACTGACGGCACACTAATCCTGAACAGCGAGAGACCGGCAGCTTTCCCCGAACCGTTGCATTGTAAAAACATTGCAACTTATATTACAAGCCCAATGAGCGCTTGTGAAGCACCCCCTTCACGCATATAATTCGGTACAATCTCATAGACAATAACGTCGTAAGGACATTTTCCGTCATGAAACCAATGACCAGCGCCGAAGTGCGCGAGGCATTTCTTGACTTTTTTGAAGAGATGAACCACCGGGAGGTGGCTTCGTCGCCGCTTGTGCCCGGCAACGACCCCACCCTGCTGTTCACCAACGCCGGCATGGTGCAGTTCAAGGATGTCTTCCTGGGTCTGGACAAGCGGGATTACAGCCGCGCCACAACTTCGCAAAAGTGTATGCGCGTGTCGGGCAAACACAATGACCTGGAGAACGTCGGCCCTTCACCGCGCCACCATACCTTTTTTGAAATGCTCGGCAACTTCAGCTTTGGCGATTATTTCAAGCGCGAGGCGATCATCTACGCCTACGAACTGCTGACGAAAGTGTATCAACTGCCCCCGGAGCGGCTGGTCTTCACCGTGTATCAGAACGACGACGAAGCCTATAATGTGTGGGTCAACGAAGTGGGTGTCGATCCACGCCGGGTCGCGCGCATGGGGCCAAAGACCAATTTCTGGCAGATGGCGGATACCGGCCCGTGCGGCCCCACCAGCGAAATCCACTGGGATAAGACCCCCGAAGTGGGTGTGGACAGCGTCATCCCCAT
>CAZKIB010000166.1:273-585 GCA_964552425.1 uncultured Anaerolineaceae bacterium | reverse complement strand
CCGAAGATGATCGTTTTCTCGAACTGTGGAATCTGGTGTTTATGCAGTTCAACCGCCTCCAGCCGGACCCCACCCACACCGGCCAGTACGATCAGCCGCTGCCTGCGCCTGGCGTGGACACCGGCATGGGTCTGGAACGCATCGTCAGTGTCATTCAGGGCAAGCTGGCGAATTATGAAACCGACCTGTTCATGCCCATCATCGAGGCGGTGCAGAAACTCACCGGCCACACCGATGCCGAGCGTGATGCCAATATCGTGCCCTACCGGGTCATCGCTGACCATATGCGCGCGGCGGTTTTCCTGATCGCCG
>CAZKIB010000166.1:0-231 GCA_964552425.1 uncultured Anaerolineaceae bacterium | reverse complement strand
CGGTCTGCCGGCTGGTGATCCGGCGGGCGGCGCGCTTTGGCAACAAACTCGGTTTCCACGAGCCGTTTCTGGGACAAATTGCCGATACGGTCATCGACATCATGGGCGGCCATTACACCGATCTGGTCGAACGCGCCGGCGCGATCAAAAAAGTCATTACACAGGAAGAAATTCGCTTCCGCCGCACGCTGGATCGCGGCCTGAGCGAACTGGAAGCCATGCTGGCAGATT
>CAZKIB010000165.1:12698-15455 GCA_964552425.1 uncultured Anaerolineaceae bacterium | reverse complement strand
TCTGAAGCAGGAAACTTAGTTCAGTTCCGGGTTCAGCATACAAAGCGTCTTCCGTCGCCACACGCGGGGTCGCCGGGTCGCCATCATGGTCGGCCCAACCGGCTTCGTCCAGCAGCGCCATCGCGGCTTCAGGGTCAAAAGGATAGGGTTTCAGATCAGGGTTGTTGGCCCAGGCGGTGGGGAAGGTATGGGCGACTGCGGGGGCAGCTTCGCCAAACACCGCGCCAGCAATAATATCTTCCATATTCACGCCATGCGCAACCGCTTTGCGCACATTCTTATCACCGAAAACAGGGTGATGTCCCTGGTCAATCGCGTTACCATCGGCGTCCACACCATCCTGCGGATTGGCAGGATCAGCCAGATTAAAAGCCATCCAGGTGTAACCATCATCCACGTATTCGTAGAACTGAATTTCACCGGCCTGCCCCATCTGGCGCAGTTCCTCGTAACGCTCAAACGGGACACCCGTGTCGTAAACCACATTGATGTCGCCGGCGAGAAACTGCTCAATAATCACGGTCTGGTCGGGCACATTCTTGTAAATGTAGCCTTCCGGCAGCACGGGGTTGGCGTGTGTCGGGTTGGCTGCCAGGCTGATCTGCTCACCAGGGATATTGGCGACAAAATTAAAGATGCCGCTGGTGACATCCGGTTCCTTGTTATATGGAAGCTCATTAATCAGGCTCCAATCGACATCGGACCCGCTTTCGATCTGTGGGCGAATGTGGTGTTCAGGAACAATCCCGAAATCGTCGAATTCATCAATAGCCCGGCAGGACGCATCGTTCAGCGTAATCACCAGGGTTTGAGCGTCCGGCGCTTCCACACTCGCCATGGTTGCCAGCACATTGGTACGCGGTGAGGCCACCACCCCACTTGCCAGCGCATCGAAGGTAAACTTATAGTCGTTGGCCGTGATGGGTGTCCCATCACTCCAGACCAGGTCGTCCCGCAGCGTAAATGTGTAGGTCAGACCATCCTCAGAAACACTCCAACTGGAAGCAATACCAAAAAACTCGTCATTCGTGGTTTCTGTCGTCGGCAGATTGGTGGCCGGGTCGAGATTATACAACCCTGGATACATGAACATGTTTACGCCCAGTTCGGCTGTGCTGTTCGCCAGAAGCGGGTTCAGAAAATTGGGGTCGCCACCCGGATTGGCGACAATAAAAATCCCGCCCTCGCCCGGCGCAACTTCCTGAGCCAGGAGCGGAAAAGCAGTCAGCAGAATCGCTGCCAGTGCAAAGAACAAGAACCTGCCGGACATACGCATAAGACAACACTCCATAATGATTGAGCCGTCCATTCGCAATAATTACTTCGAACCGCTGTCGAATGTTCGAAGCACTGCTGAAATGATAGCGAGTCGTCCGCGCCAGACCAAATTCTCCCAAATTCAGCAATATTACAAGGCATATTCCTTAATATATAGTTGCCTTAATGCTTCTCTTCAAATCTATCACAATTCCTGTGCTATGATTTCAATAGTGAAGCCGGAAACGGGTACTACCGGTTCTCAAAACGCGAATCAAGCGAGAAACAGCCTGATATGACAAGAAGCTTTGTCAGTGAAATTGTCGATACCGAAACTGAAGTGATCCTTGCCTCACTCAAACCTGGCTTCAGTCGCAGCAACAGTGTGGCCTACGATACGGCCTGGTTGGCGCGCCTTGCGCCGCACGTGCCCGGACAGGGTTTTGAAAGCGCGCTGCCCTGGCTGCGCCGCCACCAGCACACTGACGGCAGTTGGGGCGGTGAGGTACTCCACTACCATGATCGCATTATTTCAACGCTGTCTGCCTTAATCGCCCTGCACCAGCATGGAACCAGCTATGCCGATGAACAGCGGGTTCGCGCTGGCGAAGCCTTTCTCTGGCACGAAAAAGGTCGTTTGCATCACGACTCTAATGACACCAGCGGGTTTCCCGTGCTGGCGGTGGCGCTTGTAAACCATGCAGCGCAGATCGGTCTGGATGTTCCGCATGATCTGTACCGCGATGTGGCAAAAATTGAGCAGAAACTGAATATGCTGGGCCATAATCCCCAGTCGTGGCGCAATACCACGCTGGTCGTTTCGCTGGAAGCGGTGCTGGCAAACATCCCGGATTTCCTCGATTACAACTTCACCGAGTCCAATGGATCAGTCGGCATGTCCCCTGCGGCATCCATCGCCACAATGCTGTACACCGATGACTTTGACCCACAAACGATCAACTATCTCAGAAATACTCTCGAAGCACAGGATGATGGCGGGATCCCTTTTGTCCAGCCAATGGATGTCTTTGAAATTGTCTGGACACTCTATTATCTTCGTCAGGCGGATCTCATCCAGCCGGACCACCCGCACGTGCGCCGCCTGCTGGATTACCTTGCCAGCGCCTGGTCGCCCGAACGGGGTATCAGCTTTACTCCCTACCTGAATGTGCCTGATCTGGACGATACCGCTGTCACCTACAGCCTGCTGCGCTGGGGCGGTTATCCGGTCAGTGCCGACGTATTCGCCAGTTTTGAAAACCAGACACATTTCAATTGTTACGCGGGCGAACTCGACCAATCCCTGAGCGCGAATATGCGTACCCTGGCTTCGTTGCAGCTTGAAAAGAGCCACCCCCAGTATGAAAAGTGGTCGCAAAAGATCATCGCCATGCTGCGCCGGTACGACCTGCGCGGCAACTTCCTGTTCGACAAATGGCATATCTCGCCGTACTACTTCACCAGCACCGCGATCTGGACCTTGCACAGTATTGTGGATGA
>CAZKIB010000165.1:0-12650 GCA_964552425.1 uncultured Anaerolineaceae bacterium | reverse complement strand
TGGCGGCTGGGGTTATTATGGGGATTCAACATCCGAAGAAACCGCCTACTGCCTGGAAGCGCTGTTATTCTGGGATCGCCACGTGGAACGCATTGACCCGGACATCATTCATACGGCGGCGAATTATCTTCAGGTGCATCTGAACGATCAGCATTATCCACCTTTGTGGATCGGCAAATGTCTGTATATGCCATATTACCCGGTGCGCGCCGCAATCTTGATGGCGTTAAAAAGTTACCGGGAATATGAGAAGAATTGAGAAGCAAAACGCGAGGTCTTGAAAGCAATGAAAATCCAACCGACATGGGATAATCCCGAAAAAACCATTCTGCGCCACGTGTTTGAACGCGGCTGGGGATGGACCGACTTTCATCAGGCGCTGGAACAGGCCTCTGTGATGATGGATGAAGTGGATCATCGTGTGGACATCGTCTTTGATTTCCGCGATGCCAGCCTCATCCCCAGCGGCGCAATTACGCAGGTCAAGAAAGCCTATTCCAACCCCAAACATAAGAACGCGGGGACGACTGTTGTGATCGGCGCAAGCAGCTTCATGCAGGCGCTGGTATCCGTGGGCACAAAACTCACCACCACTGCGAACCAGAGTTGGGACGTGAAATTTGCCATGACTCTGGATGAAGCGCACAACATTCTCAAAGTCAGCACGTCAGGGACAGGCACCTAGATGGCCGAAAACGACTTCAGCACGCGCATTCAACAGCGTTACCCCGAAGGACTCACTGGAGTCTTCGCGGTGGGTGGCACACGCACAACCTATATTCTGGAGCAAAACCGCCACAAAACGAATCCCGGCCACATTGAGGACTTTGCTGAACATGGCCGTTATCTGCTGCGGCGCTACTGGGACCTGGTTGAAAACTTCTTTGCTCTGGGCGGCCAGAACATGATTATCACGGCCTTCTCATTTCGCGGTTTTTACAACCGTGGAGCTGAGTATGGCGCGCTCATCACCCAGGAAATGGCGCGCTTCATTGATGAAGACTCGGCAGAATTTTATCGCAGCCATGACATTGATCCCTACTTCACAGGTATTGACACGCTGCTTTTGCAGCCAGAAGACTCACCTATTTACCAGATGGGCCAGCAGTTGGCCGAGTTCCAGAACAACTGGCCCCATCAGGCCGGACATCGCAAACTCGTGTGGGAAATCGCCTCGATCCCGCTGTATACCTTCTGGCAGATGTTCCAGAACCTGACGCCCGGTGAACGTGAAGCCATCGACCAGGAAATCGCCGGGCTGGATAATCTTGAAGACATCTACCGCGTTTTCTACCGGCACTTCTCAAAGGCAGCCTACGGCACAGATATTCCCATGCCCCATTTTTATCTCGGCACGAACAAAAGTGGTGACCTGAAATGGCGTTCACCAATGCCGCTGGCCCTTTCCGGCGGGGATTATCTGCGCATGTTCTACACACCCTACCCGACACTGTTCATTACCCGCGAAACCTTGCAGGCCATCCTGGAAGACCTGGCTTTCAAAGATCGTTTCTATTCCGCCAAAACCGATTATGCCGGCCAGTACACCAGCGAACTTGTGCAGGCCGAATACGAACGGGTTATGACCCTGAGTTCGGACCCGCAAACGACGCTCGGTTTGGCGCGCAAAGTATCCACAACCTGAAACCTATGTCTCTCACTGCTGTACACGTCGAGAACCTGCGCTACATCTATGCTGGTAAAAAGCCGGTTGTCGCCAACGACAACCTCAGTTTCGAGATTCCACGCGGTGAGATATTCGGTCTGTTAGGGCCGAACGGCGCTGGCAAAACGACGCTCATCCTCCAGTTGATGGGGCTGCTCAAACCGACTTCAGGCAGCATCTGTCTTGAAGGAATTGATGTCATCAGGACGCCGTCAAAGGTGAGCCAGATTGTCGGCTTTCTGCCACAGTCTGGCCTGCCCATGCGCTTCATTGAGGTTGAGCGTGCGCTGTACTTCACCGGGAGACTGCGCGGTCAGACTCACGCGGATGCGCAGCACCAGACCAGAGCGCTGCTTGATGATCTTGGGATGCTTGACTACGCGAAGCGTTTTGTAAATGATCTCAGCGGCGGGATGCTGCGTCTGGCGAATTTTGCGATGGCCCTTATGGGGCATCCTCAAGTGCTGATCCTGGACGAACCGACCAATGAACTCGACCCTGTAAAGCGGCGGCAGGTCTGGGACATGATCGCCTGTCTGAACCGCGAACAGGGTGTCACCTGCATTCTGGTCACTCACAACCTGCTCGAAGCCGAAAAAGTCGTGCAGCGTGTGGCGATTATGCAGGCGGGCCGTTTTGTGACCCTGGGCACACCGGGCAATATGAAACTCAGTTCGTCCGGCTGTGTGAGGCTTGACTTTCAACTGAAAGCCAGCGCGCCGGAAGCCCTGCTCTCGATACTGGCATCATTTGGCGACGTGACCAGTCTGCGCCCCGGACAGCACAGCCTGACCTTACGCCCCGACCAGGTTGCTCACGCCACAGAAGTGGTCATGGCGCACATCCCCGTACAGGAACTCGAAGACTTTCGGGTTTCGCCGCCCTCGCTGGAAGAGGTCTATCTCAACTTCGCGCAGGCCGGAGAATCACACTCATGACATCGCAGACTCAGCGCATCACCGGGCTGCCCAAGTTTTTCGTGGACATCAAGTTTCTGTGGCTGGAGCAGATTCTCGAAGTCCGCAATACCTGGTACATCTATCTGATCTTTTCCGTCGTGCTGCCCATTTCGATGGTGTTCGGGTTTACACGCCTCGGCGGTCAGATCACCGATGAATCCGGCCTGCTCTATATCATCAGCGGTTCGGCTATTTTCGCTGTCGCCAGTGATGGGCTGTATACACTGGCGCTGCGCACTGGCTCCATGAAACAGCAAGGTACGCTGCTCTACTATGCTTCTCTGCCCATCAGCAAAGCGGCCTTTGTCATCGCCATCGTCTTATCCCGTCTTACGGTGGTCATGCCCGCTATGCTCATGCCGATCATCTTTGGGGCCTGGTATTACCACCTCGATATTCACTTCAACCTGTGGATTCTGATTCTCCTGCCCCTGACCGGCCTGTCGCTGTCCGTCATCGGGATGGCAGTCGGCGCATTGATCGACAATCTCGAATTGGTGCAGATTCTGGTGAATGTGCTGCTGTTCGTGATCGTCATGGCGGCGCCCGTTTTTACACCGATTGAAGCGCTGCCGGTGCCGCTGCAAATCCTGGGTTACTTCCTGCCGCCCACCTATGCCGCCACCGCGCTGCGGGGCGCATTGACCGGCGCGTTTGATGGCACATTTTACGCCAATGTCGCCATTCTCCTGCTGCTGACCTCGATCAGTTTCGTTCTGACCAATCGCGGTCTTCGCTGGCAGTTACGCTAGTTTTTCTGAAGAGGTGCGCATGTCGTCGATCAGCGTGGTCATCTGTGCCTATAACGAAGAAGAATGGCTGGGCCGTACTCTGAATTCGCTGCTCCAGCAGCGCCGGAAAGCCGATGAAATCATTGTGGTCAACAACGCCAGTACCGATCACACACCCGAAGTCATTGACCGCTTCATTGCGGCCCATCCTGACCAGCACATCCGGCGGATCGACCAGCACCTGAAGGGCCTGCATCATGCGCGCGAAGCCGGCTGGCGCGCGGCGCAGGGTGACATCATCGTCATGACAGATGCGGACATCACCTTCCCGGCAGAGTGGCTGCATAACATCGAAGCTGCCTTTCAGGATTCGTCCATTGACGCCCTCACCAGCAGCGTGCGCTATCAGGATGCCCCGGCCTTCATCAACTGGGTAACATGGATCACGGACCAGCTTTACCAACCGGAACGGATCGGGCGTTTCATCACAAAGTCCTACTGCCTGAATGGGGGCAACAGTGCCTATCGCCGTTCCGTGCTGGAAGCGGTGGATGGTTACAGGGACAAGCCAGCGGATATGCTCGAAGACCGGCATATGTCCAAAAAAATTCAAGATGGCGGCTATCGTATCCGTTTTAACCGCACCAATAATGTCTGGCACTCGTTCCGTCGCTATCAGAAGGATGGCTGGCGGGGTTATCTCAATTACATCTTTTTCTATGAGCCTGAGAACATTTACGCCGATCATTTAGCGGATGGGTAGCTATGAGAATCACCGTCATTGTCCCGGCTTATAACGAAGAAAAACTGATTTTTCGCTGTCTGGAATCGTTGATCCAGCAGGACCCCCTGCCCGATGAAATTCTGGTGGTCGATAATGGTTCCACCGACACGACTCCGGCAATCGTGCAGGATTTCATCGACCTGTATTCCGCCACTGCGAATATCCGTCTCATTCACGAAGCGACCAAAGGCTGTCATCATGCCCGCGAGACCGGCTGGCGTGCGGCCAGAGGGGATGTGATTGTGCATGTCGACGCCGACGAAATTTTCCCGGCGGGCTGGATGCAGCGTATTCGTACCTTCCTGCGCGATAACCCGGATGTCGATGCCTTTGGCGGGACCATCCGCTTCGAGAATGCGCCGTTCATCGTGTGGACCACCCAGGTCCTCTACAATCTGATCTACCCGCGCCTCACGACCCTGACCGAAGGCTTCCCCTATATGTGCGGCGGCATGACTATTTGCAAACGCAAGGTATTCGAAGCGCTGGATGGCTACAGAAATAAGCCAGACGATCAACTGGACGATTATTACCTGTCATCTCAAGCCTATCACAATGGCTTCAAACTCAAGTACGTGCCGCAAGTTTACGCGCTGCACAGCATCCGGCGTTATGAAGCCGCCGGGCTGATGGGCTGGCTGAAGTGGGGATTCGCGGCTGTGGACACCAATCTGTATGACGAAGACATTCGCTGAACCGCCGCGCACGATCCCGCTGAACGCCATAGATCGCAGCTACCTGATTCCTGAAACGGCGGACATCAACGGGTCATATTTCCCCATGTCACCGCTGGGGGTCATCACATTAAAGCGAACCCTCGACCCCGGAAGTGTCGCAGAAGCCCTGCGCCTGTTGGACACGCACATCCCTCAGCTTCGGCTGGCCTACACGCTGGACCTTCAGCACAGCCGCTGGCAGCGTGTGCCCGATCCGCAACGCGAAGCTTATTTCGACACCCTGGTCACCTGCTCAGCGGACCCTGCCGCGAGTCTCGAAACGATATTATCCGAAACGATTTGCACCAATATAGAACCCTTTCAGCAGCCCCTCAGCATCATCCTGCACGGGAAACACTTCATTATCCGCCTGAACCACAGCTTCGCCGATGGGATGCTGGGCGCAGTCATTCTGAAAGCTGTCCTGGCGGCGCTGGCCGGACCGGAACATCTGAACGCGCTGCCAAAATTCGAGCGTTATCACGGCCTGTCCCTGTGGCGGCTGATCGCACAAAGTCCGAAGCGGATCGTCCAGGTGTCAAAAGGCTGGTTCCAATCGCTGCGTTCCTACTACCCCAGCGCCGAAACGGACTTGTTATCGGAATGGCACAACCCGGATCGCAAGCCGGTCATGTGCGGCTCACCGATGGCTGTACGTCTGTACACGATTGAGGCTGAAGCGGTCACGCAGTTGAAACATCTCAAGGCAAATTTCTCGCAGGACGGCGCGGTTTCTATGAACACGCTGCTTCAGGTGCTGCTGGCACACCGGCTGCACGCTCTCGGCTATTTGGGACAACGGGTGACGTATTCTATTCCGGTGGACTTGCACCGCTATATGGATCATGCCGCCGAATATTATCCCGGCAACCTGTCCAGCCAGATTCGCGTCAAAGTCACCGAGCATCCTTTGACGGACATCGCTGCGCACTGCCACACCGTTGAAGCCGAGGTTCAAACCCAGTTGGAAAACGCCGCGCCGCTGGTCAACCTGCCTTATGAATGGCTGATGCGGCTGGCCGGGCGCAGGACCTATAATCGCCTGAACCGCGAGTGGCTGCTGGCATCGATCCACACCGACCCGCGCCTGTTTGTCCTCAGCAACCTGGGTAATTTAACACGCGCCTTCCGTGACTTTGATAACCTGATTGACTTCGACGCCGGCCTGTACTCGATTGGCCCCTTGATGGGCGGCCCACCGCTCATCAGTACCTTCAACATCGTGGGCAAACGCGGCCATGTGGCTGTGACCTACGATCCGCAGATTTTTTCGCAGGATCAGATCGACGAAATCTTCGCGCTGTTCCAGACAGACTGGCTCGAAATCCTGCATAAAAAACCAGAGGAAGTCTTCTGATGTACTGGATACTCGACTTTGACGATACGCTGGCTGTCGGCCCCAACACCTGGGCAATCACAAGAATTATTCCCGAACTGGTTGAGGTGAATCAACTGCCTTTCCATGAAACCGAATTCATCCGGGTGAGCCTGCACGCCCAGCAGCTTGCCAATGAAACGAATAATGATGAGGTTATTCTGGACGAAATGTTCCGGCAGCTAGGCTGGCCCACTGCCCTGAAAACCGAACTTCTCACGCGCATGTATCAGGAGTATGTGCCGGCGCTGTACGATGATACGCGGCCATTTCTGGAACACCTGACCAATCGTGGAGATACCCTGTTCGTGATCTCGAACAACAACCACGCCCCCTACATCGCGCAGCAGCTAAGCATCACCCAGTATTTCGCGGGCATTTTCACACCCAAAGTCTGCCAGAACGCGCGCGCCAAACCACAGCGGGACATGTGGGACTTTGTAATTTCAAATGGATTAATTCCCAAAGATACCCTGACCACCATTGTGGGAGACGATCCCTGGTCAGAAGGCGCCTTCGCCGAAACCTGCCAGCAGCCCTGCTGGATACTGGATCGCCTGGGCCGTTTCGACAGTGTGCGAATGCAGTACCCTTATCAGTGGGGAAAAACGCTGCTCGATATTCTGGAATCATAAAACAAAAAGGAGGCCCGAAGCCTCCTGATCCTGATTACGCCTTGTAGGTACTGGCTGTCACCGCCCCGCCATGTCCTGTCCAGTCCGTGTGGAAATACTCGCCGCGCGGTTTATCCACTCGTTCATAGGTGTGCGCACCAAAATAATCACGCTGGGCTTGCAGCAGGTTGGCAGGTAACTGCTCATGCCGATAGCCATCGTAAAAGGCCAGTGCGCTGGACATCGCCGGAACCGGGATGCCGTAAGTAACCGCCTTCGCCACCACGCGCCGCCAGGCTTCCTGAGCGCTGTCAATCTGTTCGCGGAAATAGTCATCCAGCAGCAGGTTCACCAGTTCCGGGTTATGGGCATAAGCAGCGGTGATCTTGTCGAGGAACGCCGAACGGATAATGCAGCCCTCACGCCACATCAGGGCGACACCGCCGTAATTCAGGTCCCATTTGTAACGCTCATCCGCCGCGCGCATCAGCATATAACCCTGCGTGTACGAGACGATCTTGGCCGCATACAGCGCGCTTTCAATATCATCCAGAAAGGATTGCTCGGCCTCAAAGCTGACACCTGGCCCACGCAGAATTTTCGACGCTTCCACCCGTTCATCCTTCAGCGCCGAGAGAAATCGTGAAAACACCGCCTCGCCGATTAACGTCAGCGGAATGCCCTCGTCCAGCGCCGTCGTCACAGTCCATTTACCGGTTCCCTTTTGCCCGGCACTGTCCAGGATTTTCTCCACCATCGGCTCCCCGTCTTCGTCACGGTAAGCCAGGATATTCCCGGTGATTTCAATAAGATACGAATCCAGCCGGCCCGTGTTCCACTTTTTGAACACCGCGCTCATCTCATCATGGCTCAGGCCCAGGCCGCTCTTGAGCAGATGATAGGCTTCGGTAATCAACTGCATGTCGCCATATTCGATACCGTTATGCACCATTTTGACGAAATGCCCGGCCCCGTTGCTGCCCACCCAATCACAGCAGGGTGTGCCATCCGCGACTTTCGCGGCAATCGCCTGAAAAATTGGCTGGATATGCGGCCACGCTGCCGGTGAACCACCAGGCATGATGGAAGGCCCATGCCGCGCGCCTTCCTCGCCACCCGACACCCCGACCCCGGCGAACAGCAATCCCTTTGATTCCAGATATTCCGTGCGGCGGGCACTGTCATGGTAGTTCGAGTTACCGCCATCGATAATGATGTCACCCTTGTCGAGATACGGCAGCAGCTGCTCAATAACCGCGTCCACCGCTGGCCCTGCCTGCACCATAATCATCACCCGGCGGGGGGATTTGAGCGCACCCACCAGCGCTTCAATCGAATGTGTACCGATGATTGTGCGACCTTTGGCTTCCCCGTTAATAAAATCATCCACTTTTGAGGTGGTGCGGTTATAGACCGCCACAGTGTAACCATGATCGTTCATGTTCAGAACCAGATTTTGCCCCATCACCGCCAGCCCAATGAGGCCAATATCGGCATTTCCAGCCATCATACGCTCCCTTAATTCCTGTCACCAGAACTCAAATTTACCGCAAAGCAATCAGTTCAGGCCATATTTCGCCGCACCTGCTTTGAGGAAGGCGATTCCCTGCCCCCCCAGAATTTCCGGTCCTTCATTCGGTGGGCGCCATAAACAGGTCGCTGCCGCGATGTCCGGGTTGATGGCCGCGAACGATTCCAACACCAGCCCACCCGCGAAATGCGCAACGGCCAGGCCCCGCCAGACCTCGTCCCAGTCCACCGCACCGGTTCCAACAAGCCCGCGATGGCTCTCGCTCATGTGAATGTAGTCCAGCACATCGGCGTTATTCACCAAGGGCCTGTAAAACCCTTCTTCCTCAATATTCATGTGATAGGTGTCGGCGTGCAGCATCAGGTTGTCCGCGCCGGCTGCCAGAATCGTGTCGCGCGTGTCGGCCAACGTATTGTACATATAGGTTTCGTAGCGGTTGCACGCTTCGAGCGCCAGTGTAATGCCGCGCTTTTTCGCCTCAGCGGCCAGGTCGCGCAGCCCATCAATCACCGTCTGGCGCTCAGCAGGTGTCGGTGGTTTGCCGGTCAGCGTCCCCAGGGAATAACCGATACACCCGGCCAGGTAAGTACTGCCCAACTGCTCCATCTGGTCAAACACCGCCAGCAGAAACACACGCGCTTTTTCGGGATAATGCGGCATGTGCGCGTCTTTTGGCAGTACCAGCGAACAGGTGGCCGTGATACCGGCGGCCTGGAGTGCAGCCCGATGGCTGGCGGCGTCAAACACATCCGGCTTCAGCAGGGGAATTTCAATAAAGTCGAAACCCAATCTTCCAGCTTCGGCAATCGCATGATTGCCACTTTCTGTATTCCAGTCGCCAATCCACACAAACGCATGCGCGCCAAACGTGGACATTTGAACACCTCCAGATGATTATGCGTTGAGACCAGCGGCGGACTCCTGATCGAGAAACACTGTCACACGGCCATGAAGCTGCAACGCCGAGGCCGGGCATTGGGGTGTGACTGGCCCTTTCAGCGCGCACTGCACCGCCGCCGCCTTGCGTGCTTCTGGCGCAACACAGGAAATCGTTCGAGCCGCGAGGATGGCCGGAATACTCAGTGAGAGCGCTCGCTCCGGGACATCGCTCATCGTCGCAAAATGCCCTTCGCCCACCTGCTGGCGCCGGCAGGCTTCATCCAACTGCACGATATGCACCCATTTGCGGGTGTTAAAATCCGCCGGGGGATCATTAAAGGCCAGATGCGCATTCTCGCCAATCCCGATACAGGCCACATCAATCGGCCCCAGATGCAGCAGCGCCTCGTATCGCGCGGCTTCAGCCTGTGGGTCCGGCGCGGTTCCATCCAGCAGATGCACCCGCCGAAACGGCAGCAGGCCAAACAGGCGCTCTTGCAGATAACGCCGGAAACTGGCCGGGTGATCTACCGGCAGGTTGAGATATTCGTCGAGATGAAAGGCAGTCACACGCGACCAATCCAGATCGGGATATTCTCGTACCACTGCGGCCAGAAATTCGTACTGCGAAGCCCCGGTAGCGAAAATCACCCGCGCCTGCTCACGCTCCAGAATCGCCTGGCGGATCAGCCCGGCAACATGCGCTGCTGCCGCCGACCCAAGCGACTCTTTGCTATCGTAAATTCTGATATCCATATGCTTCTCCCAGGCCGTCAACAATGGCAGTGATTGTATAGCCCCGGCCATCGCTCTGCCAGCATCCACACAGCCCAATTCCGTTGAGCGATGTGCGCTTCGCAGTATAATCAGGCTCAACATTTTACAGGTTACTTGTTAAGGAAAATAAAATGGTTAAGATCGACACTCACCAGCACGCCTGGAATCTGGCCGAGGTTGAATATCCCTGGCTGAAACCGGAATACAGCGCTTTTTACGGCAGCTTCACGCCGCAGCTTCTGGAACCCCAGGTTAAAGCGGCCGGGATTGATTACACGGTGATGGTGCAGGCTGCCAACTCCTATGAAGATACCGCTTCGATGCTGCTGCACGCCGACTATAATGAGTGGATTATTGGCGTGGTCGGCTGGATGAACCTGCTTGACCCGGAAGAAACCGGCAGGCGGCTGGAAATCTATACACGCGGGCCGTACTTCAAAGGGATGCGCCACCTCATTCATGATGAACCAGACCCGGACTGGGTGATTCAGGATGTGGTCATTGAATCACTCACACTGCTGGCTGAACATGATCTGCCCTTTGATGTAGTAGCCGTCTATCCAAACCACATCAAACATGTTCCCACACTGGTGGAACGCATCCCCAATCTGCGCATGGTCATTGACCATCTTGCCAAGCCGCCGGTTGGCCGTGCGGAGCCGGCCTGGTTTGATCAGATGAAAGCCGCCGCAGAATCGTCCAATGTGTACGCGAAACTTTCCGGCCAGTTTGACAACCCGGCATGGAAAGTCAGTGATGTCCAGCCGTATGTCGATCATGTGCTGGAGCAATTCGGGGCCAACCGTGTCATGTTCGGCAGCGACTGGCCTGTATCCTTGATGGGCGGCACGTATGCCTCGGTGTGGTCCAACACCCAGGAACTTATCAGGCACTGCTCCCAGACGGAAAAGGACGCCATTCTCGGCGGCACAGCGGTCCAGTTTTACAACCTGCCGGTCTGAATTCGCTCAGGCGCGCAGCGCGTTCGCCACAATCTCCACTGGATGCCAGACGCGGTGGCCGGCCTCATGAATCTGCGTGCGGCACGAGGTTCCTGGCGCAGCCACCAGTGCATCGGGTTTGGCCGCAATCGCCGGCAGCAGCCGTTGATTGGCGATTTTGAGCGACAGGTCGTAATGTTCATAGCCGAAGCTGCCCGCCACACCGCAGCACCCGGAGTCGATTTCGCTCACCTGCGCGCCGGGGATACTTTGCAGCAGATGCCGGGTTGAGACCGTACCCCACAGGGCTTTCTGATGACAGTGCCCGTGCAGCAGAATCTCGC
Organism: uncultured Anaerolineaceae bacterium; assembly: GCA_964552425.1. Classification (GTDB taxonomy): domain Bacteria; phylum Chloroflexota; class Anaerolineae; order Aggregatilineales; family Phototrophicaceae. The sequence continues at coordinate 1,333 of CAZKIB010000165.1, read as the reverse complement.
GGGGTTGGCCGTCCCATTGCAGTTGATCGCGGCGTTCGGCCAGTTGGCTCACCAGCCACGCCTCAGCGCTCACGCACCTGTCCGCGACCCGCCGGGCATTGGACTGGAGTGACTCATCCACCAGCCCTGGGTAATCGTCTGTAAAGGCCGACTGGCAGCTTGGTTCCAAAAAGATGAACGGACCAGCATCAAGCTTCGCGCTCAGATGCTCCACATTCTCTGTCGCCATGCTTTTGGCCTGGTCAAGCAGACCCTTTGAAATCGCAGGTCGTCCGCAGCACGCCTGCCCTGGCAAGCGCATGATACCAACTGGCACGCCGAGGGCACTCGCCACGCGCAAAAACGCATGACCGACTTCGGGATGGTTGAATTCGGTGAAGGTATCAATCACCAGTGTGGCCTGAGCATTGGGTGATGAGGCAGCCCAGTGCGAAAAGCGCCGCTGTGCCAGCAACGGCAGCGGGCGATCTATCGGCAACCCCGCAAGCTGTGCCGCTGACTGGCCGATTTTGCTGCTCAGAATGGCATTGCTCAGGCCAGGCAGCAGACTTCCAAGCGCATTGAGCCGGTGAATGTTGGCAAACACCCGCGAAGTGAGCGGTGTGCCATGAATGTCATGGTAGGCAGCCAGATACTCAGCTTTCATCCGGGCCACATCCACCGAAGAGGGGCATTCCGCTTTGCAGGCTTTACACGACAGGCACAGGTCGAACACCCCATGCACCGCCTCACTGCCCAGGTTCTCCGGTTTGAGGCGGCCAGACATCGCCATGCGCAGCGCGTTGGCCCGGCCCCGTGTCGCATGGGCTTCGTCGAGCGTCGCCATGAACGAGGGGCACATGGTCCCTTCCCCCTCTTTGCGGCATACCCCGGCCCCGTTGCACATCTCCGCCGCGCCGCTCAATCCGCCATCCATGGACCAGTCGTAACGGGTCTTAAGTTCGATCACCGTGTAATCCGGTGTATAACGCAGGGTTGCCGGGTCATCCATGCGTGTAGCATCAACGATCTTGCCAGGATTCATCAGGTTATCCGGGTCGAAGGCGCGCTTCACTTCGCGGAAAGCTTCCATCAGTTCAGGACCGAACAGCTTTTCGCCAAACTCGCTGCGTGACAACCCTTTGCCATGTTCACCCGTCACCGTCCCACTGTACTTTATCACTGCATCAGTAGCAGCGTCGGCGATCTGGCGGTACTGTTCGCGGCCTCGTGGGCTTTTCAGATTAATCAGCGGGCGGACATGCAGACAGCCTGCGCTGGCGTGGGCATAAATCGAGTAAGTTGTGCCCGCCTCGCGCACGATGCGATCCACATCGTCGATATAATCCGCCAG
>CAZKIB010000164.1:4926-15590 GCA_964552425.1 uncultured Anaerolineaceae bacterium | reverse complement strand
GCATCTCACCGGGGCCACCTGTGGTGCGTGGGCGTGTCGACTGCCGTCTCGATGGCGCGCAGCAGGAAGTCCTGGCCGCTTTTAATGTGGCCGATCCACGTGTCACTTTGACGCCTACCGCGCAGCCATAACGAGACGAGGGACGTATGCGTAAAGCCTTTTTTCTACTTGCCCTGTTCATTCTGGCTGCCGGGGTTGTGCTGGCTCAGGTTGAGCCGGTGCAGGAAGAAACCACCAACACCACCGAACTGCGTGTCATCAACGCGATGGTGGGCATTGGCCCTGTGGATGTGTATCTCAATGAACGACCCATCGGGTTGGCGCTGGTTCCTGAAACGGCGACACCTTACCTGGCAATGCCGGCAGGACAGTACATCATCGCGGTATATGCTGCCGGAGCGGACCCGTTATCGGTTCCGATTGCGGATATTCTGATCGATTTGCCGGTTGGACAAAGTAAAACGGCGGTTGTCTATCAGGATCGTTTTGCGCCTGCTGATGGAGATATTCCCCCTGTCGCCCAATCTGGTAAAGTGCTCATGCTGGACGACAATCGCAGCCCGATGTCGCTGGGCAAAACACGGCTGACCGCTCTGCACCTCGCGCCGGGTACGCCGGGCAAAGTGAGCGTGGCCTATCCCTCGCGCGCGTCCCTGCTGCATGAGATTTCCCTCAACCAGCCCTATGGTGATATTGACATTGACGCGGGGGTTTATCCCCTGACGATTGTGAATGCTGAGAGCCAGAACCTGGATCGTCTGGTATTTATTGGTGAGCGCATCTTCCAGGCCAACGTGCATTACACCCTCATCATCGTGCCGGACGTTCGTCCGGTGACAGGCCAGGCGGGGGAGCAGCTTCTGCCGGAACTTGTGGCTCAACCGCGCCTGTTTGTGATCAGCGCGCCCACTGAACCACCCATTGACGGATTCCAGATGCGTTTCATTCACACCGCCTACAGTACGGCAGTGGTGGATGTTTATATCGACAGCCGCCTGATTGCGCCGCGCCTGAGCTACGGCCAGTATACCGAGTATATCGGTCTGCCAGCTTACAGCCATCTCATTGAGCTGCGCCGCCGGGACGCCCCGCCTGATTCGGAGCCGCTTGCCTCTGCTGAATTTGAACTTACGGATGAGAATCGCAGGCAGCCGCACTGGTCCCTGCTGTTGCTCAATGTCAGTGAAGCGGAGGTCGCCTCGCTCGAACTGGTGCAGGCTCAGGAACCTGTCGTGGCAGACACGACGGCTGACGATGTACAACCCACGATTTTTAACACGCCTGGCGGCCCGATGACGCTGGTCCTGCTGCCTGACAATATTGCCCAGACAGCGCGAAGTTCGGCGCGGGTGCGGGTGCTTCATGCCATTGATGGCGCGTTGGAAATCAGCATGTTCGCATCCGGTTTCCCGCCCGATCCTGACGCCCCGGTGGTGACACCCACGCAGGGGCCGCCGCCCACGCCGCAGCCGCCGGTGCGGGTGGTGGACCCGGTCATCTATGGCGCGGAAGCCAATGAGAATGAAATTCCAGCAGGCCTGTACGAGGAATTGTCCTTTGTGGCCGGGAATACCAGCGACCTGCTCACCCTGACGAACCCGCAGCTTTTGCCGGGTATGGTCCATACCTTTGTCCTGATCGGCCAGCCATCTGGCGAACCGCCCATTCAGGCGTTGGAGATTCGTGATTTTGGACGGGGCCTGCCGCAGGAACGCCTGTATCTCGGCGTGGTGACAGTCGCCGGCGCGCCTGGGATCGCCAATGTGCGCCGCCTGCCTTCCAATGTCGCCGGGATTATCGGCCAGTTGACGAATGGCGCTGAGGTGGAAGTGCTGGGCCGCAATTTTGATGGCACGTGGATTCGCGTGCGTTACACACAGCCCGGCGTCAGTGTCCCGCAGGAAGGCTGGATTTTTGGCCCTATCCTGCGAGTGACCCGCCTGGGCGATGCGATCAACGTGCTGTCGCTGCCGCGCATCAACTAACGCCGGCCTCCGGCTAATTGACTGGCCGCTGGTGATCGCCGCAGGGTCCACATAGCCGCTGTGCCGATCACCGGGCCAATCGCCAGAAATGCGAAGGCCCACTGCCAGCCCACCGCTGTCTGGATAGTGGGCAGCAGCCGGATCGATACCAGCGTCAGCAGAAAGCCCATGCTGGTTTGCAGGGTCAGCGCCGTGCCGGTATAGGTCGGGTTACATAATTCACTCACGCAGGTGGAAAACTGTGCCGAATCGGCGATCACACTGATGCCCCACAGCAGCGCCAGGGCTGTCACCAGCAGCGGATGCGCCCCGAACAACAGACCGATCAGCAGCGCGCAGGAACCGCTGACGATCATCGCCGCTGATGTGACCACTGTGCGCCCGATTTTATCTGCCAGCTTACCAGCGATCAGACTGCTGAGACCGCCGCTGCCAATGACCCCAAAAGCGGCCAGGCTGGCTTCCTGTGCCCCCAGATTCGCAGCCGTAAAACTCGCCAGTATAAACGCGGGAATCCATGTCCACATGGCGTAGAGTTCCCACATATGCCCCAGATAACCCAGGTTCGCCAGCATCACGTCGCGGTCCCGCAGGATATAACCCATGTCACGGATGTTGAAGGGCGGTGATTTTGTCACGAACGGGCCAGGCCGCACAAACGCCACTGCCAGCCCCGCGCCAGCAAATGCGGATACCGCCGCCAGCACCAGCACCGGACGCCAGTCCCCGACGCCGCCCGACGATCTCCTGCAGCGCCTCCGGGACGGCAAGGTCTACGTCCCCGACGCCGCCAAGCGCATTCAGCAGATGTGGCGAGGCCGAACCCACCGTCAGCGCGCCCACCAGCAGCCCGATCCCCAGCCCGCGATCCGCCTTCGTCCAGGTCGTCATCAGCTTCATGCCTACCGGATAGACTCCCGCCAGAAACACACCGGTCAGGAAGCGCAGGACCAGCGCCAGCGGCAGATCATTCGCCAGCAGGGGGATCAGCAGCGTCATCCAGGCAGCCAGCAGGGCAGATACAGCCATCAGACGATGCGCCGGGATACGGTCAGGCAGAGTCAGCACTGCCGAGCCAAATGCCCCGACCACAAACCCGATCTGCACGGACATGGTCAGCCACGCCCTGCCGGCTTCGTCCAACTGCCAGGCGGCGGTCAGGGCAGGGACCACCGCCGAGGCGGAAAACCACACCGCCATGACCAGCAGTTCCGCCAGCGAAAGCAGCAGCAGCGCCCGCCACTTACCGGGTATCTGTTCTGCATTCGGGGTGAATGCCATGAATTAAGTATCGCCTAAGCGCACATTGAAGACACGCGGACCGCTGCGCCCGTTGGGGTTGGGGCTGCCGGTAGCCGGTTCCAGCGAAACGCCAAAACCGCTGTACTCCGTGATCGGGTATTCAAGCGGTAAAACGATACAGGTATCGTCCGCCGCCCGCTGGAACAAGCCGCCGCTGACCGTTTCACCTGGCCCGGCCAGCCACAGTTGAAATGCCTGATCTTCGGTCAGGGCGGGCAGGTGGCGAATGTGCAGGATGGCCGCGTTGCTGGTCGGGTCCGCGAACAGATCGCCGCTGATGTCCGTGAATTCCTCACCGGGGTTCAGGGCGATGCGCAGATAATTCGGTGTGGTGATGATCTGCTGGTAGAGCGCCTGTGTTTCCGGGCAAACGACCTTGTCCTCTGGCCTGGGCAAATGAGTCAAAATCCAGGAAACGCCAAAGATGAGGACGAGGATGGCGGCGGCCAGCAGCCAGCGCATAGACAGGGGCAGTGTGCGGCGCGGCGTGATGACAGGGTGGGCCGCTGGCGCAGATGGTCTGGACGCGATCCGCTGGCGCAGGTCCGCACCCAGATGATCCGGCGCGGTGCGCACCGGAACCGCCAGCACGAGCGCCCCGGCCAGTTTCTCATATTCGTCCAGCAGCGCACGCGCCTCCGGGTCATCGACCAGGCGTGCCTCGACTTCTGCCCGTTCGCGTTCATCCAGCGCGCCCAGGGCATATGCAGAAATAAGATCGAAAAGTGTTTCTCTGTCCATTACGACAATTCGCGTACTTTCTAAACCTACCCGCCCGTTAGATTAAGCCTGCCCACAATCCTGCCAATAATACCCTAACGTTTCTCAATCTTACGTCCCGGAATCCGCTTTTGGATGTATGGGCTGCTCCGCCAGCCAGATCGTGCGCAGCTTTTGCATTCCCTGCCGGATACGGGTTTTGACCGTCCCCAGCGGCACTTTGCGATAATCGGCAATGTCGGTATGGGACATGCCATAAAAATAAGCCAGCCCGATGGCATCCTGCTGTTCCGGCGGAAGCTGCCCCAGAACCGCCAGCAGACTGCGGCGCAGTTCGCTGGTTTCAGTGGATAACACATTTTCCCACAGTTCCGGGTTTTCATCGATAAACAGGGTGTGCTGCCGGGGTTCACGCCGGTGGCGTTTGCGCAGCGCATCAATCGCCAGCCGCCGCGTGATCGTCAGCAGCCAGGTCACAAAATCCCCCCGTGCCGGGTCATAGGCCGCCGCTTTTTCCCACAGACGCATAAAGGTATCCTGCGCGACTTCCTCCGCCGCCATCTGGTCTTCCAGCACCTGATAGGCAACCGAATAGACCAGGTTGATATAGCGGGCGTGCAGCGCGAACAGGGCCTCTTCGTCGCCCGCTTCGATGCGCTGTAAGAGTTCTGCAACGGATGCGTAACTGCTCATAAAACCTTTGCAGCTAAATGTGTCGCTTAACGAATGTATTGTAATCAAAGATCACCAATTCCCCAAGTAAGGGGTTGGTGAATAAAAACAGGGACGTTCGTCACGCCCCTGTCCCGTTGATTTTGCGCCGCAGGTTTTCAGAGTTCCGGCGTCACCCCGCGCGCGGTCCATTCCGATACACCACTATGCGGGTCGTTGAGGTTATGGCCGTTCCGCCGGAGGTGTGCCGTTGGGCGGTGTTCCACCACCGGGGCGCGGGCCGCCGCTGGGAGGCTGACCTCCACCGGAACCACCCACAGCCGGGTCGGACGTGGCTGGCTGGCTTACATCCAGGCCGATGTCGAATGTGGCGCTGTAGCCGCTGCCGTCGTCCAGTTCGGCAATTTCCAGCGTCAGCAGGCCATCGCTGCCCTGGAAGATGTTGTCGTTCACATTCAGCGTGTCGCGATAGCCCTTGCTGGCATAAGGTTCCCCGGCATGAACCAGGTCGGTCAGTTCTTCGGAGAAGAACAACTGCGACGTGAATTCGTAGCCTTCATCCGCATCCGGGTCCGTGCGGATTTTGAAGTGGATATGCACCGCCCGGCTGGAATACCAGCCCGGATAAATGGTGATAAACTCCGCCACGCCGCTTTCATCAGTGATCTGATAGCCGCGCAGCCACTGCTGGCCGGAGGTATCAAAACCGGGGTCTTCCACGTCGGAATACCAGCCCTGCGCGTCACAGTGCCACACATCCACCTGAGCGCCCGGCAGGGGGGCGCATGTGCCCTGGCTGACATCCGACACCCGGAAGATGAGGTTCAGCAGCGCGCCTTCCTTGACGCTGTTATCCGACGGCTCGACGCGAATATCGACGCGGTTGAGCTGGTCATCGACAAAGTAGGGGCCTTCGGTCAGCGCGGGTTTGACCACACAGGTCGGCAGGGCTGTGGCAGTCGCTTCCGGGGTGGCTGTCAACTGGCTGATATTCAGCCGGCTGAACCCGGTTCCCACAACCAGCGCGGCGCTGGCTCCACCAAACAGCGCCAGGACTTCCCGGCGGCTGAGGACTCGGCCAATGGGTTGATCGTCGTCATGCAGTTCCATTTTGATGCTCCTTCTGTTTCCACAAGAAAAGTCGTGTGATTGCGAGTACCCCACGTCCACCATCTGCACACACATCCGCAATCACACGATGGCTTCACTTTACGAAAGAGTTGTGCAGAAAGTGAGCAGATTCTGTCGGAAAGTAAGACAGACTGGCTGCGGCGCAGACTCACCGAAAAAGCCGCAGCACCCGGAACAGGCGGCGGCTTCTGACAGGAGATCAGGATGGGAATACCGGTTACGTTTCAGCGGCAGGGGTACTCACCGCGTTGGCGACAAAATCGAGTGTGAGTGTGACCGTGTCTTCCACGCTGGCGACGAAGGGTACTTCCGGGATGGTGATGTTGAAGTCGGCATAAGCGACGACCACTTCTGCCTGGCCCGCCAGCCGCTCGGCGGATTCCAGCGCGGCGGATACATCGAAGGTGATTTCCTGGGTGACGCCCGCGATGGTCAGATCGCCCGTGACCTGAAACGTGAGACTGTCGCCCACACTGGCGCTGCCCGGCAGGCCGCTGATGCTGCCCGGCAGGAAGGTGATAAATTCGTACTCGTCTGTTTCGGATTGCAGCACGGCGCGGGCGACGGTGTTATCCCGGCGTTCATCATCGGTGGCGAAGGTGCGCGCATTGATGTGGATGTCGCCAATCTGCGACTGGGACAAATCGTTCAGATCAAGCAGAATATCCCCGGCGACTTCGCTGGTCGTACCGATCACGGTTTTGTCCGCGCCGTTCAGCACTTCCTCAATTGTGTACGACACCTGCGATTCGTCCTGTGAGATACGGAACACTACCGCGCTGCTGCCGGCGGCGGATGTTTCAAGCTGCTGCACACTGGTCTGAACATCCTGGCTGGGGGCAGCGATTTCGCGGGTCAGGTACAGAAACGCACCTACCCCAAATACTGCCACCAGTACGGTGACACCCGTGAGAATTCGCAGTCCGCGCATGAGATTCCTCCATCTGGTGCTGTGTTTGATCGCATGTCACCACCATAGCAAACAGACATGGAGAAATTATGCAGAAGCTGTGCGCTATTTCAGGAGTTCCCGCCGTTCAGGTCGCTGACAGCGCGCTGTCCGGGCGCAGCAGGATAATCAGCGAAGTGCCCACCCCCACCTGGCTTTCCGCCGCAATCGTCCCGTGATGCGCCTCCACGATGGATTTGGCAATCGCCAGACCCAGCCCGGATTCGCCCTGATGTTCACTGCGCGCCTGTTCGGTGCGGTAAAAACGTTCAAAAATGTTCAGCAGCTGCTCCGGCTCGATGCCTTTGCCCGTGTCGCTGACCACTAACTGTACGCCGTCGTGCTGCTGGCGCGCCCGCAGCGAGATTGTGCCCCCGGCGGGCGTGTAGCGCAGCGCGTTGCTGACCAGATTGCCCAGTACCTGCACCATGCGCTCACGATCCACCTGCACCGCTGGCAGGGTCTCATCCGCTTCCACCCGCAGCGTCACCGACTGTTCGGCAGCCAGCGGCTCGAACGACTGCCGCACCTGTTCCAGCAAGTCACGCGGCTGCACCGGCTGGTAAATCAGCTTCAGTTCGCCCGCGTCCGCCAGCGACAGGGTGCGCAAATCCTCCACCAGCCGTTTGAGCAGCACCGCCTCGCGGTTCATGGCCTCGAAGCGTTCCGGCGTCGGTTTGAGCGTGCCATCGCGCAGCGCTTCCAGATACCCGCTGATGACCATGAGCGGGGTGCGCAGATCATGGGCAATGTCGGCGGTCATCTGCTTGCGAAGATGGTTGGCCCGGTGAAGCTGGGCGCTCATCTCGTTAAAGGATTCCGCCAGTTCGCCCAGCTCATCGCGCGAACGCACCCGCACCTTCTGTTCCAGGTCGCCCTGGCGCATAGCGGCAATTGCGCTGGTGAGTTCCGTCAGAGGTCGTAAAAACTGCCGTGACAGCAGGATGCCCACCAGCAGCGCAATGGCACTCGCGCCCACTGCCCCGATAAATAATGCCTGATTGGTGCGATCCACGTAAACCTGTTCACGTGGGTCGAGCCTGGGCGGTGGCAGCGCCAGCAAAGCTGTGCCGACCTGCTCACCATCAATGACCACCGGCTGACCCTGCTCAAGTTGATCTGCGCCCACCTGCTGGCCGGTTTCATATGGGCCAATCCCCAGGACAATCTCACCAGCGTTGTTGGCAACCGCATACAGCGGCGGCGCGTCGCTGCGATGGGGGCCGCCCGATTCACGCTCCTGCTGCTGGAACCAGTCGTCCAGCCCCGACCAACTACCCTGCTCCTGATAGTAAGTGGTCAGCCGGTTGAGCATGGACAGCCGGGCCTGTTCGATGCGCAGGCGATCAAACTCGTTGAGCGTGGTGCGATACGCAAACAGCCCAACCAGAATCACGCCGGTCAGGCTGCTCAACAGCACGGTGACAATCCACTTGAAGGTGATGGAGCGCGTCATCCGCCGCCCTCGTCTATCTCAGGGTTAAAGCGATAGCCCACCCCGTACACGGTCTGGATATACTGCGGCTCGTCGGTTCGGGTTTCGACTTTGGCGCGCAGGTTGCGAACGTGCGTGTCGACGGTGCGCTCCACGTTTTCAAAAGCGTTGCCTTTCAGCCGTTCCAGCAGATCGCCGCGCGAAAAAACCTGCCCCGGCGAACTCATCAGGATCGTCAGCAGGTCAAATTCTGAAGGGGTAAGCTGGACTTTGCGCAATCCGATGGTGACAATGCGCGTGATTCTGTCCAGCGAAACATCGCCCACCCGCAGCACGTCACTCGCCGGTGTCTCCTGATACGCCCGCCGCAGCATGGCCCTGATGCGCGCGACCAGCTCGGCCATGCCAAACGGTTTGGTGACATAATCGTCCGCGCCCAGTTCCAGCCCGATCACCTTATCGGTTTCTTCCATCTTCGCCGTCAGCATAATGACGGGTGTGTTGCGTTCGCGCCGGAAGTGCCGCATGAATTCGTAACCGTCCATCTCCGGCATCATGATGTCCAGCAGCACCAGGTCCGGTTTTTCATGGCGCGCCACATACAGGGCTTCGCGCCCGTCTCTGGCGGTCACGATACGGAAACCGTTTTCCGTCAGGTACTCTTTCAGAAGCTGTGTCACGCTGGCTTTGTCATCCACAACCAGAATTGTTTTGCTCATTGGAAAAACCTCTTTCCACCCCTGCTTATGCACCATCATAAACCACATATGGGCATTCCTTCAGAGGGTTCGTTTGATCCAGAGTGCATCAGCAGGCATCGAAGGGGGGGGAGGGGGAGATCGATGCCTGCTGCGAATGGGGAGATTATCGCTCCATCCAGATTGAATGTAGACCACAATTGTTTAGAAATTATGGAGAAATTGCGGGAAATCTGCGAGATTGTCTCTGCTCCTGATGGGACTCTGCAAGCCTGAACGCGCTATGATAGGTGTATGCAGGCACTTTGTCATGGAGGACAAGATGAGAAAATTATCCTGTTTACTGCTGATTACCCTGCTATCGATTCAGACTGCTGCTGCCCAGGATGCTGCAACATGCAGCCCTGCTGACCTCAACCAGCAGGTGGACAGCCTTTATGAGACCTACCTCAGTGACCGTGAAGCGGATGCCGCCGGCGCGATTGTGACGCTCCAGACTGCGCTGGATGATCTGATGGCGGCCTGCGAAAACGTCACACCAGAGGCAGTCGTTGAAACCGGACTGACTTCCGAAACTGACAGCGCTTCACCTGTCAGGGCGGGACACTGGCGGGTACTGTGGAATTTTAATCTGGCGGATAGCTGCCAGAATTCGGCCTTCAGTGGTTCAGTGGATCGCAATTTCCTGATGATTGTTGATGCAGCCAATGATGAATTCACCGCAGTGGATAATGCCTGGTGGCCGCAGATGACGTTTTATCGCACAGAAGACGGCGATTATCTGGCGACGCGCAACGAATTCGCCGGGGGTGGCAACACCAACACATATGAATATCTGGTAACTGTCAGCGACACGGGTCAGCTTGACGGCGCGGTGACAGCCTTCCTTTCCGGCGCGAACTGCGTGGCGCAGGCCACCTTCGAAATGCAGGCGGTGAACGAGACGATCATCTGCATGGTCAATACATCCCGCGCGGCCAACCTGCGCGGCGGTCCCGGCACAGATTATGAAGTCACAGGTGGAATTCCACGCTATGACCTGCAACCTGTGATCGGGCAGGCTGAAGGCAGCGATGGCTTCATCTGGTGGCAGTCAACCCCGGAACGGTGGGTGCGCTCTGACCTTGTGGAGGCAGTCGGTGACTGCGAAAGCGTACCGGTGGTTGCAAGCGAATAATCCGCGTGTGCCGCCGATTGAAATCGACGGCAAGGCAAAACAAGTCCCACCGGGACTGAAGCAGTGTGAGGCTGAATTCAGGGTATTTTGCCGGTATACAGCCCAATATACAACGTGGAAGAGTATGTGACAAACACACTCTGGAGGCTCTTACTCAGCACTCTGCACCAGGCACTCTAAGGTTTGATGCTTACCCACCTGCCAGAATCGCCTGAACATCGTTACCGGCGATAACCGCGACCCCTTCGGCGATCAGGCCGTCCGCGCCTGGCTGAATGCGGTCCGACGGCAGGCCCATCAGCGCCGCGATGTAGCGCGCGGTCCAGATGTGGTTGCCGCCGTAATCGCGGATGACGGTATCGGCATTGGTGATCGTCGCGGTGTTACCGACCTGATCGACAGTGATGCCTTTGCTTGCCAGCCAGTCGCGGGTCTGACCGGCCAGCCCGGCCACATCCGTATTGTTAAACACAGCGATGAGCGAGTCTTCGGCCTCGGCCCGGCTGCGCAGGTCGGCGGTGGTCATGTCTGCATCGGGCGGGTTAAACACCTGCTGGATCAACTGGCGGATGCCGTTGTAATTGGGGAACAACAC
>CAZKIB010000164.1:0-4825 GCA_964552425.1 uncultured Anaerolineaceae bacterium | reverse complement strand
ATCTGTTCGAGTTCGAGGTTGGTCTTGAAACTGTCGCTCAGTTCGTCACACAGCGCCGGGGCCTGCGCGATCAGGTTACCAACCCCTTCCAGGCTGACCAGCTTCTGCTGCATGGCGGAAAGCACTTCCTGCTGCCGCCGGGCGCGGTCAAAATCTGCCCCCTGTGTGGCGCGGGTGCGGGCATATTGCAGCAGGCGTCCCGCGTTCAGCATCTGGCAGCCAGGGTCGAAGCGCACCGGGATCGTGCCAAAACCGGCATCGGGATAATCCGGGTCGTCAATGACTTCTGTCACGCAGATTTCGACACCTTCCGGGGCCAGCAGGTCCACCCCGCGCTCAAAGACATCGAAGTTCACCAGCAGGAAATAGTCGACCCGCAGGCCGAGATTATTCTGCACAGTCTGCATCGCCAGCGCCGGGCCGCCGCCGGGATAACCGTTGCTGTCGCCGCGCGCGTTGGCTGTGTTGATGCGCGCCGCCGGGCCGCCGTCGGGAATATCGACCCACAGGTCACGCGGGATGCTCAGAACGCCAATCGTTTCGCGCACCGGGTCAATGTTGACGACCATCATTGTATCGGTGCGGAAGTATTTTTCGTCATCGGCTACACCGGTGCGCTGGTCAATGCCCAGCAGCAGAATACGCACCTGGCGGGGGTCATTCCACCGGTAATCCGCCAGCGGGTCCAGGGTCGGGGTTGGGCCGGCTGGTTCCGGCGTGGCGGTCTCGGCTGCCACATTCACACCGGTGTCAGTTGTGGGCTGGGGGGTTGCGGAGGGCAGTACGGATGTGGGGATGGGCGTCGGCTGGCTCTGGAAAAAGTCCGCGAACGACGCTACCTCAATCCCCGCCGCCCCGGCATCGAGCGCCACCTGCCTCGCTCCCACAAACGACACAGCCGAACACAGCGCGGTAGACCCAATCGCCGCGATCACACCCAGAATGAACAACCAGCCTGGAATACGCATACTTCACCTTGCGCAGAACTTCTTAACCTGGCAAAAACACCTGCGGTCAGTGCTGCGTTCTTCGTGCTAAGTGCTTAGAAAAGACTTTGAAATCCAGCAGCTTTAAGCCGGATTCTTCACTTAGCACCAGGCACTCAGCACTGCTTTACTTTCGCCGCGCATTATAAACAAAATCCGGGGATTGGGTAGGCTACGACTGCCCTACGTTACTTGGCGAAGGCCAGCACCGAATTGCCGGAAAGCACGTACAGCACGCGCTTGGTTTCGTCCGAAACCACGTCTGCCAGCAGGTCAAACTGGCGTTCGTCGAAGGTGCGGTAGCTGCTGATAAACGTGCCGGCCATCGAGGTTTCGAACAGCGTGCGGCTGACCCGATCCGTCACATAAATGCCCGGCGATACCGGGTTGGTGTTGAGGAACATGGAATGAGAACTTTCCACCGCCTGATTGGGAGGGAAGCCGGCGAAACCGAAGCGCAGTTCCTCGCCGCTGCGGAACATGGCGATCACGCCGTCGGCGAAGAGGATGTAGACGCGCCCGCTGTCATCAATGCCAAAGTCCACCGCGTTCGCCAGGGTGGGCCGCCGCGTGCCCACGAAATATTCCAGCGGGCCGCCGGGAAATGTGCCGCCGGAAGGGTCATACCGCCAGATCTGATCCGCGCCGGGGTCAAGAATATACAGCCGGCCCTGCCAGGTCGCCATCTTGAGCGGACTGACCCACTGTTCTGTTCCGAGAAGTTTCTGCACACCGCGCGCCAGGAACGTGGGGGAATATTCAATCAGCAGACCTTCGGCATCCAGCGCCAGCAGCACATTGCCCTGGCTGAGACCGCTGCCATCTTCTGACCAGGTAATATCCAGCAAATCCCCAACGGTATACTGGCCCACTGCTGCGCCGCGCCGCATGGTGGCGATAGGCTGGCGCGTATTGGAGACCATGCTCAGGCCATCTTCCGCCAGTGAAATGCGGTACACCTGATCGTTGCCATCGTCCAGCAGGTACAGGTCTTCTCCACGCAGCACCGCGCTGGTCAGGGTGGCGTTCGGAAACGATTCGACAATGGCTGCCTCACGCCGTTTGATCTGGTTCAACTGGTCGATCACTTCCTGACCTTCCCGTGTGAGGGCGGCAAGCTGGGGGTCCGGGTCGCCGGGGCGGATTTCGTCGCAGCGTTCGGTGGTCAGCAGCACCGCATTCCATGCCGCCAGTGTGCCGGTCACGTCGTTCGAGGCGATGCTGCGCGCCAGATCAGCGCCGTTGGTCGCTTCGGTGACACACAATTCAAATTCGCTCGCGCCAGTGCCGCTCAACCACATGGCGACCACCAGAATCACCAGCGCCACCGGGATCAGCACCGCGCCGCTGCTGCTCAGAAAGCTTGCGAGACGGCCTGGCTGCCGGGCAGTTTGTTCACCGATGCGTTCCACCACCGTACCAATGGAATCAATGCTGTCAGCGATCCTGAGCGCTGCGCTGCTGGCCCCCCGCTGCACGCGATAATTGGCTGCGCCCAACGCAGAGCCGTTGGTTTCGGTCTGGGCAGCGGTGGCTGCGGCAGTTGTTGGGGCTGCGGCGGTGGGGGTGGTGGCAGCTTCTGGCCGGGTGGACTGGCCGGCACGCACAGCGACATTGTCCGGCGTTTCCGGCGGTACAAATTCCACGCCCAGGAGAGTCAGGTTGGCCGTGACCAGTTTTTTGAGGCCGAGCAGCGTTTCGCCCAGGTTGGCCCCGGCCAGCGCGGTTTCCATCTGCGCGACATTCAAATCTGCCAGGTTATTATCCGCCAGCACCAGCCGTGCCCCATGACTCAGGCGGTACTGCGCCATCTTGATATCGGGAACCGGCTGCACCCCCAGCGGCGGCCCATACAGCGCTTCGTCATTGTCAAAGCTGGAGGGGAACACCTGGGATGTGCCTCTGGCGTGCAGCATGGCGACCCCGCCGCCGACCCGCGCCACGAACAGGTCACTGCCGTGCAAAATCGCGCAGATCAGGTGCGCTTCGTAGGGGCGGCTAGCCGCCGATTCGTTATGTTCGTAGAGGTTGTTATTCAGCGCGTTAAAAAGGGCGCGCACGCCGGATGTGACGCTGCCGCTGCTGCCGAAATACTGTTCAGCGGCCATTTGCGCCATGCGTTCGTAGAAGCTGGCCGGGGCCGGGTTGTGCCCGGAAGGCAGCACCAGCGCGAAAAAAGTGTCCATCTCGCGCCCGCGCGCGGCTTTACGCGGGGCCACTTCGACCAGCAGACCCGGCGGCGTCGCGTTGATGGAACGCCCACCCACAATATATAACTGACCCACAAGGGATTCAAAATCAAATAACATCGGCAAATGACCAGCCCAACTCGAATCGCCTGCATTGTACCTGATTCTCGCCGGGCTTCACAATCAGGAGGGGGCGAGGGCCTGCTGTACCGCTGTCTGAATGTCACGTGGACGCACCGGTTTCAGCAGAAACAAATCGTTGGCAGCCAGCGCGATCATCTGCTGGTAACGGCTGTGCGCCGTGACTACCACCGTCGCCGTGTGCTGAAGGTGAGGGCTGGCCTGAATGTAGGCAAGCACCTGACTGCCGTCCACCTTTGGCAGCAGAATATCCAGAAACACGATGCTGGGCGTGTATTGTTCCAGCAGGAGAATCGCTTCCTCGCCGTCAGCCGCCTGCATCACCACAAAACCCAGGTTCTGGAGAACAGCATCGTAAATGACCCGCAGAGCAGCTTCGTCTTCAACAATCAGTGCAAGGTTTGTCATTTGGGGGCTAATTTGGCTGATGATTTATATTAGTAGGAATTATATTGAGAGGATTCAAAGCGCGCAAATTCGAAATCAGCATGAAAAGCGTTACATTTTTGTTAGAAATCAGGCGCATCAGACCGTGATCGTAAACGCGAACCGGCTCGCTTCGGTTTCGCCCAGGTACAGCCGCACTTCATACTCCCCGGCGGGATACCCTTCATGGTTGCCGAAGAAGAAATAGCTTGTGCCGTCCTGGTCCTGACTCCACAGATAGGCTTGTCCCTGAACAGCCTGCCCATCGCGGTACAGCACCCGCGACCACACCACCCCGGTATCCATATCGCGGTAATCAAAAAACAGATAAATGCGTTCCAGGCCCGCCGCAAACACGCTGCCGGCTTCCACCGGCTGGTTATCGGACGAAACATAGGCTGCTGCTGCGGTAATCGTCAGGCTGGCGCTGGCCCGCGCTGCGATTCCGGCGGCAGGCGGGGTCAGCCGCAGCACCCGGTCCACGGTGGCGGAAGGTGTCAGCGTCAGCGTGGGAGTGGGTGTCTCCGTAAGGGTTGACGTGCTGGTGGGGGTCGCGGTCAGGGTAGCCGTCAGCGTCGGCATCGTGGTAGCCGTCAGCGTGGCGGTGGTCGTCAGGGTAGGCGCCGGCGTCGCGGTCAGCGTGGAGGTTGCGGTGGGTATGGATGTCCGCGTGACATCCAGTGTCGGCGTCTCGGTTGGAATAACCACCCCGACCAGCCCGGCGCGCTGCTGCCTGAAAAAGTCATCCACACCCCGGATGGCAATCGCTGCCAGTCCGCTGTAGAATGCCAGCGCCAGCGCCCCGATAAATAACCCGACAGACGCCAGAAACAGCACCCCGCCGCGCTGGCTGGCCTGTCGCCGCAGCCGCCAGTAAGGGCCGCGCCGCCCCCGGCGAAGCTGCTGCAAGGCGATCACAAACATCACCACAGCGATGGCAAACAGACCGATGATGATATATGTCAGCAGAGAAGCGAGTTGTTGAGCAGTCATGCGCCGAATTGTAACGGTAAGGCCGAAACCTGTACAGCCTGTTGCGTCACAGCTTAAAGTCTATAGTCCATAGTCAAAAGATAAAATTAC
>CAZKIB010000163.1:0-15601 GCA_964552425.1 uncultured Anaerolineaceae bacterium | reverse complement strand
GGAACACCAGCGTCAGCAGGAAGATCGGCCCCATGATCCGCCAATCGCGGAAACTGTCGCGAATCTCGCGCCGCGTCACGATGAGCGCGTTGCTCAGGGTGCGTCGCCAGCCAGAGGGCGTGACCGCCGGCTGAACAATCGGGTTAGTTGTGGCTGCCATTTTGACGCGCCTCCTGGGCTTCATCTTCGGTGACGACCTGAAGGTAAATATCCTCCAGCGTTTGTGAGACCGGGGCCAGCGTAATGACCTCGATTCCCAGCCCGGCGACCCGTCTGAGCAGGGCCGGATTGGTGGCGCGCGGGTCAGCCACACGGTAGCGCAGCCAGTCCTCGCCACATTCCTGCACTTCGACCAGATCGCTGAGGTCTTGCGACAGGCCGTTGACATATCCGTTGATGTGCATTTCCATAAGCGGGCTGCCGACGAACTGGCGGGCGAGTTCCGCGAAGGAGCCGTTGGCGATGATGCGCCCGTGTCGGATGATGGCGATGCGATCCGCCAGACTCTGTGCTTCGGTCAGGTTGTGTGTGGTAATCAGGAAGGTGCGTTCGTCACGCTGCAATTCGACAATGGCTTCGCGCACCTGGCGCGCGCTTTGCGGGTCCATCGCCGAAGTGGGTTCATCCAGCAGCAGCACCGGCGGGTTATGCAGCATGGAGCGTACCAGCGCCAGCTTCTGTTTCATGCCTTTGGAATATTCACCCAGGCGTTTATCCAGCGCGAAGGTGAGGCCGAAGCGTTCCATCAGATCATAGGCCCGTTTGCGGCGTTCGGCCTTGCTCAGGTGATAGACCTGCCCGAAAAAATCGAGATACTCAATGGCCTTCATGCGCTCGTACAGACCGTGCTGCTCGGTGAGGACGCCGACATGGGCGCGCACCTGTTCCGGCTGTTCGACGACATCGAACCCGGCGATGGACGCTTTGCCGGACGTGGGCGCGAGGATGGATGTCATCATGCGGACGCTGGTGGTTTTGCCCGCGCCGTTCGGCCCCAGCAGCGCCAGCACCGACCCCGCCGGCACGGACAGGTTGACGCGGTCTACGGCGCGAAAGCCGTCAAACTCTTTGGTGAGTTCCTGAACTTCTATCATGTAGTTGATTCCATAATTTGTGGTCTATGGATTATTGTACGCGACACAGCGCGGACTCACCCCCTGACTAAAGGGGGAATTGCTCTTTTCATTATCGCATGGGGAAGGGAAACAAGCGGGTTAAGAATCGGATGAGAGCTTCTCAAGGATTACTTTGCGAAATGTCACCAGGAGATAGTGCTGTACTTCGCCCGTTCGATGATGAGGCTGCCGGGGTTTCACTCCTGGCGCTGGTCGTACTCCTTCCCGGCGACCTTGACCTGCTGGCGTATCCACGCGATTGCCACCGGTTCGTGACGGCGTACCAGCAGCACTGAGGAAGGGACATGATCGGCGATCCAATCGCTGACCGAACCAAACAGCCGTGTTTGCGAAGTCCACTCTTCGGACGCGCCAATTACCACCAGATCATAGGGCTGGCGGGTAGTCTCCAGCAGGATTCCATCAGGCACAGATTTGGCTCTGACCACGCGCGATGTCAGGCTGGACGGGGTATAGCCCAGTTCATCTTCGACAATTTCTTCCAGGTGAAGCATTTCATCTTCGATTTCTTCGACACTGGATGTTTCCGAAAAGATATGAAGAGCGACAATTTTCGCCCCTTCCTTTTCGCCGATCTCATAAGCAAGACGTAAGGCCAGGCGTGAATGTGGCCCGCCCCCAACCGGAACCAGAATGTGATTCACCTGCTGCATTTCCCGATCCAGCAGCACCGCAACATTGGTATGGGCTTTTTGAAGGACGATCTTAACCGGGTTTTCGGCCAGGTGTGCGGGGTCGAGCGGTCCCGGCCAACCCGCCAGGATCAGTTTGATAGTGTTATGTTTCATTTCGTCCAGAATACCTTCAGAAACACTGGCCGCCGCGCGCATTCTGGTGTAGAGCGGCACGTTGCGGGCCAGGGCATCCTGCGCGATATAACCGAGCAGGGTCTGTTCCGGTTCTTTGAGATGGACCATCAGCCGCTTCTTGACATCTCCCGGAATTACGGTGAGTACACAGATGCTTGTATCTTCACTGGCCTGCGCGAGAATGGTCGCCAGACGAACCAGCCGTTGGGCGGTGCGTGGATGCGCGACGGGGATAAGAATCCGATTTTTGGCCTGTTCGCTGGCCGAAGCGCGCGATGCCTGTATTTTTGAAACAATCGGATACAGGTAGTAGAAAGCCGCGCAGGTTGCGAGTACCCCGGCCCCGAAGAGCAGTGCCTTCCAGTCGGTAAAAAGGATAATCATCAGGCAGGTTCCCGCCGCCAAATAAGCAGTGAGCGGGAAGAAGGGGACCTTAAATGGACGTTTCAGGTCCGGGAAACGTTTTCGCAGCCGGATCATGGAGAGGTTCGACCAGAACAGGACAAACAGATACCCTGAACTGGAGGCGTAGCTCAGGAAGTCGACTACGCCAATCACGGCGACCAGGCCGCTGATCGTGCCGATTGCCAGGATCGCTCCGTAAGGCGTTCGGAATCGGCTCAGGCGTGAGAGAAAACGCGGCAGCACGCCATAGCGACTCAATGTAAATGCTTCGCGCGTGGCGCTGAGCATGGCGGTGTTCACAGATGTCAGCGTAGCGATGATGCCCGCTATCCCCATGAACAATGCGCCCCAACCGGGCATAAAGCGAGTGGCTGCATCGGTCAATGCAGTCTCCGAACCAGCCAGCTCCTGCCAGGGCACTGTACCGAGTGTGACCAGTTCGACCAGCAGGTAGGTGAGCGTGACCACAGTCAGGCTGATGAGTATGCCCAGAGGGATATTACGATTGGGATTCTGGACCTCCTCGGCATCATCGGCAATCACCTCGAAACCTACATAGGAGCTGTACACCAGTGCAATGGTCGCCAGTATGCCTGTCGCATTCGCCGCGAAACCTTCATGCACAAACAGTTTCCCCTGCGGCGCAAAGGTTTCCCAGCGAAAGCCTCCGGCGCGTGTCAGGCCAGCAGCCACATAGATGCCAAGCGTCAGGAGCAGTATGCCACCCAACACAATCTGGGCATTACCGACCTCACCGGCTCCCAGGAAATTCAGGGTGGTGAAAATGACGATCACGGCGATAGCCGTAGGCACAATGGGCAGGTTGGGGATGAATATCTGGAGTGAATAGGCAAATCCTACGGCTGATAATGCCGCAAAAAAGGTACTGGAAAGACAGTCCATTGAACCAACCAGAAAAGACAGAATGTTGTTCCCATAGGCTTCGCGCACATAGGTCAGCGCGCCTCCTGTGACCGGGAAAGTGGTCGCCAACTCGCTGTAATTCAGAGCGATGCTGTAGCTCAACAAGCCGCCGATCAGAAACGCGAGGATTGCAGCCGGGCCAGCGATACCCGCCGCGTGTCCGGTGAGTACGAATATTGATGCTGAGATGGTTCCAGCGGCCCCCAGCATCACCACCTGCACCAGGTTGAGTTGTCGCTTGAGTTTTCGCTTGCTCATAGGAGCCTCACATCACGTGGTACTGTTCATTCTGCAATCAGGTGAACCACGCTGGGGATCATGCTCTATTAAGCGTAGGTGGTCCTGCGTTAACCCGGTAGTAACGGAGAGCAGGTTTTTCGGATGATGGGTAGCTTACCCATTTTCACAGGAACCGGGCCTGGTGTAAAAGATGGATGGGTCACTCCTGATTTTTGAAGATGACTTTGCGAAAAGTGACGGACACGCGGCGGCCTCGCTCGATAGACTGCCCGTTGAACATATCGGTTTTACGGGCGGGGATGCCGTGCTGCCAGTGGTGGCGCGCCTCGCCCTGCATGACGATGAGGCTGCCCGGTTCCAGCAGGGTTTCAACGGTGGCGCGTGTGCGCAGGCTGTTGAAGACCATCACACAGGGGGAGCCGAGGCTGAGGGAGATGATGATGTCGCCAAAGCAGGGTTCGCAGTCCACATGGCTGGCGATGCCCTGACCCGGTTCGTACTCGTTGATAATCACCTGATCGGGCGCGGTGTCCATCAGTCGATGCTGGTGCAGACGCTCTGCCAGGTCATCCAGCCAGCCCGGCAGTTCACCGAGGTACATAGAGGGTTCAACCGCGCGCTTTTTGTAATCGTAGCGGAAGCCGTAATGCTGCACCCGCCGGCGCAGTTCGCTGCTCCAGGGCTGCCAGTCGATGGTTTCCAGCAGGTGAATTTGCTCGTCGGAGGACAGATAGTTCGGGATATAGCGCAGGCCAGGGATTAATTGGGTCATGGCATCCTCGCAAAGTGAAAGAGCGAGGCCGGTCCCTGGATTGGAGGGGTGCCTCGCTCTTACCACCGATAGTTGTAGGAGGGGATAGCTTTATAATAGAACAAATATGCTAATCTGTCAAGCGGTAAACGCCTGCATTATGGAACTGCTGCCTGTTGAAATCGGGAGTGGAGGCTCTGTAGGGGCGATCCGCGAATCGCCCCTGCGAAAGTGGATACCGCGCAGATTGGTGTGATAAAACGAAGTCAACTGGCGGTATGGAGTAAGGTCTATGTGTTTTCCGAGGCAGGTTTCGGGTCGGGTGTGCGCTGGTTGGAGACGACCACGCCGGGCCGGTGACGGTAAGCCAGGGCTGCAACCGAGCCGATGAAGACCAGCGCCATAAATACCTGCGACAGATTGATCTCTGTGCCGGGCAGGTACGTGATTTCCACGCGAATCGCTTCCAGGATGAAGCGGATCACCGCGTACTGTGCCAGGTAGATCAGGAAAATATCGCCCTCGCGCAGGCGGGTGCGGTAGCGCTGGAACAGGTTGAGCAGCACGATGAAAAACAGCAGGCTCCACAGCGATTCATACAGGAACAGCGGGTGGAAGCCCGTTTCCGCCGGGTAATCGACCAGACTGCGGAAGGGTGCGACCCGGTGCGCGGCGTCGATCTGGATTCCCCAGGGCAGGGTGGTGGGAATGCCATAAAGCTCCTGGTTGATGAAGTTGGCCCAGCGCCCAATGGCCTGACCGATGGGCAGCCCGACAGCGGCAATATCCAGCCAGGGGGCCAGAGGAAGCCTGTTACGGCGCATATAGATGTACGCGCCCAGGAAACCACCCAGCACCGCGCCGAAAATGCTCAGGCCGCCGCTCCAGATGGCGATGGCGCCGTTTTCCAGATTAAAGAAGTTCTGGAAAAACCAGGCGGTATCCATGCCCTGCTCGACCAGCGAGGCCGGCGGGAACAGCACAAACCACAAACGCGCGCCCACAATCGCGGGGATAATCGCCCAGGTCAGCGCGCCCCAGATATGGTCGGGGTCGCGGCCTTCGCGTTTCGCCAGCCGCGCCGCGACGGAAGCCGCCACCAGCATCGCCAGCACGATGATGATGCCGTAGTAGCGGATTTGTACGCGGTCAAACAGGACGACTAACTCTCTCTCGAATTCCATAAATCAGAACCTCACATTTTTTGTATGGTGCGATACACAAACCAGATGCGCTGTAGGGCTGTCAGATTTGTGCCCAGTGCCAGCAGCCACAACCCCGGCAGCAGCAGCGGCGGAACGAACAGCGCCAGCAGGATGACAACGATGCGTTCCATGCGGCTGAACCAGCCCACCTTCACAGACAGGCCGGCTTCCCCGGCGCGGGCGCGCACATAACTGACCCCATAACTGCCCAGCAGTGCAGCCAGCGCCAGCAGCAGTTCCGTGTGCTGCCCCAGGCTGGAAAAATGATACCCCAAAGCGCCAAAAATGAAACCATCAGCATAACGATCCAGAGTCGAATCCAGCAGGCCGCCGAAAGAGTCTTTCCGGTTCATGGCGCGCGCGACGGCTCCATCGAGCGCATCCAGCGGCAGGCCCAGCAGCAGGATGATCCCGCCGGCCGGAAGTTGCCCGATGGCGATAAAGTAAGATGCCAGCGCCACCATCCCAAATCCGAGGATTGTAATGGTGTCCGGGTGAATGCCGGCCTGATGGACAGCATGGCCCGCGCCGGATACGACCTGATTGGTCGCGCGGCGCACGCGGTCTGTAAGGGTGATGGGGGTTTCGGGCATGAAATCAACTCTTGCCAACAGGCCGGTTTTTCTGTAGACTCCATTACATTCGGGGCGTAGCGCAGTCCGGTAGCGCGCATCGTTCGGGTCGATGAGGCCATGGGTTCGAATCCCGTCGCCCCGACAATCACAAAAATCCCGCAGCTTACTCGCGGGATTTTTTTATTTGATGCCAATCATACCGCTGCGAAGCGGGTTACGACAAGGGACGTTTCAGCAGAGTACGCTCTTCAGCCAGAAGGTCCGGGATCGGCTGCGTTTTGGTGATGGGGGCGCCAGCGGTGTTTTCAAAATACAATTTGATGACCAGTTTGCCCAGGCGAATCTCCGCGCCATCATGGACGATCACCGCGAGATGGGGCGGCAGACGCTTGCTGTTGAGGAAGGTGCCGTTAGTGCTGTTCAGGTCGCTCAGCATCAGGTTGTCACCATCGCGTTGCAGCATGGCGTGCCGCGCTGAAACCCCTTTGGCAAACGCGCCCTGCGGCGTCAGGTCCACATCCGGGTACTGGCCGGAGGCCGCATTGGCCCGGCCCAGCACCGTCGCCTGCTGGATGGGCAGCAGCAGCGGCTCGCGCACATCGTCGATATGCAGCACCGCCACCGTCTTTTCAGTGAAGGGACTCCGGCCCTGCCAGCGGGGGCGGGTGGGGCTGGTTTCTTCAGGAATCACGCGGGTGGGCAGGTTGGAAAAAATGGAGCTGCTGCGGCCACAGTGTGCGCAGACAAGAGCGCCTTCCAGGTTGTTACGTTCGCAAAACGGGCAGATGTTCATAGGAAAGCCGCAGGAGACCGCCGACTTTAGGCGGGGGAGGAATGCGGCAATGCTCCTTTCACTATCTTGAACTTTCGGACGATTTGTGCTACCCTATCCGTATGAAACTTACAGCGACAGTCAAACTCCAACCGGATGAAAGCCAGCGTCAACTGTTGTTCGAGACGCTCGAACGCGCCAACGCCGCTTGCAACTACATCAGCGAACAGGCGTGGGCAGCGAAGTCGTTTGGGCGTGTGCCTGTGCATGAACTGACGTACCATACGGTGCGTAAACAGTTCGGTCTTGCCGCGCAGCTTGCCGTGCGCTGTATCGGGAAGGTTGTCGATGCCTACAAACTGGATAAGAAAACCAAACGCCTGTTCAAGAAACTGGGCGCGGTTCCTTACGATAGTCGCATCCTCAACTGGCGCATCCCGGAACGGCATGTCTCCATCTGGCTGTTGGGTGGTCGGCAGGAAATCGACTTTGTGACCGGCGCGCACCAACTGACGCTGTTGCAGTATCAGCAAGGCGAAAGTGATCTGGTCTGCAAAAAGGGTGAATTCTACCTGTTTACCACCTGTGATGTGCCAGACGAAATACCGTTTGACCCGGATGGCTTTCTGGGTGTTGATCTGGGCATCGCCAACATCGCTACCGACAGTGACGGCGAGATGTATTCCGGGTCTGAGATCAACAATGTACGTCACCGCCACCGCCGAGTGCGCCGCAAACTGCAACAGAAAAGTACGCTCGGTACACATCGTCGCCTGAAAAAACTGGCAGGCAAGGAACACCGCTTTGCCAGACACATCAACCACACGATCAGCAAACGCATTGTGGCAAAGGCTCAAGGCACTGGACAGGGGATCGCCCTCGAAGATTTGGGTGGTATCCGGGACAGGGTAACGGTTCGGAAGTCGCAGCGTGCCACCCTGCATAGCTGGTCGTTTTACCAACTGCGCCAGTTTGTCGAATACAAAGCACAGCGGCGCGGTGTCCCTGTGATCTATGTTGACCCACGTAACACCAGTCGGGAGTGTTCTCAATGTGGGTATATCGACAAAGCTAATCGCAAAACCCAAGAAACCTTCTCCTGTACATCGTGTGGACACGCTGCCCATGCTGATGTCAACGCGGCGATCAACATTGGTCGCCGGGCGGCTGTAAACCCGCCGTACTGCTCGGATACGCAGAACTCCGCGTAGCGCCAGAGCAAAGCCACCCTCTTTAGAAGGTGGTCGTTTACTGTTTAATGGCCCTATAACTCACTATTTGTTCATATCATACATTGCGAAACCTTACGCCACCCTCAAGACAAACGTAAATTTTTATGAATGGAGCGCGGCCCGTGTGCCTTGCAGATCAAACAAATCGAGTTGATTCTGGCGCATCAGGCGTGTCGCCAGTTGGATAGCCTGCGCTTCGCTGAGCAAGCCTTCATCCACCTCACCTTGCAAGGCGCGGGTCAGCCAGCGGCGGGACTGCCTGGCATAGGCGACGGATGCGCTCGGCCAGCCGGTATCTCCGCCGAAGACGAACAATTTGTTCACCGGGACCGTGTGAATAAACCGGCGCACGAAATCCCCCGCGCTGTACGGGTCGATGCTCCATGCCCAGCAGAGGTCCACATAGACATTGCGGTAATGTTTGGCGATGGCGGCCAGTTCCGGGTCGTAAGGATAGGCGATGTGCATCAGCACAAATCTGGCGTCGAGATAGCGCGCCAACAGGCCGCACAGATGCCCCGGTTTGATGCGTTCCACCGGCATCCGGTTGTTGCCAGCGTAGTAGCCGGTGTGAATTTTGAACGGCAGATTGTATTCCATCGCCAGTTCGACACCGCGCGCCCAGCACCAGTCACCCAGACACAGTTTTTCCGACTCGGTCAGGGTCGCGTCGCGCAGATGCCGGGCCAGCACGGGGGCGACCTCCGCTTCGCTGCGTTCCTGCCAGAACAGCGTGCGTTCATAGGCGTGCTGGGCCTTGACCGCGATGGCATTGGGGCCATATTTGGCAAACAGCGCCGCCATCGCTGTATGCAAAGTGGCGACATCGCGCACTTCACAACCAGTTTCAGCGTACAGCGCAGCGACATCAAACGTGCCGGTGCAGAAGCTCATCCACGACAGGTCATACAGGAAGAAATCCACCCCGGAGGCATCCGGCAGGCAGGGCCACACAAAATCGTCAATCTGCACATGGTCAAGATTGCCTTCGTCTCTGAGGATGCGCAGGCGTTCTCCTGGCTGGCGGCGCTGGCGGTTGATCTCCGCGCCGGCTTCGATGCCGGCCAGCGTGATTTCCTCCATGCCGTATACATCGTTTGCGATAAGCCGCACGGCTTCGCCATAGCCGGTGAACTGGCAGTGTGCCCAGGCATCCTTTACCCCGTTCCAGCGCGCGGCGATGTCCGGGTTTTTGGGGTCGAGCAGGGCGTTGACCGCTGCCTGTGTGGCCCCGGCGGTAATCAGGTCGGCAGGGACGTAGTTGCCGAACAGATCGGCCAGCACGTCCGGGCCATTTTCGACGTACTCCTGCTCTTTCCGTAAGTGTTCGTGAGTATCAATCAGTGGTGTTTCCTGAATGTGCTGCGCGAGGTCGGTCATGAGGTTTTCTCCTGAAAAAATGAACATTGAACGCGAAGGCGCAAAGTGCCTAATTTGCAAAATCTCTGATGTGGGCCTGCTCCCAGGTTTCGTGAGGTTGGGTTCAGCCTATTCATAGCCGACATCATCAATGTACCACTCAAAGCCGATTGATTCCGCTAACCGCTGCGAGGCGGGGTTGTCCATCCGATGGCTGTAGAACGGAATGCGGCCCTGCTGCCGGACGCGCTGCGCCCACGACTGTACCACCCGCTTACCGAACCCCTGCCGCCGGCAGGCTTCTTCTGTAAATACCCAGGCTTCCGCACACCGCGTATTCTGTCGAATGGAACTGCACGCCGATACGGCTGTACCATCCATCATCATGACGCACAGGTCATTCTCTGGAAGGCAGGTTACATCGGGAAAGGTCACGGCTTCAAACATCTCCGGGTAGATATAACTCCTGCCGATGTGCATATCGTGGCAAGGCGCTCCAAACTTCACAAAGATGGATTGGACATGCGCACGCTCGTGAAACAGCACCTCATCGGACAGTTTTGCCAGCGCCGAACGCAGATCAGGCAGAAGGTCATGACAGAAAAAGCGGCTGTACCCGCCAGCGTGCCAGGCAACGTAGAGCCGATGAACAGCATCCGGGTTATCACAGGGGATAGGAATCAGGTCTCCGATCTCATCCTGGGTGATACATTCCAGTTCCATGTGAAGTCGGATCAGTTCCAGCGGGTTCATGAGTCACAATATCTCGGATTTGCGTTCCAGCCGCCCGGTGACAAGAAAGGCTTCCAGTTCCTGCTGCCGGTTTTCGAGAATCTGTGGGGCGCGTTCGCGGACGCGCGGGTTATCCAGATTCCCGGCGATCCACCGGCAGGACGCGACGTGCCGTCCGGCAACGAAGGTTTCCAGGTAATCCCGGTAGTGATCCGGCACGGGCCGCAGCGCCGTATAGCCCTGCCAGAGCGCCGTTTTCAGCGCGTTGTAATGCGGCAGCGGGCTGAAGTTCAGCAGCGGCGGGGCCAGATCGTAGAGAAAATAGCCGAAGGCGCAGTCCTCAAAGTCGATGGCGCACACGCGGTCATCCTGAAAAAAATAATTTTTGGCGATAAAGTCCGCGTGGATCAGACCATAGGCTGCGCCATCCGCATCCAGCGCCTGCATGACCCCGGCAGCCCGCGCGGCGACGGCATTCATCACCTGTAACAATTCGGGTTTCAGGATACGCGCACCATCGCCGGGATTGTAAGGGGAACGCTCCCCGAACAGACCCTCCCAATCCAGCGCGGGACGCACAAAACCGGGCGGAGGCTGGTAGCTGGCCGAAAAGTTGTGCAGTTGGGCGAGGAACATGCCCAGCAGTTCGGCCTGTGCCGGGCCGGTATCTTCTGGTGTGCAGCTTGCTCCTTCCACCCATGAGAGCAGCACACAGCTTAAGGGCTGGTGGATGCCTTCCACGTCAATTGTGGTGAGCAGTTCGCCGTTCAGATTGGCGACAGGCCCCGGCACGCACAGACCCGTATGGGCGCGGATGTCCGCCAGCCAGCGCATTTCGGAGACAATCTGTTCTGGCGGTTTGTGCCCCCGGCGGTGAACGCGCAGCACATACTGGCCGCCCGGTCCATCCACCGCGAATACCGCGTTGTTGACATATTGCAGCGGGGTAATGTCGTAATCGATAAAGCCGAATGCCGGGAGAATATGCTCCGCCGCGTCGGCGAAGCGCTCTAACTGCACCTCGTAAGAGAGGGATTCAAATGGAATCATAATTGTCCATCGGCCTCATGGTCGATAGCACCAGTATACCCGCTCCTGGCAATCACCGCAGGGTGACAGGCGGCCAATTCCACCGGACGCGGTGGTGATGAAATTCTTCGCGTGCGCCGCTCAGGTCGGCTTCGGGCATGTGCTGCTGCGCCAGGGCATAGACCTCGTCGTATAGGCGGTAAATTTCGCGGATGGCGGCTTCCGGTTCGCCGCGCAGACCGTTGATGAGGCGGGCGTTGAAATTTTCCGGCTGGATGTTCATGTCGGCCAGCAGGTGTGCCTGATGTTTGGCGCCGGGGAAATACTCGCGGTTGAGGGCCACCACAGCGGCCAGCAGATTCCGGCAGACTTCCAGCATGGCACGCTGGTAGAGCAGCCAGTCGCCGCGCATCACGCAGGCTTGGGCGATCCAGAAGGCCGGCAGGCGCAGATGCTTCTCCACAAATTGGCCGGCCAGTGCTTCCGGGCAGATACTGGCGGCCTGTTTCCAGCGCTCAATCAATGTCTCGCCATAGAACGGCAGCACGCGCTTGATGGAGTAGAGCATTTCCTGCTTGAGTGAGTGCATATCGCAGCGCTGTGTGACCGCTTCGACTACCGCGTCCATATCGCTGGTCAGGTGATGGCCCACGTCGATTTTGAAGCCGGTGTCCTTGTCGCCAGCCAGATAAAAATCCTCAAACCAGTAGCGCAGGTTCGGGTCGGCTTGTTCCGCAAACGTGTCCCCAAAATTCCCGGTCTGTCCGTTCAGCGCCTCGATCACAGCGCGGCGCTCGGCTTCGGTGGGGGGCTGCTGCCAGTAGACCACCAGATCAAGATCGGACCACGAATCTGCCCAGCCGCGCGCAGCCCCGCCGAGCAGCACAACCGCATCGACATTCGGATAGGCGGCGTAGTGCGGCGCGAGGCTGCGGGCGAGTTCGATGCGCCACTGGCTGGCGTGATTCATGGGTGAGTTCTCAGTTTCCAGTTGACCGTTATCAGAATAAAGATGGTTCATAACAGTGCATTATAGTCCAAAAAGGCAAACAGGGCTACGGCTGGCGTTCCCGCCATTCGCGGTTGAGGATGCCATAGAGCAGCATGTCATAACGCTGGCCGTCGCGCTGGAGGTGTTCGCGGTGGCGGCCTTCCAATTGAAAACCGAGTTTTTCATACAGGCGAATGGCGCGCTGGTTGTAGCTGAACACCGTCAGGTAGATGCGATGCAGATTGAGTTCGTCGAAGGCGAAACGCAGCAGCAGTTCCATGGCTTCCGCGCCATAACCGCTGTCCCAGAAAGTGCGGTTGCCAATGCCGATGCCGAGCGCGGATGTACCGTGTACCCAGTCAATGCCATCCAACTGCGCCCAGCCGATCAGGTCGTCGGAGTCGGTCAGACGAATGCCGAAGGTGAATTCGTGCTGCGATTTCGATACCGACTCCAGCCAGCGGGCGATTTCGTCTTCGCTGCGGGGGCGGGCCGGGCTGGCATCCATCAGGCGCAGGTATTCGCTGTCATATTCCCAGCGGGCGATCACCGGCACATCGGCGCGGCTGAGGGCGGTCAGCCACACCCGTTCGCCGCGCAGTAGCTGCGAGTCGATCATGGAAGGCAGTCCTTTCGTGGATTCGCTCACCCGAAGGGCTTGTCTGCTCCCCTTCGCCATTGCGATGGCCTGAGGGGCTGGGGGGTGACGCTGTTCCTGTAGTATAATCCCCCCATGCCCAAATCAAAATCACTTCCCCAGCCCAAACCAGAACCTGTACGCCTGCGCTACCTGTGCGAAGCAGAGGTCGTCACGGGTCTAAAAGACTTCGCCGCCGATGAACTGCGCGCCCGCTTTGGCGATCTGGTGACTCTGGCCTACAAAGCCAAGCCGGAGGAACTGCCCTTTCAGTTCGATGGCAGCCTGCCCGATCTGAACGCACTGACCAAAACCGCTGCGGTGTATCTGGTGCAGCATTATGCTATCCCGCGACCCCAGGCGCTGCTGGGCCACCAGCATTTTACGCTGCTGCTGAAACTTATCAGCATGGTGCGCAGTATGCACCCGGCCGGCACATTCAAAACGTTTCGCATCGCGGCGGCGGGCAGTGATTCATCGGTGTTCCAGCGCGTGAAGGACGAAATCGCCAAAGCCACTGGCATGATGCCCCATGATGAGGAGGGCGATCTGCTGCTGCGGGTGCGCAAGGCGGATGTTCACGACGGGGGGTGGGAGGTGCTGCTGCGGCTGACCCCGCGCCCATTAGCGACGCGCGCCTGGCGGGTGTGCAACATGGAAGGCGCGCTGAATGCCACCATCGCCAGCGCCATGATCGAGTTGAGCGAACCGCAGCCGGATGACCGCGTGTTTAACCTGATGTGCGGCAGCGGAACGCTCTTAATTGAGCGTCTGTTACGCGCGCCGGCGGATGTCATTGGTGGCTGTGACCGTGACCCGCTGGCGCTGCGCTGCGCGACGGATAACCTCGCGGCGGCGGGCTTTGCCAAAGACGTGGATTTGTTCGAGATGGACATCACCGATCTGCCGCTGCCGGACGGGTGCATTGACATGGTGTGCGCAGACCTGCCCTGGGGGCAACTGGTGGGGTCGCATGAAGCTAACCTGGACCTGTACCCGAAGGTGCTGAAGGAAGCCGCACGGATCGCTGCGCCGGGCGGACGGGCGGTTTTTATCACCCATGAAATCCGGCTGATGGAGCGCGTGCTGCGCGATTTTGCTGATGTGTGGGAGGTCAGGCAGGAGGTCAAAGTCTTTCAGGGCGGGCTGCATCCCCGCATTTATGTACTGGGGCGGCGTAACCATTGAATGGTACGATTGCCGGACGGTGCTGCGCCATGTACAATGCGGTCTGAAAAACAGGCAAAAACAGATAACATTACGAATTATTACGGATTGCTTTGTTTGTCTCTCGTTCACTCATAGCCCCGGCAAAGATCAAGAAGCCATGACCGCCAACTTTGTTACCTTTCAGACCCGCAGCAGCTACCGCTGGGTGATGCTGGCGCTGTGCGCGCTGACCCCGCTGGCAGTTGTCACTATGCCGAACCTCTCCCTGCCCCCTTTGTTCGCCACCATCAGCGCGGATATGGGTCTGTCACTGGTGCAGATCGGAACTGTGTGGGGCATCATGGCCTTCGCGGGTATTTTCTTCGCGCTGATCGGTGGGACGCTGGGCGATCGCTTCGGCACGCGCCGGACGCTGGTGGCGGCCTGCCTGCTGACCGGCCTGTTCGGGATCATGCGCAGCTTTTCGGCGGATTTTGTCAGTCTGCTGGTGACATCGCTGCTGTTCGGCATCTTCCAGTCGGTCATCCCGGTGCTGCTGTTCAAGGTGGCGCGCCAGTGGTTCCCGGCGACGCAGCTTGGCATGGCGAGCGGGGTCATTTCGGCGGGGTTCGCCGGCGGGCTGACGCTTGGCCCGCTGCTGAGTACCAGCGTGCTGGCCCCGGCGCTGGGCGGCTGGCGGCAGGTGATCGTGTTCTACGGGATCATCGCCCTGGTGTTAAGCTTTGTCTGGCTGGTCATTCATCCTGCCGAGCAGCAGACGGGCACGGCTAAACCCCACATCCCGCTCCGCCAGAGCCTGGGGTATGTCATTCGCCTGCGCAACCTGTGGATACTCGGTATCGGCGGGCTGGGTGTGAGTGGATGTTTTGCGGGCTTCAGCGGCTACCTGCCGACCTATCTCAAGGCGATTGGCTGGGAGAACCTGGACGCAGACCGGGCGCTGTCGGTTTTCTTTCTGGCGAGTCTCTCGGCGGTGGTTCCGCTGTCGATTCTTTCTGACCGGCTGCGGCTGCGGCGCGGGTTTCTGATTTTTGGCGCGCTGGTGCTGTCGGCGGGCATCGGGTCGCTGACGTTTATCGACGGCACGATTATTCTGATCGTGGTCGGCCTGACCGGGTTCGTGTTTGACTCCTTCATGGCGATCCTCAACGCCAGTGTGATGGAGGTGGACGGCGTGACCCAGGTGTACGCCGGGACCGCGCTCGGCTTTTCGACCATGATTCGCAACCTGGGCGGGACGTTTTCGCCGCCGGTGGGCAACAGCCTGGCCGCCTTTGGTCCCAGTGTGCCGTTTCTCTTCTGGGGTGGGCTGGGCCTGTTCGCCGTGTTCATGTTCGCGGTGATGCTGCGGTCCAGAAAGGCCCCCGCGCCCGAACCTCAGCTTGAGGCTGCGGGGTAGTTGCAAAGAAATTTTGTAGGCTGCCGGGCAATAAATTACCCGGCAAAGCACCCCAAATCCCGTCGGGATTCAGCCCATCGCTGCCCTCAGTCCTGAAAGGACGTATTTTTCTGGCCGTCGATTTCAAGGATTGTTCAGTAAGTGAATCCTCGGCATCGTGATCTTTTGTGCTACCTTCTGGCCCTCACCCTAAATAGCGTTGTCCGGTATTAGGGAGAAGGAAAAGTGTCTAAGT
>CAZKIB010000162.1:12326-15632 GCA_964552425.1 uncultured Anaerolineaceae bacterium | reverse complement strand
GAGAAAGTCGGTGAATTGTGGGAAAACTTCCTCGATATGTACAACCTGGAAGTGACTGGGCTGGTCCTGGAACGCGAAGAGAGCGACCTGTACGAAATTGTCCAGCGGGTGCTGGATGACCGCTTGTTCACCGAATATCGCCGCCAGTTTAGGATCGAAGCTCCGGCGCGGCTGCCTGTCGTCAAAATTGACGAAATCCGCATCGAACGGGTTCTCAGCAATATCCTGCAAAATGCCCTGACGTATTCATCAAAAGGCGCACCCATTAACATCAGACTGGAAGATCATGATCCTGAAGTTCATATTGTGGTGCAGGATCAGGGCGTGGGGGTGTCCCCGGACCGTCTGGAAAAATTATTCGATCCTTTTGACCGTTCCGACAGCGGCGAAAATCAGGATACGGTGGGCCTGGGGCTGTATATCAGCCGGGAACTGGTGCAGCGGCATGGTGGGCGCATCTGGGCGGAAAGCACGCTCGGCAAGGGCACGACTGTCACCATTGCCCTGCCGACCATTAACGGAACCACCGTCGCCGCGCCAGTGCTGCCGCGTCATGAGCAGCCGCGCATCGAACCACAGGCTCCGCCAGTGATCGCGCTGCCGGCGCGTCCCGAATCCCGCCAGACCGGGTTCAGTGTCCAGAAACGCCAGCCCAAAGCCATCATGATCGTGGAGGGCAGCTCCCACCTGGTCAAATTCCTGCATGAGAAGCTGGACAATCAGGGTTATGAAGTGCTGCTCTACAAATCCGGCGAGGAAGCGCTGTCCGACATCAAAGCCATCCGGCTGGACATGATTGTGCTGGACATGAACCTGGCCGATGCCAACAGTCTGGACATCTGTGAGCGGATGCGTAAACGTACCGAAGTGCCCATCGTCATGCTGGCCGACGAAGCATCGGAAGCCGAGGAAGTGCGGGCGCTCAAGCAGTTTGGGGCGGACGCTTTTATCACACGTCCGATCACAGAAGAGCAGTTGATGGCGCGCATTGATGTCATTCTCAAGCGCGTGATGGATATTCCGGTACGCACCCGTGAGCCGCTTGATCTCGGTGATCTGTATATCGACTTTGCCCGCCGTGAGGTTTTCCTGCTCAACAAGCCGATTGAACTCACACGCATCGAATATGACCTGCTGCACACACTGGCGGTGAATGAAAATCAGGTCCTCACGCACAAGCAGCTTCTGGAAAAGGTCTGGGGGCCAGAGTATCAGGCTGAAACACAGTACCTGTGGGTGAATGTCAGCCGCCTGCGCAAGAAACTGGAACCCACGCCGGACAGCCCGCGTTACATCCACACTCAGCAGGGTGTCGGTTACGTGTTCAGACGACCATAGGGATGAGCGGGGGTACAGGCCCGTGTGCCCCCGCCGTTTTCGCTGAGAACCATGCCCCCCGAACGCCGCCAGCGTATCTTCCGAATCCTCCGCATTTTTGTGGTGATTCTGGTTTTTCTGCTGGTGTTCCTGCCCACTGTCCTGGGGTTCTTTTCCATCTGGACGCTGACGCATCTGCCCTGCGGCGCCAGCACACCGCCAGATGCCGCCGGGATGCCCGACTATGAGGCGGTTGAGTTCGAATCAAAAAGCCTCAACCGACAGCTTCGGGGTTATTTTGTGAAGGGAACCAACGGAATCACCATCATCATTCCGCCGGCGTTGAGCAGCGGCGCGGGCAACTGGATGACCGAGTTTGTCCTGCTGCATCGCAGCGGCTACAACCTGTTCAATTATGAATCGCGCAACTGCGCTGGCTACACGAATTCACTCGGCTATCTGGAAGTGGATCAGGTGGGTGACGCGCTGGATTATCTGGAGACGCGGGCCGATGTCGATATGGATCGTATTGGGGCTTACGGTTTTTCGGCGGGCGGGGCAACCAGCATCATGGCCGCCGCGCGTTACCCCCGGATCAAGGCCGTAATCGCGATGGGTGGTTATCATGATTTCAGCGCGATGGTCGCGGATGCAGAGAATACCTGGTATGGAATTCTGTATGGCGCGGGCGCGCGGCTGGGTTATCGTTTATCCACTGGTCTGGATATGACGGTGCTGAGTCCGGTGTCGGTCATCCATCACATTGCGCCGCGTCCCATTCAACTGATTTACGGCTCGCGTGAACCGTCGCTGCCGGGGGCATATTTGCAGCAGCAGGCCGCCGGTTCCAATGCAGATTTATGGGTGATCGAAAACGCGACTCACGGCGCTTACTGGCAGAATGCACCCGACACATTTGAAGCGCGGATCAGTGCATTTATGGATGCAGCCTTTGCGGTTCAGGCCAGTTAATGCGCCAGTGAGTTGGAACCAGTGGTCACGTTGAGCGGGCTGAAGGCCATGATATGCAGCGGTTTGATGAGCCGAACCACAAATTCCTTGCGATCCCCACCGTCGTGCTGCGGGGCAATCTCGCGCAGGAAGTCAAAAGCCAGCTTAATCTCACCTTCCCGCAGTTGCAGCCCTAAGCGGCGCGCAAATTCCTCATCACCGCTCGGCGCGGTCAGCACCTCGCCAGAGTCCATGAGTATTCCGGTTCCGACATTCACCGTCTCTTTGGCCTTGAGAAACTGATTGATTTTCGTCACGTTGTCAGTGCGCCAGGTTTTAAGAGGGCCTTTCGCCAGCCGCAGCGCCTCGCGTGCGCCAGACACCTGAACCGTGATGATGCGCGCCTCTTCCAGCACAATCTGGCTGATTTCGATCTGCGAGAGGGCACGCTGGAGGATTTCGTCACAGATGGCCTGCACTTCGGCAAGGGCGCTGATATAGGGACTCAGGCGGGTTGCCAGAAAATGCGGGGTAAACTGGGCCGACGCGGTCTTGAAGCTGATGCGTTCTTCCACCGAACGCAGCGCCGATGCAGCATCAAAATACACACGCAGGACCATCTGGCCTAACTGGATGAGGTCGCCATTTTGCAGGCCCTGTTTTTTACCGGCCGGCAGGCGCTGCTGGTTCACCCAGGTTCCATTGGTGCTGCTCAGGTCTTCGATCAGGTAAATATCATGCTGAACCTGAATGCGCGCATGACGCCGGGACACCCCCATCGCGCCGGCGTTAAAAGGGGTCAGGTCCACGGTTGGCAGGCTGGAACCGGGATCATAACGGCCCAGGATAATATCGCTGCCCTGAATGACAATCGGGTTTTCATGGCCGCGCACCACCAGCGCGATGCCTTTGCCGTGCAGTTCCGGCACTTCGATGGCAGGTCGTGGCAGGTCGACTTCTGTAGGGGCTACGGCGCGCTGCGGCACAGGTTCGGTAATCAGCGCCGGAAGGAGCGGAACCAGAGGTTCGCCGCAATGC
>CAZKIB010000162.1:9900-12306 GCA_964552425.1 uncultured Anaerolineaceae bacterium | reverse complement strand
TGGCATTCTTTTACACCGCCCGGATTGTCTTTCTTACACGACTGGCAAATCATGCTGTTCGTCATATTTCTGATAAACCGTTACTGTCCGAGCGGATCGGCATAAACTTTAGGTATTGTATACGAAGGTGAATAAATCTCCAATATACCCTGGTCATAGATGTTCAGAAACCGAGTCAATTCCATTGCGCCGTTACCCCCTTCCCGCTATCTTTTCAGGACATTACATCCCTCCTCTGAAAGGTACAGCGTGACTGAGCGGCTTATTACCTTTGTCCAGATCAGCGATACCCACCTGCACAGCGACCCGGCTTATACGGGTCCGTTCACCACTGTCGTGCCACGTCCGGGAGTCGAGGCGGTTATCGCCCAGATCAATGCCCTGCCATTCCCGGTGGATTTTGTGCTGCACACCGGGGATGTCATGACGGACCCCGTAAATTCCGATGAGTATCTGCTGGCCCGCGAAGTGTTCAGCAAACTGCGTTTTCCGATCCACTTTCTGGCGGGCAATCATGACCGGGTGGAGGCTGTTCAGCAGGTGCTGATGGGGCGCGCAGCCGATGCCATTACGCCCAGTCTGGACTATGAGTTCGAGATCAACGGCGTGCAGATTATCTGTCTGGACAGCAGCATACCCGACCCCAACCTCCATCACGGCCATCTTGAACCGCAGCAGCTTGAGTGGCTGAAAGCGCGTCTGTCCCCAGACGATGCGCGCCCGCTGGTGGTCGCGGTGCATCATCACCCCCTGCCTCTCCAAGCGCCCTGGCTGGACCAGATTATTCTGGACAACGGCACGGACCTGCACCAGATTCTCGTGCAGTGCCGCCACCGGCTGCGCGGGGTATTTTACGGCCACATTCACGAAAGCACGGTTACGGTGCGCGACGGAATCAGTTATTACAGCGTACTCAGCGGCTGGTTTCAGACCCGCACCTGGCATGGTCAGAACACCCCCCAGAATGAGCCGCTGTATTTCCCCGGCTTTAATGTGATTACCCTTACCGAGCAGGACACCTTCATCCGATACTATCGCGTGATGATGTGAGGCACGTTGGTATAGCCTTAATGTTTTTGCAGAATGCACCCGAACAGGGGAAAATGGGATTATGATAGATGAACCAGCGAAACAGATCGCCAGTAACGTATTGTAAGCACGGACATCGATGTACATAGCCAGGACAAACTATGCCTAAACTGGGTTTGCTGCTGCTGGTCGGCCTGTTACTGCTGACCGGCTTCGCCCCGCCCGCGCAGCAGGACACGACCACGCCTCTCACCCTCTCTGTAAGCGCCGGGTATGACGGCCTCTTTCGTGAAAATCTGTGGTTCCCGCTTCTGGTGCGCGTCAGCAACGATGGGGCCGACATCAATGGGCGGCTGGTCGTGCGCCCGGAACGATCCGGCAGCGCCTTCACCAATACCTTCAGCACGCCGGTTGAGATGCCCACCGGGTCGCGCAAAAACGTGTTCCTGTATGTCACCGCGCGCAGTTTCGCCAGCGAAGTGCGCGTGGAATTCATTGACGATTCTGGTGTCACCATCGCAGAAAATTCCGCCCTGCTGCGCAACGTGCTTTATCAGGATCAACTGCATGTGGTCCTCACGCAGGCAACCATCGGGTCAGCCGATCTGACCAGCATCCGCTCTGCCAGCTATAATGCGTATCAGGCCAACTGGCGGATCGAAAATCTGCCGGATCGCGTGGCCGGGCTGGAAGCTGTTGACACGGTGCTGTTCAGCGATATAGACACCGGCACACTGTCCACAGCCCAGCGTCAGGCCATCACCGACTGGGTGGCCGGGGGCGGACATCTGATGGTCACGGGTGGGGCCAACTGGCAGGCCACCGCAGCCGGGCTGGGCGATCTGCTGCCGCTGGTTCCCGACGCCAGTGATACGGTGGATCATCTTGACGCGCTGGCCCGTTTAACCGGAAATGGCGACCTGCCCGGTGAAACCATCACCGCAACGGGCACACTGATCGACGGAGCCGATGTTCTGGCGCAGTACACAGACGCTGTACCGCTGCTGGCCCGGCGGTCCTGGGGCAGTGGGACGGTGGATTATCTGACAGTGGACCCGCTGACACAGCCGCTGCGGGACTGGCCTGAGATCAGTGAATTATGGTTCCAGTTAGCGGCCACCACACCACCCAAACCAAGCTGGACGCGCAATCTGTTCGATGTGGATCGGGCAGCCAACGCGGTAGAAGTGCTGCCCGGTCTTGATCTGCTGCCGGACGTGCTGCCCCTATGCGGTTTCCTGGCGGCCTATATCGTCCTGATCGGCCCGCTGAACTATGTGGTGCTGAACCGGATCAACCGGCGTGAATGGGCGTGGCTGACGATGCCAGTGTTGATTGTGGTGTTCAGCGCGCTGGCCTGGGTAGTCGGCTTTAACC
>CAZKIB010000162.1:7898-9805 GCA_964552425.1 uncultured Anaerolineaceae bacterium | reverse complement strand
CGGACCAACTATACCCTGACCATGCCGGATGGCAGTCTGCTGCGGCCTGTGTCGCGGCGCATTCAGTCCAACCCGTTTGCCGCCAGTGTCCAGGGCAGCACCGATATTCAGCAGACTGATGTGTTCCGCGCGGATAATTTCACGATTGATGCCAGCTTTATCGCCACTTTTGCGACCTCCGCGACCATCCCGAAACCGGACATCAGCGGGCAGGTTGCGCTGTTCTGGGAGCCGCCCACCACCGAGGAAGAAACCGGGCGCTGGTCGATTCGCGGTTCGGTGCGCAACAACAGCGACCAGACCCTGTCGAACCCCACCATTCTGGCACGCGGCGTCAGTGTGCCGCTGAATGAACCGCTGCTGCCCGGTGAACTCAAAACGTTTGAGCAGCCCCTGATAACCGAAGTACAGGAGCCGCCGGCGCCCTCTCCGCTGGAACGCAGCACCGGGGACAGCACCACCCGGCTGGCGTTTAACCGCTTCTCGCGGGATGTGTCGTTCAGTGAACAGACCATCCGCGATATTATGGGCGAAGCGCTGTACAGCACCCGTGTCTATACGGCTCCGCCCGGCCCAACCGTCGAGGAGCAGGAAAACTACCGCCGCCAACTGCTGCTGTCCGCCGTCATGCAGGATCATTTCCTGTCCACCGCGCGCGGCAACCACGTCTATCTGGCAGCCTGGTCTGACCGGATGCCGATTGAAACCGAACTGGAAGGGGCCATCTGGGAACCGCTCGACACCACCCTGCATCTGATCGAACTCGGCGTCGAGCAGACCAGCCCGACCACAACGACCCTGATCGAAACCGATCAGTTCACCTGGGTCGCCCGTGAACGCAGCGGCTTAACGATTGATGCCGCGCCGGTCAACACCGTTTTGCAGCCGGGCGACGTGACCATCTTTCAGTTTACACCCATGCCCGAAATGGTCCTCGACACGGTGGACACGCTGCACATCGAACTGAATCTGGGAACCACCAGCCGCTTCGATGTCCCGCTGGAATTGTGGAACTGGGAAACGGGCGAATGGCAGACTGTCGAACTGGAACCCCTGCAAGACCGGGCCAGTGTGCAGCGCCGGTCTATCCGGGAGCCGCAGCGTTTCCTGGGGATACACAACAGCGTGCAGGTGCGCCTGAGTGTCGATGAAACCATCGGTTTTCTGCGCGTCGTGCGGCTGGCAGTGGAGCAAGAGGGAACTTTCTAGTGCAGTTGCCTGCCGCCCGTCATCAGTTATCCGTGACAGGCTGGAATTGCGCTGGACAGAAATTCTGTTCGACTTACCGTACACAGGGGTCCCTGGTGTACGGTATAATAAGGCTAATGGGGAACGCCGGATTATGAGTGACGGAATATGAGCCTGATTATCGAAACCAGAGACATTATCAAACGTTATGGCAAATTCACTGCTGTGAATGGGCTGTCGCTCGAAGTCCCGGCAGGCTCCATTTATGGCTTCGTAGGACCCAACGGCGCCGGCAAAACCACCACCATGCGCATGTTGACCACCCTCACGCGCCCCACATCCGGGCAGGCATGGGTGGCCGGGCATTCCGTGACGGAAGAACCGCGCGCGGTGCGTCGCTCTATCGGTTACATGCCGGACGAGTTTGGCGTGTATGATGACATGCGCGTGTGGGAATATCTCGACTTCTTCGCCGCGTGCTACGATATTCCTGAAAACGAACGCAAACGCCTGATTGACGATCTGCTGGAACTGGTGGACCTCACCCACCGGCGCGAGGATATGGTCGATAAACTGAGCCGGGGTATGAAGCAGCGCCTGTCACTGGCCCGCACACTGGCGCATGACCCGCTGGTGCTGATTCTGGACGAACCGGCTTCAGGGCTGGACCCGCGCGCCCGTGTCGAGATTCGGGAACTGCTGGTCGAACTGGCGAAAAT
>CAZKIB010000162.1:5192-7878 GCA_964552425.1 uncultured Anaerolineaceae bacterium | reverse complement strand
CAAGACAATCTTCTTTTCGTCGCATATTCTGGCGGATGTCGCCGAAATCTGCACGCACATCGGCATTGTCGAGGCCGGGCAGATGGTCATTCAGGGCAGCATGGACGATATGCGCGCCCAGCTTACCCCGCACCGCGAGATTGTCGTCAGCGTGCGCGACAATGACACCGCTGAACAGGTCAAATCGCTGGTCGCCGGGACACCCGACGTGCTGGAAGTGCTGATCCTCGAACCCAAAGGCGGGCGTTCGCGGGTGCAGATCAACTTTGCCGGGGACGATGAAGGTGTGGCGACCATCAACCAGAAGCTGCATGGCGCGGGCATACTGGTCATGGGCTTTACCGAAGAAACCAAAGACCTGGAATCCATGTTCATGCGCGTGACCAAAGGCATCGTTACCTGATGAATTTCTGGCGGGGGCTTGAGACACTGCGGACCGGCTGCACCGTTGTGATTGACCGGCCAAAGGGTTCCGCGCACCCGCGCTGCCCGGACATGATCTACCCGCTGGATTACGGTTTTCTGGATAGCACACACGGCGGTGATGGCGCTGGCGTGGATGTATGGCTGGGCAGTGGGAACCGAACGCACCTGAACGGCGTCATCTGTACAGTGGATGTAAACAAACGGGATGCGGAAATCAAACTGCTGCTGGGCTGCACCGCAGAAGAAATGCAAACCGTCGTGGATTTTCTGACTTCCAATGATATGGGCTGTTGGCTCATCCCACACCCGCTTCCTGCACTGCTGAAAGAAAAGGACTAAATCGTGGCACAGGATGTCTCTCCCCCTGTTGAAATGATCGCCATGCCCAACGAAGCGCTGACCCCGCGTGAGCAGCGTCTGGAGCGCGGGGCTGCTGTGCTGCGCTGGGGCGCGTTCGTCAACGGGGCGCTGGTGGGCGTGCTGCTGCTGGCAGGTTTATTGGGCGGCATCGGTCTGGTCCCCGACCTGTTCACGTCGCTTCAGGCGGTGCTGCTGGGACGAGCGGCGGTGGCAGCGGATGCGTCACTGGCGGTGGTGATTCTGCTCGTTCTGGTCGACATCAGCCTGCTGCTGGTGCTGATGGTGGGCGTGCTGGCGCGTGAAATCTGGGTACTGGCGGCCATCTGGCTGGTCATTCTGGTGAACGGCGCGGCGGCGGCGCTGCTCGGTTTTATTCCCGCAGTGGTGACAATCGCTGCGGCCGGCTGGACCTGGGTCATCATCATGCGTGACCTGGGCGCGTTCCGTGTCAACCCGGTCATGCTCAAGGAACTGCGCGGGCGGATGCGCGGCGTGCGGGCGTTCATCGTCCTCACGATTTACCTGGGTCTGATGGGCGCGTTTACCACCCTGCTCTACCTGATCTTTACCGCCAGCAGCCTGCAATCCAGCGGTTCGTCGGCGGTTGGCTCGATAGGCCGGGTGTTGTTCGCCGGGCTGGTCGGAATCGAACTGCTGTTGATTATCTTTATCGCGCCGGCCTTTACCGCCGGGGCGATCACCGGGGAACGCGAACGCCAGACCTACGACCTGCTGCAAACCACCCTGCTGGCGAGTCCCTCGTTTGTTATCGGCAAACTGGAATCTGCGCTCGGTTACATTCTGCTGCTGCTGTTCTCGGCCATTCCCCTGCAAAGCATCGCCTTTCTGTTTGGCGGTGTGACCGAACTTGAACTGATTCTGTCGTTCGTGGTTCTGGCCGTGACTGCGGTGACACTCGGCACAGTGGGCATTTTCTTTTCGGCGATTACCCCACGCACGCTGTCCGCCAGTGTGCGTTCCTACACCGTCGCGCTGGCTGTCACCTTCGGCATTCCCATTCTGTTGAGTTTCCCGCTGCTGAATGCCTTTGTCAGCGCCACATCCGGGTTTGGTTCCGGTATCGGTTCCTCCCCGGTGATCGAAACGATCTTCATCTACGTGGGTCTGGTGCTGGTCAGTCTCAACCCGGTAGCGACCTCGCTGGTCAGCCAGCAAATTCTGGCAGAACGGCAGGTACTTGGCCTGTGGTCGCTGACACTCACCAGCGATGGCAGCACCATTCCGATGGTATCGCCCTGGATCAGTTTTGCGATTTTTTATCTGGTGATTTCGACGATCCTTATCGTGCTGGCGGTGCGGGAAATGCGCAAGGTCGAAGCCTGAGCTATGAACGTGATCGGGCTGCGGCGTGTATTGTAAGCTATGGGTTAAACAGGACGTGATGTGATGGCAACACAGGCAGCCTATCAGGAACAGCAAACCGGGCTGAACAGTCTGGTGCGGCAGTGGGACCGCCGGCAGCGCTGGCAGCAAACGATCTTCTGGCTGCCGCGCAGTCTGCTTCCGGGGCTGTTCGTCGGGATTGCCCTGTTCGTCACGGCCCGTCTGACCCCGCTGCCTGCACCCCCGCAGCTTGCGATCATCACCACCGCGCTGACACTGGCCGGCCTGCTGGTCATGCTCGGTGTGGTGTGCGGGCACGTTCGCCGCTGGAAGTCGCCCGCTGGTTTGATGTACAGTTCAGGCTGGACGAACGCATCTCTACTGCGCTGGAACTCATCGAAGGGCGCATCCAATCCTCCGACGAACTGACCCATTTTCAGATTGATGATGCCTGGCAGCGCGGACAGACGGTGGATGCGCGCCGCGAAATTCCGTTTGCCAGTGACCGGCGGGCGTGGACAGCCGTCCTGATCGCGCTGGTCGTGCTGGTCATTCT
>CAZKIB010000162.1:0-5139 GCA_964552425.1 uncultured Anaerolineaceae bacterium | reverse complement strand
TACACTCTTTCCCTACACGAAGCCTCCGAAGCAGTCGAGCGCATTACGGAGCAGGTGGCGGCAGATACGGCGCTTTCCGCTGAAGAACGGCAGGCGCTGCTGGAACAGCTTGACGAGACCAGCGAAATCCTCGAACAGGAGGACGTCACCGCTGAAGAAGCGCTGGCGGCGCTGTCCGAAGCGGAAGCCGAACTTCAGGAACAGGGTGAAACCCTTTCGCAGAGCGCGCAGGAACAGCAAACCGCCCAGCAGCAGGCCGCGCAGCAGCTTCAGCAGGCCGCTCCCGGCGCAGATCAGCAGTCGCAGGAAAGCCAGGAGGCGATCCCGACCCTGCAAGAACTGGCCGAAAACATGGGTGAAATGAGCGCCGAGCAGCGTGAGCAGTTGGCCGATGCGCTCGAACAGGCCGCCCAGCAGCTTGAACAGACCAACCCGGAAGCAGCACAGGCCCTGCGGGATGCCGCCGAAGCGCTGCGCAACGGGGATATGGAAGCGGCGCAGCAGGCCATGCAGGATGCGATGGACAGCCTGCAACAACAGCAGCAGCAAAGCCAGCAGCAGCAGCAGGCGGCCCAAAACTTGCAGCAGAACGCGCAGCAGTTACAGCAGTCCGCCGGGCAGGTGGCCCAGCAGAACCAGCAGAACCAGCAGAGCCAGCAGCAAGGTCAGCAGCAAAGCGGCCAGCAGCAGAACCCACAGCAGGGCCAGCAGTCCGGCGAGCAGCAAAGCCAGCAGGATTCGGGCATTCAACCTTTGCAGCAGCCAGGTGAACAGGCCGGTCAGCAGCAGAGCGGCGAACAGGA
This sequence comes from uncultured Anaerolineaceae bacterium, assembly GCA_964552425.1. Taxonomy (GTDB): domain Bacteria; phylum Chloroflexota; class Anaerolineae; order Aggregatilineales; family Phototrophicaceae. The sequence goes on along the minus strand of CAZKIB010000162.1, from coordinate 4,336 downwards.
AGGCCAGCAGCAGGGTCAGCAGGGCCAGCCCCAGGCCGGTCAATCCGGCGAGCAGCAGGGCCAGCCGGGTGGAGAACAGCAAAGCCAGCAGGCCGGCCAGCAGAGCAGTGAGCAGCAGGGCCAGGCGCAAAATCAACAGCCCGGTACAGGCTCCGGCGCGGGCGACCAACAGGGGAACGCCGGCGAGGACAACGCGGTGGGCGCGCCGAGCCAACAAACGGCCCAGGACAATGACCCGGATGGCGAAGGTGAAGGGCAGTTCGACCCGATTTTCGCGCCGCGCCGGGCAGGTGGCGAAGGCGGCCCGGAGATTGTCTTACAGCCTGACAGCAGCGATATGCCGGTTCAGGAAGGTGAGTTCACGCAGAACCCATCCGGCCAATCGCTCGTGCCCTATAACCAGGTCTTCAATGATTACAGTGACGCCGCTAACCGCGCGCTGGAAAGCGACTATATCCCGCTTGGCCTGCGGGATGTGGTGCGCGATTATTTCTCGTCGTTAGAGCCGGGCCAGTAAGCCGCGCAATCATTAACGAACCTTCAGGGGCCTGTATGCTAGAATGCGAACAGGCTCTTTTGATTCCCATCAGCGGATAATTCACCTCATGAAAACCATGTTCAAGCAGCAGATCGCCCTGTTTATCGGCATGACCCTGATAATCGTGCTGTACTTCTGGGGGCATAACGTGGGCGAACAGCCCGCTATTCTGGCGAATGCCATGATCGCCTTCGTGGGCGTAGCTGCCGATGTCCTTACGGTGAGCGCGATTGCGCTTATCAGCGGCGGCATCGGGCGGCGGCTTGGCCGGATCGCTCGGCTTCCACTGGCGGACCTGCACCGGGCGGAAATCGTCGCGCTGGAAAGCGGCCTGGGGTTGGGCGTTATGAGCATTGGCGCGCTGCTGTTCGGGCTGGTGGGCCTGTTCAATCTGGTCATGTGGGGCGTTCTGCTGCTGGCGGGCCTGCTGGTGCTGGGCGACCTGCGCGGCTGGTTCCGCGATCTGCGCGCCATCCTCTTCAGCGCTCTGCGGCCCCAGAGCGGATGGGAACGTCTGATACTTGTCATCGTGGCCGCGCTGCTGTTTGTGGCGCTGTTGTTCGCGTTTGCGCCGCCCTTCGCCTGGGACGGCATGACCTATCATCTGCCGGGGCCTCAGCAGTATGTGGACGCCGGACGCATGGAAACCAACGCGGATAATCCATACCTGGGCTTCCCCCAGAACATGGACATTCTCTTCGCGCTGGCAATGGCGCTGTTCCGCCGCGCCACCGCCGCCACACCGGTTCATTTTTATGCGGGCTTTATGGGGCTGATAGCCACCGCTGGCCTGATCCGCCGGTATGCGGACCGGACCAGCGCCTACGTGGGGATGCTGCTGCTGCTCAGCAGTTACAGTGTGTGGTGGCTGTTTACGATTCCCTATGTCGACCTGGGTCTGATGCTCTACGGCGGACTGGCGCTGATCGCCATCTCTCAGTGGCGCGAACAGCCAGACGTAAAATGGCTGGCGCTGGCAGGCATCTTCGCCGGGCTGGCCCTGGGCACAAAATACACAGCGGGTGTGCTGGGCCTGGCGCTGGGTATCTTTATCCTGGTGGCCTATCCCCGCCAGATTATCCGCAGCACCCTCGTCTTTGGCGCGGCGGCGCTGATCGTGTTTGTCCCCTGGATGATTAAGGGCGCGCTGCTGTACCAGAACCCGGTTTACCCTTACGTGCTGGGCGGTCCCGGTTGGGATGACCTGCGCGAACAGGCTTTCGGGCAGGAAGGCACACAAATGCTGGGTTCGGACATCGCCTGGCAGTGGCCGATTCTGCCCGTGAGTGTCACGCTTTTTGGCGTCGAACATGTCCCACCCTACAGTTTTACCACTGGTCCCTGGCTGCTGATGGCCCCGCTGATCCTGCTGCTTGGCTGGCAGCACCTGCCGGAACGCAGCCGCAGGCTGGCCCGCGACTGTACCCTGCTGGTGCTGCCGCTGCTGGTGATCTGGATTTTGCTGGCCGGTTTCACCGGGTTGGGGACGCGGGCGCGATATATGCTGGTGGGCGGCCCGGCTGTCGCGGCGCTGGGCGCGTTGAGCTTTTACAGCCTGGCGCGCTGGCCGAAACGCCCCCTCAACATGGACTTTATCCTGCGCGGGGCGCTGATCTTCACCACCCTGCTGGGCACGATCAACATTGCCCACGACGCTTCGACGGCGAACCTGGGCCGTTATTATGTGGAAAACAGGCCGGACGAGTATCTGAAATCGACCCTTGGCGCTTACTATGTGGTGACGCAGCATCTGAACACTCTGCCGGAAGGGACCGAAGTGCTGTTTCTGTGGGAGCCAAAAGGCTATTACTGTCCGGCGCATATCACCTGCAAAGCCGATCTGGTGCTGGATAACTGGGCGTGGCCGCTGCGGTTGGGCGCAGACAGCGACTCCCTGATGCAGCAGTGGCGGGCGGATGGTGTGGATTACCTGCTGGTGTGGGGCCTGCAAGATGGGCTTCAGGTCGGCTATGATGCGTGGCTGGATGCCCATACCTTTGCGCGGGCCGAAAACGAACAGTTCCCCGCAGCGCTGGAAAAATACACTGAGCCTGTCTGGACGGATGGCCTCAGCTATACACTGCACACCTGGAAAGCGGCAGCCGAAAGTTCGTGAACGCCCCATGAGAGTTTGGGCGCATTGTTCGACTGTATGGTAAAGTTGCGGGTAAATTCACCCCGGACTCAACCTTTCCCCACGCAGGCTTGTATAATAAGCGTATATACAGTCGAACAGGTAATGGCATGACAGACGAACTCAGACTAGAAGAATTCAGCCGCATTGCCCAGGAAATCGAAGCCGAAGTCGGGCGCGTGATTGTCGGGCAAAGCGAAGTCGTCCGAAGCGTGATTATCTGCATTCTGGCCGGGCGGCACGCGCTGCTGGAAGGTGTGCCCGGTCTGGGTAAAACCATGCTGATCCGCACCCTGGCCGATGCGCTTGATCTCCGGTTCGCCCGCATCCAGTTCACGCCCGATCTGATGCCCTCAGACATCACCGGCACGGACATCATGGAAGAAACCGAAGAGGGCCGCCGCACCTTCCGCTTCCATGAAGGGCCGGTCTTCGCCAACCTGATCCTCGCGGACGAAATCAACCGGGCCACGCCCAAAACACAGTCCGCCCTGCTGGAAGCCATGCAGGAAAAGACTGTCACCGTCGCCAATCGCAGCTTCAAGCTGGAACCGCCCTTCTTCGTGCTGGCGACTCAGAATCCGCTGGAAATGGAAGGCACGTACCCCCTGCCCGAAGCGCAGCTTGACCGCTTCATGTTTAAGGTCAATGTGGGCTTTCCCCAGGTGGATGAACTCATCAACATTCTGGAACGCACCACCGGGGCCGATGTGCCCACCCCGCGCAAGGTCGCCGATGGCAAGCAGGTGATCAGCATGGGCAAGCTGGCGCTCAATACCCCCGTCGCCTCGCACATCACCGAATATGTCGCCCGTCTTATCGTCGCCACCCACCCGGAACACGCCACCGCCCCGGAACTGGTACGCCAGTATGTGCGCTATGGCTCCAGCCCGCGCGGCGCGCAGGCCCTCATCATCGGCGCGAAGGTCAATGCGCTGCTGGAAGGCCGCTTTAATGTCGCCTTTGAAGACATCGAAGCCGTAGCCGCCGGTGCGCTGCGCCATCGTCTGCTGCTGAACTTTGAAGGACTTGCGGAAGGCGTCAGCACGGATGAAATCATCAAAGACGTGCTCCACGCGATTCGCAAGCAGCCCGCGTAAACGCATGGCGATCACCCTCCGCGAGATTAATCATGAAAATTGGGAAGCCGTGATTGATCTGGATGTCGCACCCGATCAACGGGGGTTCGTAGCCCCCAACATGTATTCTCTGGTGGAAGCCCACTACAATGGCCCAAATGACGATTATTATCCCTGGGCTGTTTACGATGATGATACGCCAGTCGGATTTGTGATGTATGCCCACTTTGAGTATGAGGGGCGCAGAGCCTGGGGCATCTGGCGCTTCATGATCGCGGAACCCTACCAGCGCAAAGGCTATGGTCGCGCTGCGCTGCGGTTAACCATTGAAAAGATGCGTGGCGATCACTCATGTCGTGAGATTCTGATCAGTTTTGTGCCAGAAAATGTGGGCGCAAAAGCTCTGTACGCGCAGGCTGGCTTCACAGACACTGGCAAAGTGTATGATGGGGAAATCGTTTATCAGTTGGATTTCACCGATGCCTGATTACAACGTATTTGACGAGAAAACCCGCCGTAAACTGGAACAGGTCATGCTGTGGTCATCGCGGGTACGCGCCGGGGCGACCAAAGGTGAGCGCCGTT
>CAZKIB010000161.1:5136-15712 GCA_964552425.1 uncultured Anaerolineaceae bacterium | reverse complement strand
TTGCCGGCGTGGTGGTGACGCCGCGCCGGCTGCAGCCGCGCATCCGGCACATGCGCCAGCGCCGCGATCAGATGGTCCACACCTTTCCAGGGGTTCAGACGCCCGCCGGTGAGGAGAATCGGCGCATCATCCAGGCCAAGCCGCGCGCGGGCTGCCTGCTGTGTGACGCTGCGGGTCTCTGGCTGGGGGGGCAGGGCGTTGTAGATCACGTGGATTTTTTCTACAGGGACACCCCAGCCGGCCACCATGCGTTTGAGATATTCGCTCGGTACGATCACCGCGTCCATATGGCGCGCTTCACGGGAACGGGCCATTTTTTGCAGGCTGACCACCGGGCTGTACGGCTTTGTCTGAAAAAGGTCAATGTCTTCGGTGGGCATAATCCAGCCGCGCCGGACAGCCCGTTCCCATGCCTGATCCCCCACAATCTTGAGGATGCGCGGCGCGCTCCCACCGGCCAGCGGCAGGCCGAGGGTGTGGATATAAATCAGGTCGGCGCGGCGCAGCATGGGGCGGGCGGCGCGGGCATAGTCCAGCAGGCGCAGCGGCAGTGACCGGCGCGGGATGCGCGTGAGCGGATACGGGTAGCGGGTTGTGTCCCCTGTGCCATAGGCAACTGCTTCGATTTCCCAACCGCGCTGCTGAAGCGCCGGCAGCACTTCGTAAAGATAGGTGGCTGGCCCACCCGCTTCAGGATGAAAAATGCCGGAAGCAATCAGCAAACGCGGCGGCATATCAGACCGTCACAGACTCCAGCAGTTGCAGGCGTGCTTCTTCAATGCTTTTCGCATGGGCAAACCGAATTTTCAGGCTGCCGTTGAAGGTGATAAAGAGCCGCAAAAACTGGGCAAATAACTCGTTTTTCAGGACAAACACAACCGTTCCTGCATTGGGGTGAATATCAAACACACTGAACCGGTACATATTGTCATAGTAATTGGCGGGCAGCCAGTTTTCGTTGTCATAACAGATCACAAAATCGACCTTGTGATCCAGCGTATCCAGTATCTCGTAAATTTTCCCCCGCGCATAGGCCGCTTCCGTCCAGTTCCAGCGCCCGGCAAATGTGACCCGCATGACCGTATCGCTGTCGTTTTCCCAGGTATACAAAACAGGCATCACTCAAATCCCCCGACTTTTAACAGTTGTAGTAGCCTACACCTTACAGGTGTTAAGCTTCCTTACAGAATGTCTGTTAGGCCCGGTTTTTATGATTATTTCAGAAATTGATGAAGGAATCAGGCTTCAGGAGGAATAAGGACCCGCCAGATTCGATCCAGGGCAATCAGCGCGGTCAGGTTGTGCAGGCTGTGCCCGCGCTGGAAGGCGGTGGGCTGGGTGTAATCGTGGGCGTAAAAAGTCGTCATATGCACATTGTCCAGGTCCAGCCCGCGTCCCGGCACCGTCCCCGCCACCAGGTCATAATCCATCAGGGGAATCTGAAAATCGGCAGCGACCTGGCGCATGATGTGGTTGTTGATATTTTCCGGCCCGTCATGGCGGTCCGCTTTTGTGCCGAGGATGGGAATGACGCCGTTGTCGAGGGCGAACTGGACAATTTCCCGGAAGTTCTCGTCAGTCGCGTCGGGGATGCCGGTGTCATTGGAACCGAGCCGGATAAACAACAGGCTGGGGCGCTGCAAGCGGAACTCACAGGCCAGCATGTGTTCGCCGGGCATACAGGTGGGGCGCGGCGACCACATCGGGTCCAGCACTGACCAGGTGTGCAGGCCCCGGCGAATCGCCACACTCTGACGGGCGAATGACCCGGCGAAATAATCAATCACGGGTTCCAGATAGCCATACGCGCCCAGGTTGTAAGGCCCTTCATCGAACCGCGCCAGAAAGTAAGGATATTCAATGGTGCTGTCGCCCAGTTTGGAGAAGGCACGCGGGTTATTGCCGAGAGTCTGCCCATAGGCATAAATTTCGCGCACATGCTGCTGAACCCCTTCCGGCATGACGATGATGGTCTCCGGCGGCAGCCCATTGATGGTGGCGGCATCCCACGTCAGCAGGGTGACAGCCGGGGCGCTGGTAGGGATAGGGGCGCGCGTCGGGTTGATGGCAATCGCCGTGCTGAAGGCGGCGACATTCGTCAGGGCGCTGGGGATCAGGATCGTTTCGCCCACCCGCAGCCGGGTTGGGTCCACGATGTTGTTCATGCGGACGATCATATCCACCGTCACGCCGTAGCGCTGCCCCAGACTGTAAAGCGTATCCCCGGATTGCAGCACGTAGGCGACAGGCTGCGCGTCGGCGATGGTGGTCGCGTTGGCGTCTGCCGCCATCCGTGTGAGTGTCATAATCACCGCGTCAAGCGTGGCGTTTGGTGTGGCGGTGATGGTCGGCGGCAGCGGGGTTATGGTGGGCGCGGCGGTGATAAGCGGCGCTGGCGTCGCCGGCACAATAGTGACAAGCTGGCTCACCGCTTCGGGCACAGGGGACACATCCGTTGTCGTCTGGATGTCCAGCACGATCACGAAGATCAGCAGACCCACAAGGCCAATGATAATCCTGCCCCGCATGGCCGTTTAATCGAACTGCCAGTCTTTCAACATCCCGGCGATGAGCGTGGCCCGGCGCGGCAGGCTGTTGATGACGACGTGTTCGTGTTCGGCGTGCAGGCCGTCTCCCTGCGGGCCGAGTCCATCCAGTGTGGTGATGCCTTCAAAAGCGGGCAGGTTGCCATCGGACCCACCGCCGCTGGCCGCCTCGCGGATGGTGACACCGTAATTCGCGCCAATCGCTTTGGCCTGCTGAAAGGCGGCGATCATCCGGTCATTACGTTCCATCGGCCCGCGCGCGTGATCCTGTTTGACGGTGACTTTCGCCCCCGGCACAAATGGCGTGAGACTGTGAATTTTTTCGTTGATCGCGTCGTAAGCCCGCCCGGTCAGGGTGCGCACATCGACCATCGCGGACGCTTTCGGTGGGATCACATTCATGGTGATGCCACCCTCGACCATCGTGACCGATACCGACGTGCCGTTTTTCAGGTCGTTCATGGCGTTGAGTTCCATGATCTGCTGGGCCAGTTCGACAACGGCATTGATGCCCTGTTCCGGGGCGTTCCCGGCGTGGGAAGCGCGCCCTTCCACATGGATTTCGTAAGTCGAGATGCCCTTGCGCGAGGTTTTGAGCGCTTCTTCGGGGGTGGCCGGTTCCATCACCAGCACCAGCCCGCACTGTTTAGCCGTTTCGATGATGATCTCTTCAGAGTGCAGGCTGCCCACTTCCTCGTCAGTGGTCATCAGAATCCAGATGGGGCGCTGCGGCATCTCGCCGCGTTCGATCAGGCCGCGCAGGGCGGTCAGCACGAGGGTGATGCCGCCTTTCATATCCACCGCGCCGGGGCCGAACAGACGGCCATCGTCGTCAATCGTCACCGGGCGATTTGCCAGTGTGCCGAGCGGCCAGACGGTGTCGATGTGCATCAGAAACAGGATGGGTTTGCCGGGGGCGGTTTCGTTCCACTTCGCCAGCGCGATGTCACCGACCTGCTCACGCGGGAATCGGGTCACAGATGATGCGCCCAGTGCCCGGAACTGCTGTTCCAGGTACGCGCCAAGTTTATCGACATCGGGCTTGCTGCGGGTGGGTGTTTCAAAGTTAACCAGCGTGGTCAGCAGGTCGATCATCGCCTGCCGCTGGCCCTGAAAATAGGTCAGAAGATCGGACATGGATTACCTTTGTGTGGGTAACGTATCAAGATGGAGCCATTATAGCCCGCAAAGCTGGGGGTTGCCCATGTGATGCAGGATTGAACTTTATCTTTATAATCATTGTACGGACAAATAAAAATGAGGAAAGTCCGATCATGGCACGCATATTTATTTCTTACCGGCGGGCGGACAGCGCGGCGGAGTCCGGGCGCATTTATGACCGCCTTGCATCCGTGTTTGGCGCGGATCATGTGTTTAAGGATGTGGACGACATTCTGCCAGGGGCGGATTTTCGCCAGGTGCTGGAACAGGAAGTCAGCCGCTGTGATGTTCTGCTGGCTGTAATCGGACCCCGATGGGCGACCATCACCGACGAGGATGGCCGCAGACGTTTGCATGACCCGGACGATTTTGTGAATGTCGAAGTGGAAGCGGGTCTCAGCCGCAGTGATGTGCTGGTCATTCCGCTGCTGGTTGGCAGCGCCAGTATGCCGTCCCCGGAGGAGCTGCCGGAGAACCTGCGGGCGCTGTGTTACCGGAATGGAATGCCGGTGCGCAATGACCCGGATTTCCACCGCGATATGCAGCGCCTGATCGAGCGCATTCAGGCATATAACCAGAAAGGGCATCCTGTGCCCGCCGGAGATAATCGCCGCCTGGTCTATCTGGGCGCATTTGGCGCGGCGTTGGTCCTGGTCGCTATTGGGGCGTGGTTCGCCAGCCAGTCAGGTGTTGGTGTCCAGATCGTGCCATCCGATACACCCCGTCCCGCGACCTCGGTCCCGACGGATATACCCACACTACCGCCCACTACCGCGCCTGTATCCACGACTGCTGCGCCAACTCTAACACCTGTGCCCAGTGTCACACCCATCCCGGCAGCTATTCTCGTGGCTCAGGCAGTTGCATCCGCGCGCGAAAATGCGCGGGTCTGGTCTGAACCCAATGTAAGCACCGGGGAATCTATGATCGAACTTGCGCCGGGCACGCAGCTTGTGGTCGTGGACGGGCCAGAGCGCGGCTCGATTCGTCTGGATGCCAATATTCAGGGCGACTGGTATCAGGTGCGGCGGCTGGATGAATCCACGCCGCTTGGCTGGCTCTGGTTCGAACGGCTGACACTGAAAGAGGAAGTGAGGTTGACAGAGCAGAGGTCCGGGCAGCTTCTTTATATCCGTGATCTGTATGAAACCAACCCGCGCCTGTTCGGTGGGGATGTCCTGCTGGCTCAGGGACGGCTGCGGGCATTGGGTTATTCCCTGGGGATCATTGACGGCTATTATGGCCCGCTGACGGCTGGCGCAGTGCGGGCATTTCAGCAGGGGAATGACCTGGCCGCTGATGGTGTAATCGACCCGGTGACATGGAACCGTCTGTTCAGCCCGGAAGCATTGCCCGCCCGGTGACGTTAGAACGGGCACAGCGACTCGGCGGTGTAAACCGGGCTGCTGCCGCCGTAGCGGGTGAGCAGGCTGATGGCTTCGGGCCGGGCGCGCACCAGATTCTGCACCTCGATGCAGGCGCTGCGCAAATTACCGGTGACTTGCAGCGCGTTCCAGAAGGTGCTGCTCATCTGCGCGAAGACCGGCGCATTCAGCGGGTCGGGGTAGGTCTGCTGGATGGACTGAAAGGCGGGCAGCAAATCCTCATCTTCGGTAAAGGCGTAGGCGGTCAGCAAACGGTAGAGGGTGTAACTGCGCAGCACTTCCGTATCGTCGTTGAACCAGTTGCGCAGTTCCTCATCCCGTAAAGCCAGTTCGTACAGATCAACAGCCGTTTGTGTCTCGCCGCGCGCGAGGCTGCGATCCCCCTGCTGGACGACCTGTACGCGGAAGCGGGGCGGGTCCAACTGGGTGATCGAGCGGGTATAGTTCACCCCATCCCAATCATAAATCGTGACGCCGGTGCGCAGCGGGCCGGTGGACGGTGTGCCGGTGCTGGTCATGCGAATGACGATTTCGATGACCCGGTCATTGTCAAAGTCGCCGATTTCCGGCAGGTTCTGGCTGATGATCGCGCCGTTAAGCAGGCTGACCAGATGGCCTTCGCCCGGCTGCCAGGTAATGACCTGTGAGCGGTAGCTGCAATCGTTCTCCGCAGCGCATTCCTGGCTGCTGTAGAGAATTTCCGGCGCGCCGTTAGCGTTGAGTTCGCCGGTGTGGACAATCTGCGGCGTGCCGGCAGTATCGGCTTCGTAGAGCTTGATATAACGCCCTTCCGCGCAGCCCAGCACCACCAGACTGCCGCCCGCGCCCGGCACACTGTAGGCCGCGATCACCTCCGCCTCACCACCACCCGTAAAGTCGATGTTCGCGCGGACTGTGCCGGTTTCACCCAGTACGCCCCAATCGTCGCGCAGGGCACTTTCGAGCGCGGTAGGGGAACCGCCAGCGGACAGAAAGCGCGTGATTTCGTCAGCCATTTCGCGCCCGCTGGCCGGCGCAGTGGAGAGGGCCGGGCTGGCCGGCGGCGGGCAGACGGTGTAATTCGGCGTGGCGGTGGGCCGGTTCGCCAGCGCGACGGCTGTGGCCGGGTTCGCCAGATTGGAACCATCCAGCGACAGAGCCACCACCGTCGGCAGGATACCACGCACGGAGCGGCCTGGGGTCATGGTCGGGAAGGGAACCACCGTCGGCGCTTGATTAACCGTCGTGACGACAGTGGGCTGGCAGGCCGCCAGCAGGAAAATGAACATCACAAGAAAACGTCGCATAGGGCCAGTATAGCCACGAAGCGCTTTCCCGCCAATAGCCCCGGAGTCGGTCAGGCGGCAGGCGAACGCCGGGCGCGCGTCGGGGTTTGCAAACCGCAGCCCCGCTACAATGCACGCAATTGAAAAGTGTTCTTTTGAGGAGTTCAGGATGCGGAACCGGACGCTCATCTATGCAGTCGCCGGTATATTGGTGATTGGAGCGCAGGCAGCGGCGCTATGGGTGATCGCCACCCGTCCGGGCAGTGACACGCCACAGCCACCCGTTTTACCGACACCTGCCCCGCTGCCCACACCACCGCCTCTGCCTGTTTCTACTGGCCCCTGGATTCGTCCTGTCGAAACCGATTACGCCTGCCTGTATTTTAACAATATGCGCGTGGATATGCGTCAGGGCACAATCACCTTTATCGAACAACCGCCGGTATCGCCTTACGAGTGGATGAGCGGGCGTGCATCATCCCCGAACGGCCAGTATGAAGTTGTCCAGAATGAACAGCAGTTGTTTATTGAATCCGCCTCGCGTGAACCTGAACTGCTGGCTGGTGATCTCAGTATGCGGGTCTGGAACAATCTGAACTGGTCGCCGGACAACCGCTACGTGATGATTGAAGAAGACAATCGGATGCGTATTTTTGAGATCAGCAGTCTGGAAATGGTGCTGGAGGTTCCACTGGTGGAGCCGAGCGGCGGGTTGATCTTTTATGGCTGGTCGCCAGACAGCGCTTACTTTGCTTTCACCGATTATCAGGGTCTGCGAATATGGTCGGCAGCAGAAGGGCGTGTACTGGATGTCCCCAGACCGCCGGACAGTATCCTGAGCATCCATTTTGCCTGGTCCCCAAACACCCACACACTGGCGTATGTCTGGATGGCAACTGATAACCAACACGCCTATGTTTCTTTGTATACGCCAGGTCAGGAACACCAGCCGCGTTTCCCGCTGTCCGAGACCTGGATTGACCGCATGGACTGGTCGCCGGATGGCCGCTGGCTGGCCGTGCAGCAGGCGTCCGATCAGGATTATGAACATACCCTGGTGCATGTATTTGGTGCAGACGGTACGGCATACCCCGATATTCTCCGTCTACGACGCGCATTCGATCCTCGTGGCTGGCTGATCAGTGATGATCTCATCTGGCAGATCGATTCAAGCGCGCTGATGTGGTACGAGGAGACCTGGGAAGTTGGTGAGATTTATGAATACCGGCTGATGGAATATGCGCTCGACACACAGGCGGTGACGGAACACGCCGCTAAGATGCCCAACCCACCGGTTTATTCGCCGAATAACCGCTATGTTTCTCAAACGACTCGGCTCGAAACCGGGCGCAAAGTCGAACTGCTGGATACCCTCGACTGGACAAAATTTGGACTGGTCGAGGGTGCGGATGATACCGGCAATGTGACCTGGTCGCCGGATGGTCGTTATGCGGCGGTGGTCTGGGCGCGAGGTGTGGATGGCGGGCGCGAAGTGTTTCTGACCTGGGCACAGGCTGATGGTTCCAACCGCCATTTGCTGGCTGATGCTTTTTGGAATGTGCGCGATGTACGCTGGCTGGCGGATGACCAACTGGCGTTCATCGCCCAGCGGCGCGAAGGTTACAGCGTGGAGATTGCCGATCTGAAAACGGGTGACACGCGCGTGCTGGCTGCTGGACTGGATGAGATTGGTGAATTGAACCATGAGGGAGGCCTGCTCCAGTTTCTCTGGCAGGTGGAATCCAGAGCCGGTTTATCTGCCTACCAGCCAGACGGGAAACCTGCCTACCGGCTGGTGCTGCCTGTCGAGTACAGCCGACACGATCTTTGGAGCGCCTTTTTCTCGCCGGATCAGCGCTACGCCGCCCTCAAGATCAGGCATCCGAATGGGGAGAGCCTGTATCTCGCCAGTGCGGATGGCTCGTGGGGACAGGAGGTTCGCAGCAGGTTATATGGCCTGGGTGATCCGCTGTGGTCACCGGACAGCAAACATCTGGCTTTCACACAGGCCGTCGCCTGGACACAGGCTTCGCTGGAAGTGGTTACGGCGCAGGGGGAAGATGTCTGGCGCACGCCTGGCTATGAGGGCAGCTATCTGAACCTCACCTGGGAGTCGTGCGCCTGATCGTTATTCGTCCTGCCCTAGTTTGTGAATCAGTTCCAGATCGCGCTCGACATTGCGGTGGCGGGTAAACAGACTGACCACCAGAAAGCCGAGGATAACCGTCGTCGCGGCCAATCCGAGAATGAGATAGGCGCCAGTATCGGGCATGAGGTTCTCCTTCAAAAGATGGTTAACCGGTTATTTGCAGGGGCACAGCGCCGTACCCCTGCGATCACTTTCGCTGCGACAGATTACTGGTTCAGCACTTCGGCTTTCAGGGCTTCGACCTGTTCGACTCGGTTTTGCAGGCGGATGCGATGCCACATGAGGGTCACGGGCACAAGCAGCGCCCACACTGGAAAATTCATGCCCAGCGCCGCGCCGACGCCGCGTGTGGCTTCCAGTTCAAATGTGCCCTGGGCGTTCTGCGCGCTGGGGCCGATCACTGCCGGGTGAATGGTATCCGGCCGGATACGAATGATGACCAGGGTCATAATGACCGTGACAATCGCCAGAATGCCGTAGACCGCCGCGAAACGCCGCCGCTGTTCCGGGTTTTCGATGCCGTTACGCAGCATCAGGTAGGCCGCATATGTCAGGCACATGATGGCCGCTGAAGTCAGGCGTGGGTCCCAGGTCCACCATGTATTCCAGATCGGACGCGCCCAGATCGCCCCTGTCACGACATTGACCACAGACAGCGCCAGCCCGACTTCCACCCCGGCCAGCGCCAGCGTGTCCCATTTGACCGCGCGCGTGCGCAGATACTGGATGCCGCCCACGACTGCCGCGCCGAAGGCGACAAACGCGCCGAAAAACGACGGCATGTGAATGTAAAAGATGCGCTGCACGTCGCCCTGCGTCACATCGGTCCCGGCGAACGCCAGTCCCATATACAGCGCGATGAGCACCCCGATGATCGTGGCGACAGTGAGAATACGCAGCAGGGGCGGCCATGTGGCGATTCCGGCGCGCTGCCCGGCGGACGAACTCTGTGAGGATACATTCTGGACTGCGCTCATGTTGGTTTCAAGCCTCCACAAAATCTCCAAAAATCTTAGCGTATCTACAGAAAATTACCAGAAAAAGCGCTTAGGGCGCGTTATGCACTTCTTCGTGCCGGACACTGAAGTATCCGGCAACGTACACCAAATCCCTGCGGGATTCCGGCTCCGCTGCCCTACTGCCCTAGTCCCAGCGGGACTTGTCTTGCCTTGCCGTCGATTTTAATCGGCGGCATAAGCTGACGTGCTGACTGGCTCCCCCGAAACGACTACAATCCATCTCAACAGTGAGATTATCACCCACTGCGTGAGCTGTTTTCATCACGTTTCCCAACTGATTCTATCCACCAGACACTCAGCACGGGGCACTAACTTTCAATCACATACTCGAACAGCAGAAAACACAGCGTCAGGTAGACCACATCAATCACCACCAGAAGCTGCGGCCAGGCGATCCAATCGGCCGGCGGCGCGTTATTGAGAATGGCGGTAGAGGCGCGCACCGACGCCAGCAGCACCGGCAGGGTAATGGGCAGCATGACGATAGGCAGCAGCGATTCGCGTGCGCGGGTCTGCACGGTCATGGTCGCCAGCAGTGTGCCCACCGTCGCAAACCCGGCGATGCCCAGCAGCAGCACGACCAGAATCCAGGGCTGCACCAGCGGCAGGTTGTACAGCACGCTCATCAGCGGCAGCAGCACCAGCCCGACGATCAGCGTGAAAATGAAATTGCCGAGCAGCTTGCCCCCAAAAATCGCTGCCCGGCTGATCGGGGCCATCAGCAGCGCGTCCAGGCTGCCCTGTTCGCGTTCCATCGCCATACTGCGGTTCAGGCCCAGAATGCTGGCGAAGACCACCGTCACCCACAGCACACCACTGACCGATTCCTGCCGGGCCACGCGGTCCAGTTCCAGCGCGAAGCTGAAGATCAGGATGCTCAACAGAGCGAACAGGCCCATCGTATTGACCAGTTCCCGGCTGCGAAGTTCGGCGCGCAGGTCCTTGCGGGTGATCGACAGGGCCGCCTGCCAGAAGGGTGTTTTCATTGGGCGACTGCCGTGTACTGTGCGGCCAGTTCCGCCGGGGATAGCTGGCTGGCGGGCGCGTCATA
>CAZKIB010000161.1:2454-5109 GCA_964552425.1 uncultured Anaerolineaceae bacterium | reverse complement strand
AATCAGCACACGGCTGGCGAGGCGCGCGGCCCGCTCCAGTTCGTGCGTAGTCATGATGATGGTGCGGCGGCTCTCATGCGCCTGAAGCAGCACGTTATCGAGTGTCTGCGCGGCGTCCGGGTCCAGCCCGGTATAAGGTTCATCAAACAGCAGGACTTCCGGGTCCGGCAGCAGGGCGCGGGCGATGCTCAGGCGCTGCTGCATCCCGCGTGAAAAGGTGCGCACCAGGCTGTCGGCGCGTTTATACAGCCCCACCCGCCGCAGCAGGTCGTCCATTCGGGCGTCGCGTTCTGCCGGGTTGAGGTGGTACAGCCGGGCGAAAAAACGCAGGTTCTCACGCGCGGTCAGATTTTCATACAGCAGGCTTTTGTGGCTGACCATGCCGATCTGCGCGCGCACCGCTGCCGCCTCGCCGGGCAGTTCCCACCCGCCCACTCGAATGGTCCCGGCGGTGGGCCGTGTCAGGCCGGCCAGCAGCCGCAATAAGGTGGATTTTCCGCTGCCGTTGGGGCCGAGCAGGGCCACAAACTCGCCGCGCTGAATGTCGAGGTCCAGCCTGCGCAGCACCACCAGCAGGTCATAGGCTTTTGCCAGCCCGCGAATTTCGATCAGGGCAGGGTTCTCACTCATCATCCACACCCATAATCTCGGCCAGCCGGTCTTTAAGCTGTTTGCGCTGGCGGCGGTAAAGATCGTGGTTGATCTCCCCCTTTTCGTGAGCCTCGTCCAGTTCGGCGATCTGCCGGGCCAGCGCGTCTATGAGTTTTTCGTCGCGTTTGGAAATAGCCTGTGTCCCGCGTCCCCGGTAGACAAAGTACAGCCCGCCGATCACCGCGCCCAGAACCACCAGTACCAGCCCGCCGATGAGCAGCAGATTGTTGGATGTGACGACCTGGGGCTGCTCAAGCTGGGCCGCTGCCGGGGCGGGCGCGCCGCGCAGCTCAAAACTGAGCGCATCGCTTGCGCCAAGCTGAAGGGTTCCGCCGTAACCCTTGTAGGTGTTTTCGCCGACGACCTGCGCGCCAATCGGGGCGAGCTGTTCGCTGATGACTTCCAGCGTATCGGGGCGCAGCAGCAGCCGCACCTGTCCATCGAGCGGATAATTGAGCGGCTGTTCGATGATGGCATCGCCTTCGTAGGGGACCAGATAGACCAACTGGACAATGTGATCCTGATTGGGCAGCACCGGCAGGGTATCCACGACGGTAGTCTGATCTTCCGACACGATGAAGCGCTGTTCGTCACTGGGAAAACCCAGCACAGCCGATCCCGGCGGCAGACTGATAATCACCGAGGCGGCGCGCCCATCCACAACCTCGTCACTGGTGGTGTAGAAACGATCCGAATTGTTCTGGAAATTGATGACCTGCACAACCTGGACGCCGTTGCCTACCGCTGTCATCTGGTTGACAATGCCGACGATGGAGATGACCGACGGGTCTTCGGTGGGTTCGTAGATTGTCACGGGCAGCGCCAGCGGGTTGGCTGTGCCGCGCAGAAAGTCGCTGATGAAGCGGTTATCGCGGTAATCCACCGCCACCGCATAGGAAAAGGTGGGGTCAATTTCGATGCCGTCGAAGCTGAAATTCCCGTCGGCGCTGACCGTTGTTGAAATGGGTTCCAGTGGGTTGAAGGAGCTGTCCCAGCGGAACAGGCGCACATTCAGACCCGCCGGTGAATCGCCGCCGGCTGTGCCGTTGCTCACCTGGCCGACCACCGCGCCGGCTTCGCCGCTGACGACTTCCTGAGTCTGTACAACAGGCGGCACTTCCACCGACTGCGTTTCCTGCGTGGCTTCGGATGGAATAATCTGTTGACCGATCAGACCGGCGTTTTGCAGCGCGCGCGTCCGCAGGTAGGCTACTGCCGCCCAGGCGTCGTCTTCAGCGCTGATGGAGGCCGGCAGGGCGGCACGCAGTTGGGCATCACTGACCGCTGCCATGACTTCCAGATCAGCCAGCGGGCCGATACCGGCCAGCGAATCGCAGGCATCACCGCAGCCCGCTGTCCAGATTTGCTCCCCGCGCGTGATCTGCTCCGGCGTGTAATGCAGGGTGTAAGTGTACAGCGCCACATCCCAGCGCTGCGCTGCGCTGAGCGAATCGCCCCAGGGCGGCATCAATAATTCGAGGCGTCCGTTGGTGATGGTGTTGAACCACTGCTGCGGCGTCTGCACACGGGCGAAGTCGGGCAGCGTGAAGTTACGCGGATCACCCACCTGGCCCGTCCGAACCAGTTCGCCATCCCCGGCCCCGCCTGCGCCATGACAGCGCGTGCAGCTTTCCGCGAAAATCTGTGCCCCAGCGGCGATGTCTGGCGGCTGGGCGGGAAAGCTGGGTTCGGGCGGTGGCGCGGTGCGTGGGGGAACTGTCGCGATTATGTCCGGCTCACCGGCCAGCCCGCTGCACGCGGCCAGCAGAAGCAGCAGGATGGGCAGCGCGCGGCGCAGGGGTATGGCTGGTGACATGCGTTTTAATCCTGGGTGGTATCGAAGAAATAATCTGAGATGCGCGCAGCGGGCCGTTCACAAACGGGTTGTTCACGAACAACCCTTACCGCGCTTATGAAGCGGATCGGGCAGCCTTGCGGCGGGCTGCAATCGCCGCTTCGATAGCGTCGTCAATGGCTTCATCCACAGCGGCTTCGTCGCGTACC
>CAZKIB010000161.1:2176-2444 GCA_964552425.1 uncultured Anaerolineaceae bacterium | reverse complement strand
ACTGTGATCGTCCAGGTCTTCCAGCGTTCTGAGAACCTGAATGCCGCGCAGCATCCACTCTTCCCGCTCGGCGGTATAGGCGTCATCGGGCATCTTGCCGGTCATGTGGTCTTCATCCAGATCGCGCAGGTTGGTCAGCACCCGCTCGTAATAAATGAGCAGCCGTTCGCGCTGTTTCTGAATGTGAAGTGAATCTGCCGAGTGGTCACTGTCACGTTTCAGCAGCGGCACAGCCACCAGCGCCGCCGTGACAGCCAGCAGCAGCAGA
>CAZKIB010000161.1:1488-2108 GCA_964552425.1 uncultured Anaerolineaceae bacterium | reverse complement strand
GCTCAGTTCGACTTCGCTGGTGGGCGCGTAAATGAATTTGACCACATTGCCGGCCTGGTCGACCACGAAAGTTTCCGGCACGCCCTGAATGTTGTAGCGTGATGAAATGCGCGTGCCGAGGTCCGGGCCGTTGGTGTAGGTCATGTTGAATTCGTCGATAAACGCCAGCGCGTTGCTTTCGGTGTCGGTATAAGCGATGCCGATCACTTCCACCCCGCGATCCTGATAGCGCTCATGCACGCGCTGCAAATCCGGCGCTTCCACCCGGCAGGGCACACACCAGCTTGCCCAGAAATTGACGACGACGATCTTGCCGCGCAGGTCGGACAGGCGCACCTCGTCCCCGGCGAAGGTTGTCAGTGTGAAATCCGGGGCCAGGCCAGTGGTCGGCTGCGTTTCGTTGCGGCGGGCCAGCGCCCACCCGAACACCGCCACTACCGCGACGATGCCGATCAGCAGCACGATTGCGCCAGGGCCGAGTCCACCCCGGCGTGGAGGGGCCTGTTCGTGTTCCAGAATGGGGATATTTGCGTCAGTCATGTCGTTTCACTCTACATGGGCGCATCGCGATGCGCTCCTCCAGCGGGTTGGGCTTGTGAGAATTTCAGCGCCGCGCGACT
>CAZKIB010000161.1:0-1376 GCA_964552425.1 uncultured Anaerolineaceae bacterium | reverse complement strand
GCAAAGGTGTATAACGCCGCCAGCACCGCGACTGCACCCAGCAGCCAGGGTGTAATCAGCGAGAGGGCGCGCAGCATCGGGTCCTGCGGCGTGCCGACCACCCGATCCCCATAGCGCAGCACAAAATCGTTAATCACTTCGGTTTCGGTCATGCCGCTGGCAAGCTGCGTGCGGATTTCCTCACGCCATTCCTCACAGGCCAGCGTCGGGCAGACATCCAGCGGGATATTCTCGCAAACCGGGCAGTACAGTTTCCCGGCGATGACGTTGACTTCGTCATCGGTGACGACCCGCTCCTGCGCGGCGGCAGGCAGGGCAGCCAACAGGACTGGGACTGTAATTATCATCAGCATCACAAGACGTTTCATAACGCTGCCCTCGCGCGTTTGCTGCTGCGCGCTTCCTGTTGCACCTGGACCGGCGTTTCCAGCGGCCAGGCGGCGATGAACGTGCCGAGGATCAGTACCAGCCCGCCCCACCATACCAGATTCACCAGCGGGTTGATAAACACTTTGAAGGTCGCTGTCGAGTGGCTGACTTCTTCCCAGCCAACCAGCAGGACGTAAAAGTCATTTTCCAGAGTGCTGTGCGCCCCGGCAATCGTCATGGGTTGATCCGGGTACACATCAATGCGCGGGCGCATCTGCGCGATTTCCTGGCCGTTGCGCAGGACGGTCACATCCGCGATCTGCATGATGCGGCCATCCGTCGCTACCGCTTCGGTGAAGTTGTCATAGCGCAGTTGATAATCGCTGACGGCCAGGGTCTCCCCTAAACCGATGGTCTGCTGGGTTTCCTGCTGGAACAGGGTGCTGCCGATCACACCGATGCCGATGACCGTCACGCCCAGATGGATGATGTAGCCGCCGTAGCGCCGCCGGTTGCGCCCGAAGAGGGCCAGCACCGCGCGCGGCCAGCTTTCGCCGATGGTGCGATGCCGCGCCGCCGCCCCGCGATAGATTTCGTACAGGGCGACAAACCCGGCCAGGCTGACCAGCCCATACGCCAGCAGCGCGACAGGTTCGCTCATGCCGCCAAGCGCGAACAGGGCCACGAAAATTACTGTCAGAATGAGCGGCACGATCAGCGCGCGTCCCAGCCGGCTCACAGAAGTTGCACCCCAGGCTGAAAGCGGCGCGATGCCCATCAGCAGATACAGCGCGGCGAACAGCGGCGGTGTCACCTGCATGAAATAATCGAGGCCGAGGGTAATATTGGTATCCAGAAACAATTCGGAGACGATGGGCGCGCCGAAGCTGCCCCAGAAGATCGCCAGAAACAGCGCCACAAAAATGACGTTGTTCAGCACAAACAGCGCTTCACGGCTGAGCAGGTTCGAAAAGCGATGGTCGTCCCTGAGCAAACCCTGATTGCGC
>CAZKIB010000160.1:15472-15722 GCA_964552425.1 uncultured Anaerolineaceae bacterium | reverse complement strand
GCCTGTGGTGAGCGGCACGGGCAATCGCCTGGGCGCGATCCAGATGAGTCGACAGATCAGCCGGGATTTTTTGGACAGTCTGATATTCGGCAGGCAGGGAATCCATCTCGGATTGATCTACGACGAAAATCTGATCGTCCGTTCGGGGAATAACCAGGCCATCAGCCCGGTGCTGACAAATGGCATTCGGGTTGAACCCCAGTCGGTAGAGGCCGCGGGACAGGGCCAGACCGTGGTCCATAACGGCTTG
>CAZKIB010000160.1:14686-15462 GCA_964552425.1 uncultured Anaerolineaceae bacterium | reverse complement strand
ATCCTGGGTGAACGCGGCGTGCCGCACACGGTAGCTTATACCCCCTTGCTGGCGAACGGCGATCATTCTCCGGCTGTGATTATGATTCTGGTAGAACTGGAAGAAATCTTTGTGTTCCAGAACAGCACTTTACTGAATACCATCACTGTGTTTATTGCCCTGACGGTGTTTGCGCTTGCGATCATCTATGTCAACATTTATCGAACGATGATCAGCCCGCTGAACAAACTGCGCCGCATTGCCAGGGTGATGACCAGCGGACAATATGATGAGCGCGCGCCGGCCAACACCAGCGATGAAGTCGGGCAGTTGGCAACTGCGTTTAACGATATGGCAAATGCTATCCAGCAGCGCGAGGTCAGCCTGCAAGCGGCCCGCGAACAGGCGGAACGCGCCAGTCAGGTGAAATCCATGTTTCTGGCAAGTGTGTCTCATGAACTGCGCACGCCCCTGAATGCCATTATTAACCTGACCAAATTCGTTGGGTTGGGCATGTACGGGCCGGTTAACAGCGAGCAGCAGGATATTCTTCGCAAAGTCGAGGACCGCAGCAAACACCTCTTGAAGCTGATTAATGATGTGCTGGATATTTCCAAGATCGAAACCGGCTCTCTGGAGCTGTTCGTTGAGGTGGATCAGAATATTGAGACCATCGTTTGTTCCGCTGTGGATACGGCTCAAAGTCTGCTGCCCGGCAAACCTGTCAAAATTGTTTGTGAGATTGAGCCGGATTTGCCGACGCTGACCTGTGATGCCCAGCGCATTCAGCAAATCGT
>CAZKIB010000160.1:8730-14592 GCA_964552425.1 uncultured Anaerolineaceae bacterium | reverse complement strand
AGAAATCATCATCTCGATTACCGATTCAGGATCAGGAATCGCGCCTGAAAATCACGCTGTCATCTTTGAAGCCTTTCGGCAGACCAAAGATGGCCTGCGCAAAGGTGAAGGTACTGGCCTGGGACTGCCCATTTCCCGGCGGCTGGCCGAGGCGCATGGCGGCCGGGTGTGGGTGGAAAGCGCTTTGGGGGAAGGCGCAACTTTTTACGTCGCTCTGCCGCTGGAAACCACTCTTACACCGACGATTTAACAAAATTCAAGAAAGCGCAAGGTATGGCCGAACCGGTTTTTCTGTATGTGGAGAATGATGAGCTGAGCCGCGAAGTGATGAAGACACTCCTGACGCGCGGCCTGGGCTATCGCGACCTGACGATGTTTGAAACCAGTGCCCATTTTCAGCAGAATCTGGAAAACCTCTCCCATAAGCTGGACGTGATTTTTCTGGATATTCACATGGAACCGATTGACGGATTTGAGATGCTCAGGATGATCCGCCAGAGTAAGGATCACGCTGCGACTCCCGTCATCGCGCTGACGGCCAGCGTTATGTACGAAGAAGTGCGCCGGCTGCGAGAAGTTGGTTTTGATGGCGTGATTGCCAAGCCAATCAATTATGATACATTCCCACATGTTCTGGATCGAATCTTGCATGGAGAACAAATCTGGAATACGAAGTGAGCTTCTGGAGGATGGAGCAATGGATAATCGACATGCGGTGATTATTGACGACGACGCCTACAATGTGTATATCATGGAACGGTTTCTGGATCGGGAAAATATCGCTTATACTGCCATTACCGACACAAACGTTTTAGAAAGCACTTTACAGGAACTGAAGAGAATTGATCTGGTCCTGCTTGATCTGGAAATGCCCAAACGTGATGGTTACGAGATTGTCGAAGTTCTCCGGCAATACCTGGAAACCAGTGTGCCCATTGTGGCCTGTACGGTGCATACTGCCGAGATTACCCGGACAAAAAAGCTGGGATTTTCCGGGTTCATCGCCAAGCCGCTGGACATGGAGCGTTTTTCGGACCAGATCAGCCGAATTCTGAAGGGCGAACCCATCTGGGAGGCCCGTTAAGTTTTGTGCGTGTCGGGCAGAAGACCGGGCGCAGAATGGCTCACTCACTTCTACAGCAGGCTGATCGAAGTGTGGTCTGCCCTGGTGAGATGTCCCTTCAAACTGTGTAATAAGCTTGTGAAATTTTACCCATCCCTGTTCCCCAGCAGATTGGCGAGATGCTCCATTTGTGTACTGTGGACCAGCGCCAGTACCTCATCATGGGCAAGCAGGACGGTCTCCCCATGAGGAATAATCAACTGTCCTTCCCGTATAATGGCAGACAGGACACATTCCGAAGGCAAATTCAGGTTGCATATTGCCTTTCCTGCGGCAGCAGCATTGGGGTGAACTTTCTCCTCGACCAAGGAGTACTGCCCCTTGCGCAGTTTGAGCAGCGTCATCATATCGCCTAACGACATTTCTTCAGCGATCAGGTGCGCGATCAGGTCGGACTGATTCAATGCCACATCCACACCCATCTGTGGCGTGAACAACCAGGCGTTTTTCGGATTGTTGACGCGGGCAATGATGCGCGGCACGTTGAACTCGAAGCGCGCAAGACTGGCGACTACCAGGTTCGTCTCATCCGACCCGGTGACAGCGGCTACGACTTGTGACTGGGAGATACCCGTCGATTCGAGTATATTGGGATCAGTACCGCTGCCCTGTACAACGACCTCAGCCGGAAGTTCGTTCTGTAGTGTGCGGACCTTTTCTGTACGGATTTCGATGACCCTGACCCGATGACCGCCTGCCAGCAGCAGTCCTGCCAGGTGCATACCCACTTTCCCACCCCCGACGACGAGCACGTTCATAGCCCACCTCCTATCCCAATCCCAGCAGCGCACTCAATTGTTCCGATGCACTGTTCATCACAGCGATGTGTGCCTGGTCGCCAACCTCAAAAACAGTGCCTTGCATGGGCAGGAAGGCTTTGCTGCTGCGGGTGATCGCCACGACAGTGATCTCACCCAGGACCGTAAGCTCTCGTACAGACTTCCCAACTAACGCCGGAGGGATTTCGACCTGCATGATGTCCACTTCACCATTGCCCAGACTGATGATGGTATCCAACTGTGAATGACAGAGCAGGTCGGCGATACGGCTGATCCCCCATGTCGTCGGTGCGATGGTTTGCAGCCCCAGACGGTGATAGATGGCGGCCTGGCGCGGATGATTGACGCGGGCGACGACTTTGGGGACGTGGAAGACCTGCCGCGCGACCTGAGCCGTGACCACATTGGTTTCGTCGCTGGCGGTTACGGCAGCAAGTCCATCAGCACGCTCGATACCCGCGCTTAACAGTACGCTGCGATCAAAGCCGATCCCGACGACTTTGTGCCCCTTGAACGCCGGGCCAAGCGGTTCGAACGCATCGGGATCGCTGTCCACCACCGTTACGGCGTGACCACGCTGGTTCAGATTTTGCGCCAGCCCTGCCCCTACTCGACCACATCCGATCACAATGAATAACATCCACTACCTCCTCATCTCGCAGCGGCGCAGCAGCAGCTTGCGCAGCTCGTCGGCCACCAGCAGCGCAGGTGTCCAGGTCAGCAAAAACAGCCAATATTGCGGTGGAAGCGCGGCGGTGCCAAAGATGTTCTGCAAAAACGGAATGTAAACGATGAGAAAGATCAGCGCCAGTTCGACAGCGATTCCAATCCATACCAGCCGGTTGCTGAATAGACCTATGCGGAATACGGAGATGCGCTCGGTGCGTTGGGCGAAAACATTGCCAATCTGTGCGGCAACGACCGCTGCCAGTGTCATAGTCGTCGCTGCCCGATACAGCTCACCCTTGTTGGGCAGGTCTACCCACTGCCCCCAGTAGCCATTTGTCCAATATAAAAAGTAAAAAGCGGCCATCGCAGCCAGACTCTGGATCGTCCCCAGCCAGGGGTAGGCCCGCAGCAGAATGGCCGGCGTGATGAGATGCTCTTCGAGATTGCGCGGGGGTTTGTCCATGATGCCCGGTTCAGGCAGCTCTGTTCCCAGCGCCAGTGCGGGAACCATATCCGTACCCAGATCAATCGCAAGAATCTGCATAATGTTGAGTGCCAGGGGAATTCGTGCCTGACTGAAGGCAAAGACAATAAAAGGTATAGCCTCCGGTGTATTACTGGTGAAGATGTAGGTCATGAACTTCTTGATATTGGCATAAACAGCGCGGCCTTCCTCGATAGCGTTCACAATCGAGGCAAAATTGTCGTCGGTCAGGATCATGTCGGCGGCTTCTTTGGCGACGTCCGTTCCGGCTATTCCCATCGCCACGCCAATATCAGCCTTTTTAAGCGCTGGGGCGTCATTCACACCGTCACCCGTGACGGCGACGACCTGGCCCAATTCCTGCAAGGCACTGACCACGCGCAGTTTATGCTCCGGGGCGACGCGGGCAAAGATGACCTCACTTTGCAAGGTTTCTTTTAACACCTCATCTGTCATCACTTCCAGATCGGCTCCAGTTACAATGCGGGAATGATCGCCTTGAATGATTCCGATGCGGCGGGCGATACTCTCCGCCGTTAAGCCGTAGTCCCCGGTAATCATGATGATACGGACCCCTGCGCGATGGCATTTGTTCACCGCTTCCGCCACTTCAGGGCGCGGCGGATCCATCATCGCAATTAACCCGATAAATGTCAGGTCGCGTTCGATGGTCTCCGCAGTCATCTCACTGGAACCGCTGAAAGTATCTGGAATCTCACGTTGAGCGACTGCTAACACACGCAGGCCGCCCCGCGCATAATCATCGTTAGCCTTCAGGATTTGCTCTCGCCGCTCTGCGCCGAGTGGTTCGACATGCCCGTTTGTGCCTGTGTGGGTACACAACGCCAGCACTTCTCTGGGCGCACCTTTGACGTAGGCGACCCGGCCACTGACGTCACGATGGATAGTAGACATCCGCTTGCGTCTAGAGTCGAATGGCAGTTCACGCTGGCGAGGGGTGTGCTTGGCTTCTGCTTCCAGGTCAAGCCCCCCCTTCATGGCGGCGACTCGCAGCGCCGCTTCGGTGGGGTCGCCTAAAACCATCCAGCGATCCGACTCTGCGTTTGGCGGTACAAGCCGGGCATTATTGCATTGGGCAGCCGCGAGGAGGAGTTGGCGCAGATCGCCACTAACCGGGTTCGATATGGGTTTTCTGCCATCAAGGATCTGACCTTCCGGGGCGTAACCGACGCCTGTGACGGTCAGCCGGCAGCCATCTACCCATAAGTCACGCACAGTCATCTCGTTCTGCGTGAGTGTGCCGGTCTTGTCGGTGCAGATGACCGTTGTGCAGCCGAGTGTTTCCACACCAGAGAGCCGTTTAACCAGTGCATGGCGTTTGACCATGCGCTGCACACCCATCGCCAGTGAGAGTGTGATGGTTGGCAGCAGGCCCTCCGGCACGAACGCGACGATCATCCCCAACCCGAAAATAAAGCTTTCGGAGAGGTTCATCCGGGCCAGGAGCAGCGCCAGCACAAAAAAGAGTACACCGACACCGACTGCAATTGCCGTGATCACCCGTGTAACAACGACGGTTTCTTTTTGCAGTGGGCTGGGTTCATCGCCCACGCTCTGCGTCAGGTTGGCGATTGTTCCGAATTCGGTGTTCATCCCCGTCGCAAACACCACGGCTTTGCCTGTCCCGGCAGCCACATTCGTCCCGGCGAACACCAGATTGGGTAATTCGGAAGGGGAGAGATTGGTTTGCAGCACAGCGTCGCTAATTTTGCGAACGGGATGGGATTCGCCAGTGAGCGTGGATTGGTCGCACTTCAATTCTTCGGCCTCTACCAGCCGGGCGTCAGCAGAGATATGATCGCCTTCGGTCAGCAGCATGATGTCGCCAGGGACGAGTGTCTCCGCCAGAATGCGCTGTTCCTGTCCGTCACGCAATACGCGGACGTAGTGTGGCAACAGGTTGCGGAGCGCTTCGGTTGCCTTTTCGGCTTTGAATTCCTGCCAGAAGCTAAAGCTGCCATTAATGATGTTGACCATCCAGATGGCAATGGCGATCTGCGGTAACTGGGCCATCAGCGCAACAATGCCACCGACCCACAGCAGCAGTGCCATCAGATGTGTGAAATTGGACGCCAGTTTGAAAACGAGGGGCTTACGCTTGATTTCACGTATCGTATTCTGACCGTAGTGCTGAAGGCGTTCCTGAGCTTCATTCTGATAAAGGCCGCCGGGGCGTGTCCGTGCTGCCGTGTACACCACTCTCATGGGTAGCGTATGAATCGTGCTTTGGTTATCCATCCATACACTCAGCTTTAGATTAGCTTCTCTGATGCAATCGTAGCACTGCTCACACGACAAGCTATGTGACATGTAGCATCTGTCAGGTATGCGAAAACGCGGTTTGTGTGCAGTCAGAGCTACAGATAAGCTCGCTGGTAAACGATCATCCGCTTGATCTTCACTGTTGCCCAAATATTCAGGGACATATGAGGATGCGGATAGTTTAGAAGAAACTGGTGCGTGAAGCGCCTCATGGACATCTGGAGAGAAGGGCGGTAGTAAATACTGAATGCGGATGCAGCCTTGAGAAAAAGTGCAACTACGCTGAAGCAAGTGCTTGAATAGCCACTAGAACATTCGGATGAGGTGATATTTGTCGTTTGCAACTCGTTGAGGCTGTGCAAAATGCGGTTCACACATGGTCTGTATAAATGCAAAAGCGCCCGTACAGGCGCTTTGCTTCCGCTCTGGGTGTGTCATCCGTCTATGCCGGGTGGCGGCCCCAGCGTTTCGGTGCCATAGGCTTTGAGGCTGGCGACGATCATCTCGATATTCGGGGGGCTGGT
>CAZKIB010000160.1:0-8691 GCA_964552425.1 uncultured Anaerolineaceae bacterium | reverse complement strand
TCGAAAAACCACTGATCTAGCCCTGCCGGTGTGCCGATACCAAACCAGCGTGCTGTTTCCGAAAGAATCTGAAACGTGTGAGGCAGGTTACGCGGGATATAAACAAACATCCCGGGTCCACCAATGCGGGTTTCGCTCCCGATAATGAAACGAATTTCACCTTCGAGGACGAACCAGAGTTCGTCTTCATGGCTGTGAACGTGCAGTGGTACCGCCATGTTCCGGTCCGCCAGCCCTTCCAGTGCCCAGAACTGTTCATGAGTCTCTGTACCCAGGGCCTTAAAGGTGAGCAGTGCGCCCAAGTGCCAGAGTGCCCGTCCCTGTGTTTTTTCCAGTAAGACAGCGTTCATCTGCTTTTCGTCCATCATTTCAATCGGTCCCTATAGATATACTGAAATGATGATAAACAAAACGGATGCCCAGAACGTCGGGGACATCCCCTATTTGTATCCCCTATTTTTTCCTGAACCTTACTCAATGATGCCGGTGAGCTTTCCGCTTGCTGCCAGCGCGGCGACTTCTGCCCGGCTGCGCAGGTTCAATTTGTCCAGGATTCGGCTGACATGATGTTCGACAGTTTTGGCGCTGATTACCAGCCGTTCTGCAATATCGCGGTTGGTCAGGCCCAGGGCCATAAGGGACACCACTTCGGTTTCTCGCTGCGTAAGCAGCTTCTGCAATCGTGGCACAGAGCCGCGCGCAACCCCAAGCTGGCGCAGCAAACCCGCAGCCTCAGCCGCATCGTGCGCCGCTCCGATGCGTTCGAACGTGGCAAGAGCACCTTTCGCCCAGGCCACCGCGCCAACCGGATCGCTCTCCTGTAGCATCTGCGCCATCTTCAGCCTGACCTGCCCGGCCAGCAAAGATTGTTCGTAGGACTGCAATTGTTCCAAAGCCGCATTGAAACTGGCCTTCGCCGCGACGAAATCGCCTGTCTCAAAGCTAACCCTGCCTTTTGTGAATTCAATTTGCGCCGTTATCAGTGCGCTGTCTGCCTGCTTTGCCAAGGCCGTTAGCTGAGCGGCGACCCGCTGAATGCCCTCCAGATCACTCATCATGAGCAAAACCTCCACCAGCAGCAATAGTGCCGGAAGATGGTGAAGGGCATAGGCAGAAGAATCTGGAAGCGCCCGCTCCAGAATCGCTTTGGCAAGCGCTGTTTCACCTTTCTGCATACACAGCCGTGCCAGGGGAATGATTGCAGCCTCCTGATCTTCCAGGCCTTCGAGCATCACTTCAGCTTCTTCAATTTTCCCCTGACAAACCCGCAGATCGGCGAGTTTGATGACCGCATGAACACGCAGACCCTTATGACCGCGCTCGAACGCCTGGATCGCCTGCACGAGCGCTGCCTCGGCATCCTGCCAGCGTCCCAGCGCAGTCATCAATCCACCATATGCGGTGCGGCAATAGGCGGATAGGAATGGGCAGCTATAACGTTGAGCAAACTCTGTTGCGATCTGACACCACAGGTCACTGCGAACCAGATCACCGGCAACTTCACAGGCTGACAGCATCACGCAGAAAATCTCGCTGCGAATCGTAAAGTCCGTGATTTCTCCGCCCATAGCCATTGTCATGGCTTCGTCAAGACTGAACATACCTTCACCAACGCGCCCCAGCGTAACCAGTGCCTGCCCATAAAAAGCCAGCGCAAAGGCTTCGAGATCACTATTCTCAACCTCGCGGGCAGTATTAATCGTTTGCGCTGCTATCGATACCATTTCATCGGGTTTCGCCAGCATGGAAGCGCGCAGGATCGAATACCAGGCCTGCTCCAGGTCTGACCCCTGTTGATTAATCAGACGTTCTGCGCGCGCAAACCAGCCCTGCATCGCCGGGAAATTGCTGTTGAGGAAAATCTGCTCGCGCGCCAGCCAGCAAGCGATCAAAGCGGCGCGCCCAGCAGAGCCATTTTCCTTGAAGCCCTTGTAAGCCAGGGTTCGATGATGATGGGCGGCGTCGATTTCGTTAAGCCACCAGAGCGCAATGCCAAGTCCATCGTGCGCTTCGGGTGTCTCGATTGTGGTTATCGCATTCTCGAAGGCTGATCTGGCATCAGCCCAGGCTGCTTTTTTTAGCGCTGCTTGCCCGGCAACGAGGTGATCGTGGGCGGTATGGATGTCTGACATAACCGTCCTCAATGTTTACTCAGCAGCCCCTTCATAGTAGAGCAGGGTCTTGATGGTTTCTTCAGGATGCTGGTCGACAAACTGGTAGGCTTGTGCCGCATCTTCGTAGCGGAAACGTCTGCCGATGATTGGGTCAGTGATCAGTCGCCCGGTTTCCAGAAGGCGCAGGGCTGTTGTTTCGATACGCTTCAAATCCCACAACGGGTGACAGCGGTGAGGATTGCCCCAGACCGGCATACTGGATATGAAGGTTGGGCGGTTGTGATGCCACTCCGCGCCCAGTTCGATCTGCGGCGTGCCGCTGAAGTAGCTGGCCGAGACCACCAGCCCGCACATCTGAATGCAGCGTATCGCCGTATGCAGCGCCGGGTACGCGCCGGAAATGTCAATCGCCACATCCACCCCCTTCTTCCCGGTCAGGTTCTTGATCTCCAGGGCGGGGTCGCAGCGCGCCGGGTTGAATCCCGCTTCGGCCCCGAACGCGTGGGCCAGTTCCAGCCGGGCGTCAATGGTGTCCACCGCAAAAATGGCCTCAGCGCCGCTCAATCGGGCAATCTGCACCGCCAGCAGTCCGAGTGCCCCCATGCCAAATATGGCGACCCGATCCCCGACCTTGATCTGGGCGTCGTGTACAGCCCCAAGCGCAAAAATGGCCGGGTCGGTGAACAGCGCCGTTTCCGGTTTCATGTCCTTTGCCAATGGATACAGCGTCTCTTCAGGGCGCACATTGGTCGGGCGGTGAGACATACCGCCATGCACTCTGTCACCCACTTTAAAACGTGTGACCGCGCTTCCTGCTTCGATGACTTCACCCACCAGCCAGGAACCGAGATTCATGGGAAACTGACTCTGGCTTTCGCGGGGCATGAACATGCGATAGGTGGGATCAAACATCTTGTTGAGGAAAGGGGACTGGCCGCGATAGAGCGTCATTTCGGTGCCATGTTTAATTCCGCTGACTATCGCGCGAACCCGCACGTCGTTTGGCTCCAACGGCGGTTCAGTATACTCACGAAAGCTAATCTGGCGCGGCGCTGTGACGACAAATTCCTGCATCGCCCATCCTTTTCACTCACGTCCGGCTGACCATGATTTCCCCTGTGCCAGTTCCTCTCGGAAACTGCACAATCATAATCATAACAGCGCTGGCCCAGGTTGGCG
Source organism: uncultured Anaerolineaceae bacterium (assembly GCA_964552425.1). Taxonomy (GTDB): domain Bacteria; phylum Chloroflexota; class Anaerolineae; order Aggregatilineales; family Phototrophicaceae. The sequence continues at coordinate 5,398 of CAZKIB010000160.1, read as the reverse complement.
ACCTGCCTCGCCTGAAGCGATCAGCCAACCTGCCAAAGCTGCCGCAGCAGGTTCCCAGACGAAAACAAGCACGACCTGCAACCTCGATCCCACAGCGACAAACCCCTGATATTGGTCAGCCGAAAACCCGAAAAAAGACACTTGTTCACCGGCTGTATGAGACAGCCCGTAACCAGCGCGGTATATTTATTTAGTGTGGCTAAACAAATTTGAGGGGGCGGGCAGACGCTGATTTGCAAAGCAAAAGCAGAAAGAGGAAAAGATGTCTCTGTCGCACACCAATATGTACCGTTTCCCCTGGTCGAAGAATGATAACCCGATTGGCTGGCTGGAGGTGACGGATAAATGTAACACCTACTGCCGGGGGTGTTATCGCATCAACGGCATGGAGGGCCACAAATCACTCGACCAGATCAAGGAAGAAATTGACCTGCTGCAAAAACTTCGCAACTGCGACAATATTTCGATTGCCGGCGGCGAACCCCTGATTCACCCTGATATTCTCGACATCATTGCCTACATCCGACAGCGGAAGATGAAACCGCTCATCCTGACGAACGGTATCAAACTGGAAAACAACCGACCCTTTATTGAAGAACTCAAACGGGCCGGCGCGATTGGATTCACGTTTCATATCGACAGTGAACAGCAGCGCCCGCACTGGAAGGGTAAAACGGAACTCGAACTCTTTGAACTGCGCCAGTATTACGCCGATACAGTGCATGAAGTGGGTGGTCTGTGGGCCAGCTTCGGGATGACGGTTTATCCGGGTAATCTGTACATGATCCCTGAAATGGTCCGGTGGGCGAACAAAAACATTGACCGTGTACACGGGCTGGTGTTTATCGGTTTCCGTAACGCGGTGATGGAGGGCAATTTTGACTATTACGCCAATGGCAGGAAGATTGACCTGCACACCAGTTATGCTGCCGATTCCGATGAGGAATCTTTCCTGACATCGGAAGACATTTACAATGAGATCAAAAAACATTTCCCGCATTATGAAACATCCGCGTTCATGGGCGGGTCGCATGTGCCGGACAAAAGTACCTGGCTGGTGGCGGCGCAGTTGGGCACAAAGCACCACATGTACGGCTCAGTGGGCAAACGCATTATGGAGCTGTTTCAGGTTTTTCATCACTGGCGGGAAGGGACGTATCTGGTCTATTCGCCGAGTCACCGCATTCCTAAAGTCGCAGCGCTGCTGGGCCTGGTGGATAGCGGTATTCGCAAAACATTCGGAAGCTACTGGCGTGACATTCTGCGAAATCCGGCGCGCCTGTTCGATACGATGTATGTCCAGAGCATTGGCATTATTCAGGGGCCGGACCTGCTGGAAGATGGCCGTGTCGATATGTGCGAGAGCTGCCCGGATATGACCATCTGGAACGGCAAACTCGTCCACTCCTGCCGGATGGACGAATGGCGGTTGTATGGCACATACGTCACACCCTATCCCCGTAGTGACGTGACCAACCCGGATCGTCCGGTCTGGAAGGGGCGCGACCTGTCGGATAACCAGCCGCTGATTCCGCTGAAGGCGATCACGGGGGAAGACAAATCGAAAAAACCGGCGGAAACCACACCAGTCCCATCCGGGGATTGACGCCGTAAATTTGAGTCAGACCTGAAAAAGAGGGAACCCGCGTTCCCTCTTTGGCGTACAATGGTGTGTGAGACGTTATCAGCCTGGAAGCGAATGCGGTCTGGATGAAATCTGTTACTGATCGGCCTGGTGAGTCGACCTGGCGTATGGCGCTGGATGGGGATTGGCAGGTATGCCCGGCTGCGGCAGACGATGCCTGCCCGCCGCAGGAGGTGTTTGCTGCTCATCGCGCGGAGGTGTTCGCCGTGCCAGATTCCTGTCATTTGCAGCCGGTGCTGTATCCCGATCAGCCCTATTGGGGGGGCAATCTGCGGGTCATCAATGAACAGGACTGGCTGTACCGGCGCGTTTTTACTGCGCCTGACAGGAATGCCCGGCGTGTGCGGCTCCATTTTGGCGGGGTCGACTATTTTGCGGAGGTCTGGCTGAACGGCTGTTTTGTGGGCAGACACGAGGGGCATTTTGCGCCCTTCGAATTCGATGTCACCGCGCTGCTTCAGCCGGGACAGGAAAACAGACTGTTTGTCCGCGTGAGTTCACCCTGGGATGCGCCGAACCCAAACGGCACCTATCCGATTGACCATGTGAGACGCGGCCTGGTCAAAGGACTGTACGAACATGGTGAAGGGGTGATCCCGCCGGATGTCAATCCCATCGGCATCTGGCGGCCTGTCTGGCTGGTGTATGACGAAGGGGTCAGTCTGGACCATCTGCGCATTCGCACGCACCTGGATGGAACTGTTGATGTACAGATCACCGCCACCAACGCCACCGGGAACCCCTGGGATGGCCGGTGTGAACTGCTGGTGGCTGCTGAAAACCACGATGGCCCCGGTCTGACCCATTCACTGCCGGTGCATCTGCCAGCAGGGTCCCATTCCCTGAACGTTACATTTCAGATTCCTGACCCTCGCCTCTGGTGGCCCTGGGATCATGGGGACCCCAATCTGTATCATTTAACGGCGACTCTGACTGCTGACTCTCATCAAATTCTGAGTGCGGCGGAAGAAACCTTTGGCCTGCGCACAGTTTATCTTGAGCGCAGCCCTGAGCGATTCGCGGGTTACGTTAATGATCGCCCGGTGTTTCTGCGCGGGACAGCTTATATGCCGGGGCTGTATCTCTCCCTTGTTAACCGTGACCGGCTGGCGAAGGACCTTGAACTGGCCCGTCACGCCAACCTGAACCTGCTGCGGGTGCATGTGCATGTGTGTGTCCCCGACCTCTATGATCTGTGTGATCGGCTGGGGATACTCATCTGGCAGGACTTTGAATTGAACTGGGTGCATGATGCGTCGGTGGAATTTGAACAGCGCGCGCGCCAGCTTCAGCGGGAAATGATCGACCTGCTGGGCAATCATCCGTCGATTATTGCCTGGTCCTGTCATAACGAACCCACCATGCGTCTGGCGCGCCGCTCCAATCTTGAACAACATCCTGACCCGGCGCTGTATGCCGATGCGCTCGCGCAGGACCCGACCCGCATGATTTTCCTGTGTTCAGGACATCTGGAAGACGACTGGCAGCGCGGTGGGGACAGCCACACGTATTATGGGGCGCTCTGGACCCGTCATTACACCGATGTTTATGCGCACGCTTTGCGGCTGAACACCGAATTCGGTTTTGAAGCACCTGCCGCCATTGACACCCTGCAAGCCTATTCCGTCGTCTGGAAACGGCTTCAGCATCTGGAAGATCAGATTGATAATCTCTGGCAGTATCAGGCAGAACTGATCAGGTTCCATGTCGAACATCTGCGGCGCTTGCGGGCGACATGCAGCGCCGGATACGTTCACTTCTGGCTGATTGATCTGGTTCCCCAGGTCGGCTGTGGGGTGGTAGATGCACACCACCGGTTGAAGTCCGGTTATGAGGCGCTGCGACTGGCTTCCCAGCCGCTGCATATTGCGCTGGAGCATAATGGCCGCCGCCCGTTTGCCGTCTGGATTTTCAACGATCTGGATCAGGCTTTCGCCGGAGCGACGGTTGGCTGGCAAATCCTGGACCCGCACGACAGGCTGCTGCTGGAAGGTCAGACCGCTTTTGATGTCGCCGCCAACTGTCCCCAGCGAGTCATGGATGCCCGCTGGAAGCTGCCGCGTGGCCGCTGTGCGCGGGTGATACTCACCATTAAAGACCACGACGGTAACTTGCTGGCATCGAATACCTATGCCCATCCTTTTCAGCCCTTAAAGCGGCCCGCCGGTTATCCCTGGAAGTTTGACCCCTATCTGGGCATCAAGGTGTTCGACGCGCCGGATGCTCCCAGCCTCGCTGAGGTCGGCAGCCCGCCGCCGCTCCGAATAATCCCCTTGTTCCTGCGTGAACGTTTTACCGAGTATGTGCTGCGCCAGCAGTTCCCGGTGTGGCTGGCCTCCAGCATCGCGCGCATTGTCGATTTGTTCTGACACGGTTCCAGAAAAAGCAGCGGTTATCCGGTTCGTGATGGGTGAAGCTGCCATGCCTGCGCCGGTGTTCAGACCCTCCAAATGTGAAATTTGCAATTAAAAACGCTTGTCGTTATACTGTATACAGTGTACTGTGTATGATACAGTTCACGGGGAGGCTCAAACGATCAAGACAAAAACCTTAAACAATGATTTTAAGAAAATTTGTATGTTCGCTGGTCTGGAAAGGAGAATACCTGTGAAATTAGTGCGCGCACTGCTCATGATTCTGTTGTGCTTATTGATGTCGGTTATGGTGACTGCTCAGGAAAATACCGTTACAGTGACTCTGTGGGTCGAAACAACGGACCAGGCTGATCTGGATCACCTCCAGGCAACCCTGGTCGCGCCTTTTGCAGAAGCCAATCCGGGCGTTCAGATCGAATTAATCGGTCAGGAAGGGATGCAGGATGTCCTGCGGACAGCCATCCTCGGCGGCACAGCGCCGGACGTGCTGTATACCTTTGGCCCATCCTGGAACGCGGAATATATCGCGGGTGGTTTTATGGAACCACTGGATGCCTATGCTGAACAATATGGCTGGCAGGATGAACTGCTGCCCTGGGCTTATGCGACGGGTACGGTGGATGGCACGCTCTACAGTATTCCCCTGACCTACGAAAGCATCATCATGTTTTATAACAAGACCTTGTTTGATGCTCAGGGATGGACTGTGCCGACCAACCGGGCCGAATTTGAACAGGTGGCTAATGCCGCAATGGAGATGGGTATTCACCCGCTCACTTACGGTAATCGTGACGCGGTGTGGTCGAACGGGCATCTGATCAGCGCTTACCTGAACAACTATGTCCCGCGTGAGGACCTGCGGGCCGCGCTGGTGGGTGAAAAGTCGTGGACTGATCCTGTGTTTGCCGAAGCCGTCGCGCGCTGCAGCGACGACATCGCCGTAAAAGGCTGGTGGGCTGGCGGGCTGGAAAATTACTACCAGTATGAAGGCGCAGATTACTGGACGGAACTGGCAAACGAAGAAGCCGCCATGATTATCGTTGGCTCGTGGGGGTTTAATGACGCGCCCATATACTTCGGTGAAAGCGGCGACGAATGGGACTGGGCACCCGTACCCAGCATGACAGAGACTCCCAATCCTTCGGTCTATCCGCTGGCGATTGGTTCATCGCTGGCGGTCAACGCCAACTCGGAACACAAGGATGAAGCCGCGCTGGTGCTGGATTACCTTATCAGCAACCCGGACGTGGTGCTGAATATCGCGGCGGGTTTCAACTTCTCTGAATGGCTGCTCCCGCTGCATTTCACACCAGATGATTTCCCGGAAGGGATTGACCCGCGTATACAGCGCTTCCATTCCGAATTTGCCGCCGCAACG
>CAZKIB010000159.1:7085-15770 GCA_964552425.1 uncultured Anaerolineaceae bacterium | reverse complement strand
TTGCCCGTCAGGTTGAGCCGCCGCCTCCGCCTCCAGCGCCAGAGCCGGCTGTCGTAGCAGGTGACACAGGTCGCGCCTGCTTCCAGATGGCTGGAGGCTGTACCTGGTACATTCTCGACAATCTGCATTCCGCTGAACATTTCGACAGCCGGGTGATGGACCTCTTCGGTCCTACCGGAATCCTGGTGACAGCCCAGACACAGCGTTTCGGGCGATTCGACCAGCATGGAGTCGAAGGCGGTTTCACCATGCGCGTTATGGCAGGTGGCGCAGGTAATCCCATCCTGGGCGGTTTCGAGTGTGACGGGGGGCAGGGCATTGCCTTCGCGTGTGCCGTCCGCAACTTTTGCGATTAGCGCCCGCGTCTGGAGATAGTCGCCGCTGTGGCATGTCAGGCACGCACTGCTGGCGGCGTCACTGGCCTTTAATGTAGTAAGAGCACTGGCATGGCCGGAAAGTGACCATTCGTTGAACTGCATATTCTTATGAGATGCGTGACCGGACGAACGCCAATGGGCTGAATCGTCGGGCATGACCGGCTGGTAGCCATCAACCAGAGGCTGGCCGGGGATGTAGCCGATGGGGTAGGGGAGATTATCCTGCCCGCCTGCGCTGTGGCAGCTTCCACAGGTCTGCGGGTCTGTTCCTCGTGAAATAGCTGCGCGAATGAGTGACAGCTCGGCCGTGTCAATCTCCCGGCCGGCATCGTCGGCAGCATCGGCATGGACGCTGCCCGGCCCGTGACAGGCTTCACACTGGACGGCCTCTTCTTCCCAGTCGTAATCTTCAGTATTCAGGCCGGTGGTGTGACATCCGGCACAGTTCGATCCCCAATCGTAAGCCTCAGCCGGCCACTGCTGGGCGAGGGTGTAGGGCTGCCAGGTCTGTTCGATCACGTTCCACTCGGCGGGCAGCACCAGATACTGATCGTCCCCGGCATCGTAGAGATAGCGCTGAAAGTGCCGCCCGGAACCCACCACATAGGCGATGTCTTTGGATGTTATGGCACGCGCTTCGGTCTCATTCGGGAAAAGCAGCGTGCGAACCTCTTCGCCCAGGCTGAAATCCGCGAGGATTGCGCCGTCTTCTGCGGCTTCGCGCAGGGTCAGGTTGTGGGCTGAATCGACATGGGTGCTGCGATAATCATTGTGGCAGGAAATGCAGTCGCGCCGGCCGATATATTCTGCGTCATCCGGGGGTTGAGCGTTGGCTGGATGCGCTGATGCTATGGCAACGAAACCAGTGATGATGAGGAGTAAGGAACTGATCGCAAGGGAAGTATGTCTGAATGAAGGAAAGCGAGCGGTCATCATTTTGCCTGTCGAATAAAGTGATTCATTAAAGGCCTGTCTCCCAATCCGTCCACCCGCCGTATCGTGAAGGAACCTTTGAATTCGAGGATATACCTCAATGCTTTGTCACTGATTGTAAGATGGTTGGAGATGACGAGGCAGGGGGAATTGTCATCTTACGAGTATGCACTTTATCATAATGTGGTTCCACAGGTTGCCCGCCGAGTCAATCTCGCGCGGACGGAAAATCGGACCGCTGTGATGCGTCGGAATCATCTGCAAGGTCTTTGGCGACTGTTGGGTCCAGAAAAACACTGCCACTGGCGACCACTCGAATCGCCTGTAACAAGTCCTGCGGCGCGGCCCGCTTGGATATGTAACCCGATGCTCCCGCCTGAAGCATGTGGAAGGCGTACTCTTTCCCTTCGTGAATTGTGAGTGCCAGAATGGGCGGTGGTTCCGCCTGTTTGTTGATCGCCTGTGTGGCTTCAATGCCGTCCATTTCCGGCATGGTGATGTCCATCAGGATCACATCAGGCCGGTGCTGCTGCGCCAAACGGATCGCGTCATGCCCGGTTTCGCCTTCGCCGACAATCTCAAAATCCGGGTCATTTTCCAGCAGCATTCGGATTCCCACCCGCACCACAGAATAATCATCCACGATCAGCACGCGGATTGTCATCGGTGTCCTCCTTGCGATTGAGCATCCGCACGGTCAGGCATGTGCCTTTACCGGGGGAAGCGTCCAGAGTCAGAGTTGCATTGATAAGATTGGCCCGCTCCTTCATACCCATCAGCCCCCAGGCGGTATGCGGTTTGCGATTGTCGAGGACTGCCGCCGGGTCATAGCCAATGCCATTGTCATGGACGATAAGGGAAGGGCCATCGTCGAAGTCGAGGATGACGCCCGCCTGTTCTGCTCTGGCGTGCTTGGCGATGTTGGTCAGGCCCTCCTGCGCGATGCGAAAGAGTACAATCTCGATTTCGGGCGGCAGAGTATACGCCTCACCGCGAACCTCAAAACTGGCGTGTGTGTGGTGCTGCTCGTTGAAGCGTTCGATCAGCCAGCGCAGGCCCGCCACCAGCCCCATATCATCGAGCTGGGGAGGGCGCAGGTCATTGATTAAGTGGCGCAGTTGGCCGAGCGCAGTGGTTGCCATTGTTTCCAGCATAGGCAGGCGCTGGCGGACGATTTCAGGATTAAATTGGGTCTGGGCGGTCAGCCCGCGAAGCCCAAGCGCGACCCCGGTGAGGGCCTGCCCGGTTTCATCATGCAGTTCGCGCGCGATGCGCTGGCGTTCGGCTTCCTGCGCAGCAGTGATATTCTGGATAAGTTCGCCGCGCCGTTCGTCGCTGCGCCGGACTTCTTCGAGCAGGCGGGCGGTTTCCTTGTTGGCCGATTGTAGTTCCTGATTATGTCGGGCCAGTTCTTCATGGCGGAGCTGCTCGGCTTCCTGCCGTGCCTGTTCCATTTTTTGCAGCCGCTGTTCGTTTTCGACTTCAAGCGCCCGGAGCACCCGAATCATGGCAATTGCCACAATGCTCGCCATGAAGGCCCGGAAAAGCTGAATCGGAAAGCCGGTTACGTACATGAACGTTTCGGTGTTGAGGATGTTGGCTGGAAAGATGAAACTGGGTTTGGTGATGAACTGGCCGACGATGCCGTACAGCGCCAGTGCCCCGGCGGCGACGGTCAGGTCACGGACAAAGCGACCCATACCCTGCTGCCGAAAGATTTCGCGCTGTCGCCACAGTGCCCAGAACGCCAGCAGACTGCCGGGTATGCCCGTAATGTACCGGGCCAGCACATCCGATATGTTTATCCACTCGATTTCATCTAGCTGGTAAATGACCTGCACGGCGATAGTGGACAGGGCATACCAGATGATCGCGGTCAAGGTGAGCCGCCATGAGGGGGCAGACCGCCTGTGTTCGCGCGCCAGGAGTTGTTCTCCGAAGGCCAGCAAAGCCAGAAATGAAGCCACGAGCAGCGCCAGCCGGAACCAGCACATGCAGATCGGCAGGGGCAGGCCATAGTAGAGGCCCATCCCGCGTTCCAGCATGTCCATCCATTCGTGCGCGCCGTGCAGCAGGCCGAACCCGGCCAGCAGACGCATGGAACGCGCAAAGCCCAGTTCCGAAGCCCGGCCTGACTCCACGAGCAGCGCCAGCCCCATCGAGTAAAAGGCCAGCCCGTAGAAAAAGAAAATCACAATGATGGCGTTGTCCCAGAATACGGACATCCGATTCCCGCCAGTTTTCCGCTTGTTTAGTCTGATCTCATTATATGGCGGCGCAGATCAGGGGCGGGTGACAGATGTATGGGATAAACACCCCATAAAAGCATGGGGTTCTTGACCAATTTACGCGCTGTGGCTTGATTTGCTATCGTGTAGATAGATTAGACAAACACAAGAGCAATAGGAGTAAACAATGGACGAGGTCATCATCACACTATCAGTTATGGTACTGTTTCTGATCCGTATCGGTATTCCGGTGGCACTGCTTGTCGGACTGGGTGTATTGATTGATCGCTGGCAGAGCAAGCGGGAAACAGATGTCGAACGTTATCGTACAAGCCACAGGGCATAAATGACCACAGGCATTGTCAACAGACAGTGCCTGTGGTCATTTTGTCGACGAAGGCAGGCGCACCCCTACAAATTCTGCGGTGTTTCTTCGGGTTGAGTACCTGTCTGTGGCAGGTAATTCCCCTCATGCCGCCAGATTTCCTGCATCTGTTCGTAGCGTGAAAGCCGCATCCCGGTATAGATGCAGTTGCTGGTAGAGAAGATGTACCCCCCGCCCGGCATACCATGTTGCAGGGCATACCGCACCGACTCTGCGACCTGTTCATCAGTCCCGGTATCCAGTAGGCCGCAGTTGACGTTGCCGATCAGACAGACCTGTTCACCATACAGCCGCTTGACCTCGGCAATATCGACGCCTCCCTGTGGATCAAGGGAATGCAGCGCGTGCGGATTGGTTTCGACCAATTGGTCGATGATCGGCATGATGTTGCCGTCGGTGTGTTTAATGACATAGAAGCCGAGTTCACGATAGCCCTGAACAAGCTGCTTGAGATAGGGTGTAATAAACTCGCGGAACTGGCGTGGGCTGAGAAACGGGCCGGTGTTGAAGCAGTAATCCGCGCATAAGGCAAAGCCATCCAGCCCGCCGTGCTGCTGGTAGCGGCGCGCGCGTTCCAGGGCTTCATCCACCATTTTCTGCGCTTCATCCTTGACCTTGAGCGGCTCATCAACCATCCGATAGCAGAACTCGGCCATATGGTCGCCGTCTGGCAGACTGTACGTGGCATCGCCGTGACGCATCAGAAAGTATTGATCGCCGGTGCGTTCGCGGATCAGATCAATCAGCCGGCAGGTTTCGTCCACCTTATCCGGGTTCGGGTGCATAAAGATAGCATCATGCTCGAAGCGCTCGGCAGTTCGGATGAAAATATCCGCCATATCCGCCCGGTGAAGCTGGCGCTCACTCTCCGCCATCTGATCCCACTGGTGATAACTGCGGTGGGAGGGGTGGACTTTACCAAAGGCTTCCATCGTCAGGAAAAAGACCAGTTCAAAATGCGGCACGCGCCCGATGATGGGGCGGCGTTCCAGCGCGGCGATAAAGCGTTCTCGCGGGGTCATAGCTGCACCGCCTGTATGAGACTATCCGTCGCGGATTGTTGAGTGGTGAAACCGGGCGGGACAATCAGAAGATCATCCTCTGCCCACTGGCCGTTCACGAGCATTTCCAGCAAACGGCGGCTCCCTTCCTTGCGCTCAAACAGCCATTCACGCCGCTGCGCTTCGTCACGGGCAACGGCCTCATAACGGAGGGTATCGCCCTGTCCGGTGTCGATGAAGACCGCGCGGGTGTAGTGTTTAGTCCATTCACCCATGACTTCCATCAGATAATCTGCGTTATCCTTGCCGTAGCGGGCCACGTAATCGTCGTACACCGTGTCAATCATGCCGGGTGACGATGCGCCTAATCCGGTACCGGATTTGCTGCGTTCCAGGTAATCCGCGCTGTACCAGTATGTGCCAGGGTGGGTATCGAATTCCTGCTGGTAGCGTTCGCGCGAACCGAGATAGAGTGTGACACAGTCGTGGGCGCGGGGAATCACCAGCGGGGTGTGGCGCGCACTCAGCCCCAGTGTGGATGTGCCACAAATGCCGTAGGCCAGCAGAATCGCATCGGCCTCATCCGGTTGAATACTGTCGATGGCTGCCTGCAAGATTTCCCGCAGTGAACCAGGCCGGTTGTGCAAACCCTGGTCGAACAGCCGCACCGTGACGACAGCCTCTGCTGTAGATGCCAGGGCATAAAGACTCCGCGCCAGGGCCGAACAGGTCAGGGCAATGTAACGGTTCATACGGGTTTATCCTTCAGCGCATGGGCAATGGCTCGAATATGATCGGGGGTGCTGCCGCAGCAAGCGCCGACGATGCGTGCCCCGCGTTCCAGCACACGCCGGGCATAAGCGGCCATGTCTTCCGGCGTGGCATCGTAAACCGCCGTATCGCCCTGCATATGTGGCAGGCCGGCGTTGGATTTTGCGATCAGCACCTCATCGCTGTTGATCTGGCGCATGGCCTCGATCACGCTTTCGATCTCTGCCGGGCCATTGCCACAGTTCGCCCCGAATGCGTTAACCCTCAGTTCTTGCAGCGCCTGCACGGCCTGCGCGGGGGTGACACCCATCATCGTGCGCCCTCTGGTGTCGAAGGTCATGGTTGCCACTACAGGAGTGACCGGGCTGGCATTGCGGCAGCCTGTGACTGCCGCGCGGACTTCTTCAAGGTCAGACATGGTTTCGATCCAGAAGACATCCACGCCGCCGGCCGTCAGCGCATGAGCCTGTTCTTCAAAGACCTGCACCGCGTCATCGAAAGCCAGGTCGCCCAGCGGTTCCAGCATCGCACCGGTTGGGCCAATCGAACCGCCAACTACCACCAGCTGAGGGGCTGCATCGGCCTCCATACGCGCCAATCGTGCTGCCTGTGTATTAAATGTTTCCACACGATCTGCAAGCCGGTGTGTTCCCAGGCGAACCCGGTTGCCGCCGAAGGTGTTGGTCAGGATGATCTGCGCGCCGGCCTGAATGTAAGCCGCATGGATGCCGCGCACCACTTCAGGCCGGTCCACATTCCAGCACTCCGGGGCCTGACCGCGCGCTAACCCGGCACTGAACAGCATCGTGCCCATGCCGCCATCCGCGACGATGGGATTACCGGATGCCAGGAGCTTCTGCAAAGTTGTGTTCACGTTTCCCTCCCGATCAATTCTAAGTGTGGAAACAGGTCATAGGCGTGCGGCAGCAGTAAAGCATCCACAAAATAATCCTGAAACTGAGTCTCGGCAGCCGTTTCGACATATTCGACCTGCCGGACAAGCTTCTGAATGAACGCGCGCTGGTCCACATTGAGCAGGGCAATGCGCGCACCATCCCCGGCGGCGTTACCCACTGCCGAGACTCGCGCCAGATCACAATCGGGTATCAGCCCGATACGCATGGCGTAGACCGGGTCAATATAACTGCCGAATGCCCCGGCCAGACGGATTGAATCGACGGTGGTGATGCCCAGATGATCCATCAGCAAACGCACGCCGGAATACAGCGCCGCTTTTGCCAGTTGAATGGCGCGAATATCCTTCTGCGTGACGGCGATTTCCTGTCCGGTGGCGCTGTCGGCAGCGTTCACCAGAATCAGTTCGCCGAGTTTGCCATTAAAACGCACATAATCGGCTGGGGCGGTGGCTTTGAAACGCCCATCGGTGCCGACCCACCCGGCGGTATAGAGTTCCGCTACGGCCTCGATGATGCCTGAGCCGCAGATACCGGTGGGACGCAGACTTTCTCCTTCGGCCAGCCCATCACTCCAGCGGTCATCGCCAACTACTTTATAACGCACACCCTGATCGGTGATACGCACCCGCTCAATCGCACCGGCCGCGGCGCGCTGGCCGTGCGTAATGTGCGCGCCTCCAAACGCCGGCCCGGTGGGGCTGGAGGCGGACAGAATGCGCTCCCCGGCGCACAGGAGAATTTCGGCGTTCGTGCCGATGTCCACGATCAGCCTGATAGTGCTATCCAGATAGGGATACTCGGCCAGCAGCACGGCGACATTATCCGCACCGACATACCCCGCGATGCAGGGCAGGACGTGGACCCGTGCCCCACGATGCACTGCTTTCAGTCCCAGATCGCGAGCGCGGAGATCAAGCGCTTCATCTGTCGCCAGCGCAAAGGGCAGATGGCCGATTTCAACCGGGTTTATCCCCAGCATCAGGTGGTGCATCACCGTATTGCCGACCAGCACCACATCCGTGATTTCCTCTGGCGCAATCCCGGCTGCCTGGGCCACATTCTCAGCCAGGTCGTTCAACGTTTTGATGATGGCATGATGCAGGCGGTTCATGCCGGCAGGGTCTGCCGCGTAGGAAATGCGGCTGATCAGGTCTTCGCCAAAGCGGACCTGTGGGTTCATCAGTGTTTCGGTTGCCAGCACCACGCCTGTGCGCAGGTTACAGAGATGACCGGCTACGGTGGTCGAACCCACATCCACCGCCAAACCGTACAGGCTTTCGACATAACCGGGTTCGATGCGCACAATCTCGCGCCCCTGCCACACAGTTACGGTTACTGCGCCGTTCGCTGCGCGCAGTGCAGACTGGATTTGTGTCAGCAGATGTGGATCAAGCGATACGTTGTGCAGGTTCCACTGCTCTGACAGCGCGGTTTCCAGACGCGGCCAGTCGGCTCGTCCGCCGAGCGCCGCCGGGGGCACTTCGACATAGACGATCTGCACAGCGGGTTTGATCTCGATGGTGATGTCACCGGCTGCTTTGCGGATGACCTGCTTGCGCGCGAGGCTGGAATCGGGAATATGGATGAGGACATCACCCTGAATACAGGTGGCGCAGGCCAGCCGTTCCCCGCTCAGATCGAGGCCGTGTTTTTGCGCATAAGCCTGTTCGTGCGCGCCCGGCGCAGACAAGTGCCCGGCGGCGGATGTGATGTCGAGTTTGGGGAAGTGTCCATATTCCGGCATGACCAGACATTTGCCGCAGGTCTGCCGTCCGCCACAGATCGACTCCAGTTCAATGCCAAGCTGCCGCGCTGCATCCAGCAGGGTCGCACCGGGAGCGGCTGTTCCTCGCCGGCCAGAGGGCATCAGAATCAACTGGTGGCGGTGGTGGTTGGATGAAAAGTCAGACAATTTGGCGAACCCCTGTTCAGGCCGTCACCCGATCTAATGCTTCGTAAAAGGTGTCCACTTCCTCCGGCGTAATCGTCTTGCCCTGATCCAGAATATCGAACAAAAAACCTTTGCCGCCCAGTTCACGAGTGATTTTGAGCGCGCCATCCAGCGTCACAAAA
>CAZKIB010000159.1:0-7072 GCA_964552425.1 uncultured Anaerolineaceae bacterium | reverse complement strand
TGGCACAGCTTGCCGTTTTCCCGAATGCGTCGCAGCACATGCAGCCAGTCATCGGCCAGCGGCTGACCGTCACCGGGCTGCCACTGAATGCCGCGCAGCTTTTCGATGGACAGCAGCATATCCAGATGCGCCAACTGCCCTTTACCGTCCATGTGATAAAACGGATAATCCAGCGCGTCGCAGCAGGTGATTAAATCCGGCAGCACGAAACGTTCGAACATTGCCGGAGAGATCATATAGCTGAAGTCGCTTTGCAGCATGTACCCGCGCGATGGCGACCAGGGCGGCGCCCAGGCCCCGCGCCCATGCTGATTGGCAGGCATCAGTGCTTCCAGTTCGTCGAAGTAACGCAGCCACAGCGCTGTAATCTGGTCCAGCAGGCGCGAAACTTCGTCTGGCGATTCGATACAGTCGATCAGCAGGTTTTCGGTCCCGCGCAGACTGGCGAGAATATCCATATTGCCACCCAGGTCGGTGTAGGCGATCATCACCTGTCCGGCCCAGCGGTCCACCGCCGCGCGGGTGATGTCCTGTGCGCGCCGCCACCAGACATTCTCTGCGTCGTAGGTCAGGTTCATCGCGGACAGCGAACCTGCGGGCAGTGGATGGAACCAGGTCGTGCCGGTGTTATATTCCACGCCGGAACCCAGAAAGGCGGCCACAACCCGCGCCCCACAATTCACCCACCATGTCGGGCTGGAATCGCCGTAGTAGTGGAGCGTTTTCAGCCGCTTCTCAAAATAGTCGATGATCTCACTAGCGGGTTTGTCGAGCGGGAAGCGCGTTAGAAAATCGTCGCCTGCCGGCGGGTATGTGCCAGGGTCGCGCGTGACTATCGTGACCAGCGGACGTTCTAATTCGCCGGCCCACCATGCGCGCCAGTTCGCTTCGGTTTGCGCCCAGTCTGCCGCAGTGAAGTCAAAACAGCGGGTCATGCCAGCGATCCCCCGTTAAGAAGCGGTGAGCAGGCGTTTGGTCAGAGTGACGGCCTGGCTGGCATCGGGCGCGTAGCCATCTGCACCGATCTCGTCCGCAAAGGTCTGAGTGATGGGTGCGCCGCCGATAATGACCTTGACCTGATCGCGTAATCCGGCAGCCTTCAGCGCCTGAATGGTGTCTTTCATGCGGGTCATGGTCGTGGTCAGCAGGGCGGACATGGCGACCACATTTACCTGCTGCTGCTGCACGGCTTCCACAAATTTTTCAGGTTCGGCATTGACACCCAGATCAACAATTTCAAAACCTGCGCCTTCCAGCATCAGGCTGACGAGATTTTTGCCGATGTCATGCAGGTCGCCCTGCACGGTAGCAATTGCGACCCGGCCTAATGTTTGACATCCGCGTTGACCAGATAGGGTTTGAGTACCGCCAGCCCGGTCTTCATCGCGCGGGCAGCGATGAGCATTTCCGGCACAAAGTATTCGCCGTCTTCATACAGGCGTCCTACTTCGGCCATCGCCGGGACCAGGGCTTCATACAGAATCTGCGCGGCGTCCAATCCATCCGTCAGCGCGGCCTGGACCTGCTGCTCGGCTTCTTTGGCCTGACCTGTGATGATCGCGTTACGGATCGCTTCCAGTGTGTCCATCATACTTTCCTTAGATTTCTATTTCCAGCGCGTGCATGGGTTTCAGGTTCAGATTTTTGCCCCATACCCGCCGAACCGTTTCCAGATAGAACCTATAGTTCTCCAGCGGGACATCGGGTGGGACGCGGTGATCGCAGAAGCCGATGTAGCCGCCTTCCTCCACCAGGGGAGTCAGCCGGCTGATCTCATGTTCGATGTCGGCTTTGGAGCGCGCGAGGATGTGTTTATCGAAGCCACCCATGATGAGCAGGTCTTTGCCATACCGCTGCCGGTAGGCGACAGGGTCTGCACCCCATGTGCCGACTTCCAGCGGGAACATGCAGTTTACCCCCGCATCCAGCCACAGCGGAGCCAGTTTTTCGATGTTGCCATCACAGTCCACCCAGATGACATCCACACCATAGCGATGCAGCAGGTCGGTAATGCGGCGGTAGTGCGGCACAAGAAACGCCTTGAAGTGGCGCACACTCATGAGCGGCCCGGCGTTATAAGCCATATCTTCCCACATGCCACAGGCATCGAAATGCCCGCCGGTTTCGAGAATGCGCGTCAGTGTCCCGATGATGCAGTCTGCCAGGGATTCGACCATTTCTTCAAACCAGGCCGGGTCGTCATACAGCACCAGTGAGATATTTTCGAGGCCCATCCAGTCACGCAGTTTGCCGTAGAGGCTACCGCCGGGCAGCACCATCACCGTTTCGCGGTTCGCATTCGTCCAGTCCTGAACGCGCTGATCCCAGTCCAGCGGGTAGCGTGCCGGGTGATCCGGGTCAAGGAGCGGTTTATAGTGTTTACGCCAGCTTTCACGATCCACCAGCAGGTGACCGACATGCTGTGGAATCGACCCCATGAATTTTTTGCGCAGTACGCGCACGCCATCGGCCTGCTGCTTGATTTCGTGGTCACCGCGATCTTCGATCACTTTTTCTTCAAATTCAGGAGCAAGACCCACTGTGACACCGGTGTGCTGGAAGGAATCCATGCCAAAAAAGTCGTCACTGTTATCGCGGGTTACAGCGCGGGGCAGACCCTGCTCGTACCAGACCACGATAGTTTCATCCCAGAAGTTGAAATCATAAATCGGGGATCGATCACGCGCCTGGTAACGCATCGTCGCGTGAAAGCGTTCGCGTTCATTCATCACCGGGTACTCGCCATATAAATTATAAATTTCTCTCATTCTAGCGGGCCATACTGACGCCGGAATGTGAGCTAAGTCACCTATACACTTGTCAGATTGCACGATTAATCGAGCAGCCGGTGCGTGGGTGTCGGCCATCCGGGGTGAAAGGCGCTGATGGATAATTCATGGATCGTCAGACCGGACAGCGATTGTTCGGCGATGCGCCGCAGCGTGTCCGCGTCAGTTTGTGCGCGGATATTCAGACCAATCTGGACACGGCCTTCGGGGAGTGTGGAGGGTGTTGTAGATGCAGTGGGGTCATCGAGTGTCACAAAACTCACTTTGACCGAACGGGTATCATTGCCGATCAGTGCCTTAAAATGACCGATGGACACCTCCCGTAGTTCCTGGCGCAGTCCTGCAAGCCAGTTGATGACGGTCTCTGATCCGGCTGTATCCAGCGCGAAGTGCATATCCAGCCAGGCCATTTCCGCCTCAGCCTGTCCGTAACGCTGGTAATCCAGACTCAGCGTGTGCGATGGCAGTGAGGCGGCGGAAAGGTGTGCCAGCCATCCCTGAATGCTTGGCATATCCAGCGAATTCTGCGAATACAGCGGCTTGTCAGGGAAGCGCTGCTTTGCAAGCTGCTCTGTCTCAGATAACTGCTCTGGCGTCAGCAGGTCGGCTTTGTTGATGACCAGCAGCCCGGCTTCGGCAATCTGCTGGCCGAACAGGTAGACGATATTGGCGCTGAAGGGCAGGGGGTGGCCCATCAGCCAGCGGCGCAGCAGCCGGCTGTCCGCAAATACGGAAAAACTGGTGGGCTGGACTGTCGCACTCAGCTCGCGCAGCGGTCTGACGACAGTTGCCACAATGTCGGCACACGACCCGACGGACTCCGCAAAGATGACGTGTGGCTGAACGCTGGTTTGCAGCGCGTCCAACTGGGCAGTGAGGTCGCCGTAATTGCAGCAGAAGCAGCCGCCCGTGATTTCTACGGCAGGGACATCCGCCAGACGAACAAAAGTGGTATCCACCAGGTATTTGCCCTGATCGTTGGTCACGACCCCTACACGCTGACCCTGCGCCATCAGGTCTTTTGCAGCGTTGGCGATAGCGGTTGTTTTGCCGCTGCCCAGAAAACCGCCCACGATATGAAGCTGCATCAGGTTCCTTCAGTCAGATCGCTGGCAGCCTGTTGGATCAGGTCTGCCAGTTCTTTTTTGGTCGGGATAATGGATGCGTATTTTAACGCGCCGTTGAGATAAATGCTTGGCAGTTTGTCCACACCCATCCTGACACAGCGGGCCACGTTTTCGCGCTCAGTAAATTTATACTCTACCAGATCGACAGGCACGCCGGCTTCCTGCGCGGCTTTCACGGCGGCGTCCAGCATGTAGGTACAGGCTGCGCAGGTCGCCGAATCGAGCGTGAACACCTCAACCAGCGGGCGGGCCAGATTATCATAATCGGGCAAATTCACGCTGCTGACATCGATCATTTCTGGCTGGTAATTGGCAAGCATCTGGCGCGCACTGGCCGGGTCGCGCACTGCTTCGACAATGCCGATCACGTTTTCCACAGGTGTGTCATAGGGCATGTCGCAGCCCGGCGCGAGAATCAGGTTGTCATGGTTGATGCGGTCCAGAAAATCCACGACGAATTTCATATTATCCGGCTGGCTGCCGAGCAGCATAACCGTTGTGAGCGGGATATTGCCGCCGAGCGCGATGTGGTAACGATCCGTAATGGGTTTGGCTGTACTGATGTGGACATTCTCATCGACAAAAATGCTGTTCGGCCCGGTCTGGCACATGGCTTCGATCAGGCGAGTCGCGTCGCCGCACACAAAGAACGCTGATGCGGTTTTCTGCCGCTGAATATGGCTGAACAGGTCGGTCAAGCCACTTTGAAGCAGGTTGTGAAAATGCTTTGTGGAAATCTGCGATACCAGCGGGTCAACCACTGCGATGACATCTGCACCGGCTTCGATATACAGGTCCGCCATGCGATGCGCGACACGGCCTGTATAAGCCAGCAGATCCGTAAGAAACTGCGGCTGGTCGAACATATCCACAAAAATTTCCGTACCGCGCAGATGCGAAGCGAGGGTCAGCGGGCCACAGAGCAGACCGAACAGAGCAGTGTGGTCACCTGCCCTGGTTTTGAGCGCGCGCAGGGTGTTCAAAATCATGGGGATTCGCCCGGAGTCGGGTTCTGGCAGCATGTCAGGGATCATCAGGTTTTCCGCCAGGGGGTGAGCGGCTACTGATGGCGGCGCATTTTCAGCCCAGGCCAGCGGACAGCCCAGAATTTCTGCCTCGACCTGGAGATCAAACAGCACCGGCTGGCCGTCGGGGTCGTATAAGCGGTTGACTTCCAGCAGAGCATCCAGCAGCTTCTGACCATCGGTGAGGACTTCAAAGGCGCTGTAACCTTTGAGTTTGCCAGCATGAACACCGGCAAAGGGTATCCAGGGGACAGCAGCATCAATGGGTTGGTGACGCAGAACACTCAGGAGACGGTTCTTGTCAGGCATGGGTTCCTCGCGAGGCAGGTTATCCAGGTCCATTGTAAATCCGATGGCTCTGGCCCCGACCCTGCCGGAGATAACCCCTTTTGAAGTTGTTTGTCGTAAATGCGTTTTCTATGACAGGCACTCAATTCACAGGATTCTTTGAGCGGACTGCATATATCTTGTGCGACTATCCGCCTAAAACCCGGCGCGAACTCGCCGGTTGAACAGATCATGCGAAACTGCGGCAGATTCATCACCGGATTTGAAATCAAGTCTCTTTTTCAAATTCGTAGTAAGCTCCGGCTACAGGTTCATAGCGCTCACCCAGCAAACGGGCTGTTGAATTGTCCACCGTATGCGCCCTTCGCCGGCGCGGCGGTAGGGTGCTGATCGGTTTGCTGCCACGCGGAATGATCCCGGCGAGTAATTCAGCGCTTGTTCTGGCTGGTGGGCTGCGCTGCGCCTCGACATCTTCAATCGGGCAGTCATAGTCATTTACTTTTCCTGTGCCCCCACATAATGGACAGGTCATCTCTGCCCGGCTGTAGTGACGCACCACACCCACGCCCTGACAGTGCGGACACTGCTGCTGCTGGTAGTGTATCATCGGGTTCCCTCCTCAAAACACAAAAGCCGAAAGCGGTTCACTTTCGGCGGCTGGTTTGAGTCTGTAGGGTTTTATGCCGCCGCTTCAACGAATGTACTTTTTTTCATTATATCACGGAACGGGCCTGAAAGGTTCGGAAAAAGTGGACGATGGCGCGGACACTACTTTCGACGGCCGGTGAGAGGCCAGCCCCAAACCCGTTCTGTTCAATCTGGATACCCAGCAGGTGAACAGGGCAGGGGAGATAGGCTGACAGATAGGTCGCAAACAGATGGACAGAAAGCGTATGGCTGGTGCTGCTGTTGACTTCAGCCTTGTTCAGACTCAACAGGCGGACAGCCCCTGGTTCATCGTTCATCTGCACCGCGTCGATAACCACAATCAGGTCCAGCTCAAAGCGGCGCAGCACGCCCGTGAAATTCTCTGGCGCTGCGCCGGCATCAATGACCAGCAGGTTTGGACTGCCTGACGCTTGCAGTCTGTGGGCTGCAATGCTGCCGGCAGCATCATCACCCTGCAAGACATGGCCGACGCCGACCACTGCGATCCGGGGCGCTGTGTCATTTGCCTGCCGGATTGTCTGTTTCAGGGAAGCGCTCCATGAGTTCGTGGACATCTTCTTCGCGGCCATAATAGACGGTAAAGGGCGCTTTCCGGGCTGCCGCAAGCTCCCAATCTTCGCTGGACATTTCCAGGCAGTTGAAGCGGCAGTTCTGCACACACTGGGCGCAGAACGCGCAGCGGCCGGCATCGTAACGCATGACAAAACGTTTGTTGGCTTTGTCAAGGGTGATGAGTTCAATAGCGTCGCACGGGCAGTCCTTGACGCACAGACAGCAGCCCGTGCATTTCTCCGGGTTCCAGTGGAGCTTACCCCGCAGGCGATCCGGGGCAGTCTGGCGCTTTGCCGGGTATAGTTCTGTCACCGGTTTGCGGAACAGTGATCGCAGCACATCAAGGAGCATGGTTCCAATTTTCATACGCCTGCCCCCTGCCAGATCAGCAGTACAAGCCACTGCGCCAGCGCCAGCAGCGCCCCATAGCGCCACCACAGACCCACTGTCTGATCAATGCGCAGGCGCGACATGAGTGCCTGGATTCCGGCAATACCCAGCAGCAGAATCAGCGTCTTAACGACATAATCGAGGGGGCCATTCAGGCCGCCCAGGTAAAACGCAGCGATAAAAGTCAGCCCGCCCACCAGTTCGACTTCCCGGCCCAGATGAAACAGCGCCA
>CAZKIB010000158.1:0-15785 GCA_964552425.1 uncultured Anaerolineaceae bacterium | reverse complement strand
TTTGGTTATCATGCCTTCCATGATATGCTTTTTTATTCATCAAGCGAAAGTCCTAAAGTTATAGAGTTACCAGTTTTCAGTTATCAGAACCAACCATGAATTACAGATTGGACTCTCCAAAGCATCTGAAAAAAGACGAATCGATAAACCGGAACACGGTCTCTTTCTGATAACGGACGACTGTGAACTGGTAACTGCGCTAGAGCGTGACGATGCGCTTGGCGATGCGCAGTTGTTTGGGAAAGATGGGCAGAAAATCGAGCATGTCATGATAGCGCCCGGCTTCCCGTTCGGTGAGATAACGCCGCAGCACGCTGATCGTCCCCGGCAGAATCGTCATGCCCTGCGCCTTGCGGGCCATCAGCACATAGGCTTTGGCTTCGGCAGCGCTGACATGATCTTCGAGATAAATGGCGACAGCGGCCCCGACCCACAGGGCGACAAACTGCTCCTCCCAGGTGGGGTACATAGCCCCGAACTGATCGCCCACAGGAATGGGATTTTTGGCGGCCTCGGCCAGACGGTCCGCATGACGGCGCAGGTAAGCGATAATCAGCAGGCGGCCAAACTGTGACAGCGCGGCGCGGTAGACATGGGCCGGGTCCTCATCGAACGGCCAGGGCGGGCTGTCCCCCCAGGCCAGGCGCGGCGCGGCGATGCACAGCAGATCACCCCCGACGCGCACGCCGATTTCCTGTTCGGTGGGGTAGGAAATGTTGGGCGCGAACACAAGCTGCTCGTGGACTTCACCGATGAACGGCTGGAGGAAGGGCTTGAAGGCTGTGTTCTGAAAAATACGCTGCGATTCGTTCAGGCTCTTTTTCCAGACGGTATCCTCATTCTGCCACCACTCCGCCAGCCCGGTTACACGATAAAAATCGCGCAGTTCCATAATCCAGCGGGGCGGAACCCAGCCGGGCAGCACATCGATTTGCAGTTCGAGGCCGGGCCAGCCCAGACACATCACAAACGTGAACATGGCTTCCAGCGGCGCGCCCTGGTCCAGCAGCCCTTGCAGGCTCTGCACAGCCGGGTGTCGAAGATGTTCGCTGAGAAATTTGCGCGTGGCGCGGGCATGGGCATGTGTGCCGTGCGGCTGTCGTTTTTGCGATTGTTCCGGCCAGGTGGTGGCGGCCAATACTGCGGACATCAAACGCAGACGATCATCAATTTTTACAATCACGTCCGAAGAATTGGTCATGCCGCTGTCCCGTCATTCTGTGGCGTTTAGTCATGTGTACTGTTATTTTAAGGGGCAAGTCCAGCATGAGCAAGCTGTTGTGCATTAAGGGGTGGTATGCGCGTCGCACTGTTTACCGATACTTTTCTGCCCAAAGTGGATGGCATCACCACAGTCATCTGTCTGCTGCTCGACCATCTGGCCGAACGCGGAATCGAAACGCTGATCTTTTCGCCGCGCACCGGGCCAATCGACCATTACAACCAGACGCGCGTGCTGACCGCGCCGAGTGTACCCTTTCCGTTCTATCCCGATCTCAAAATGGCACTGCCCACCCCGCGCACCTTCCGCGAACTGCGCGCCTTTAACCCGGATGTGATCCATTTTATTCACCCGTCGGTGTTCGGGCTGGCGGCTTATGCCTGTGTCCGGGGGCGCACGGACTGGCCCGCGCTGGTGTCCTATCATATCGATTACGGGCGCATCGCGCAGCATTACAAAGTCGGGCCGTTCAACGCGCGTTTTATCGAACCGGCCATCAGTTTTCTGACACGCTGGATTATGAACCAGGCCGATTACAACCTGACCCCCTCACGCCTGATGCAGCAGCGAGTGCGCGAGATCGGTGTGACGGCGGAGGTCGGTTTGTGGAAACGCGGTGTGGATGCGGAAAAATTTCACCCGCGTTATGCCAGCGAAACCATGCGCGCGCGGCTGGCGGATGGACACCCGGAAGACACGCTGCTGCTGTATGTCGGGCGGCTCTCGCCGGAAAAGCGGCTGTTCGATCTGAAAGCGGTGCTGGAACAGATTCCCGGTACGCGGCTGGCGCTGGTGGGGGATGGGCCTGCGCGCCACGAACTCGAAGCGCTGTTCGCCGGACTGCCGGCGCATTTTACGGGCTATTTGCAGGGGGAGGCGCTTGCACAGGCATATGCCAGCGCGGATGTGTTCGTCTTCCCCTCGGCGCTGGAATCCTTCGGGCTGGTGGTTGTGGAGGCGATGGCGGCGGGTCTGCCGGTGGTGGCTTCCCGCGTGGGCGGGGTAATGGATGTGATCGAGGAAGGCCGCACCGGGCACACCTTCGCGCCGGGGGATGTCGCCGGACTGGTGGAAGGTGTCCGGCAGATCGCGCGGGATCGGGACTGCATCCAGCAGATGGGCCGGGCCGCCCGCGCCTTCGCCGAAACACAGTCCTGGCACGCTATGATGGATGAAGTCATCGCGCATTATGAGCGTTTGAGCCGGCGCTGAAGCGGGTTGTCGGATAATCTGTTCGCTGCTATGATGGGCACAAATGTTCTGAATTGAGTGGGGTATCCTGATGAGTACGCTGCCGGTGTTTCGTGATGAAGAAGTCATTGAGTCTGCGGATTTGCCAGCGCGCAACACCATTTATCAGGGTGACGCGCTTGAACTGCTGCGCAGGTTTGAAGCGGACAGCGTGGACCTGATCGTCACGTCACCGCCCTATGCCGACCAGCGCAAAAAAACCTACGGCGGCATTTCACCGGATGAGTATGTCGAATGGTTTGTGCCGATTGCCGCTGAACTGAAGCGCGTCATGAAGCCTGGCGGATCGTTCGTGCTGAATATCAAGGAGCGGGTGGTCGCTGGGGAACGCCACACCTATGTCCTTGAACTGATACTTGAAATGCGCAGACAGGGCTGGCTGTGGACCGAAGAATACTGCTGGCACAAGAAAAATTCCTTTCCCGGCAAATGGGCCAACCGTTTTCGCGATTCCTGGGAGCGCTGCCTGCACTTCAACAAGCAGAAAAAGTTCGCCATGTATCAGGATGCAGTGATGGTACGATGAGCGACTGGGCAAAAACCCGGCTGAAATCGCTGAGTGAAACCGACAAACGCCGCGCTGAGTCCAGAGTCGACAGCGGCTTCGGCAAAAATGTCTCAAACTGGGTGGATCGCAAAATGGCCTATCCCACCAATGTGCTGCACATGGCGACGGAATGTAACAATGTCGGGCACAGCGCGGCATTTCCTACCACGCTGCCGGAGTGGTTTATCAGATTGTTCACGCAGCCCGGTGATGTGGTGCTGGATCCGTTTATTGGTTCGGGCAGCACCGCTGTCGCCGCCAAACAACTGGGCCGCTGTTTTGTAGGGATCGAAAAGGACAGCGGGTACTGCGCGATTGCGCGGGAGCGAGTCACCCGCCTTTAACGCAGCCGCCCCTCCTGACACGATAAGAAGGGGCGGCGCGGATCATCCTCCTGCAAGAGGAATGGGGGAATTCAGATGGCGTATTCGCCGGAAACATCCTTGAAGGAATTGCTGTAGATGAACTGGTGGAAGCGCACGAAACGCAGCACCAGGTCGCCGATGCGGCTGTCACCGAGATACTGATGGACACGCCCCAGATCGCTTTCCAGGTTGTCCATCGTCTGGCGATACAGTTCGCGAATGCGCGTGACGTTGGCATCGAAGGCGTCAATGGCGGCATTGACCTCGTTCACCTTGAGCGGATGATACAGGCTGGTGTTGATCTCGCACAGGGAGAGGTCCTTGCGCAGTCGGGTCAGGTTGACGCCGTGATGGTCAGCCGCTTTCAGTAAGACGGCACGCAGGTCATCATACCCGTATTCAGCCTGAATGTCCCGCAGGGAGTCCATCAACTGGCGGTGGTTTTCGTCCGGCTGTTCCAGCACGATGGTTCCCAGATCATTGAGCAGGCGCACCAGCAGCGCGGCGTTGCGGTAACATTCGTAGAGTGTGCCATCTTCCAGTAAATCTTCATAGCCGTTGATGGGACTGACTGCCTCGCCGATGACCGCGCCGTAATAGGCCAGGGTCGGAATAACCAGAATGGCATTGGTGCTGACGTGCATCAGTTCCTCAAAGCTCAGGTCAGGTTCGCGCAGCAGGGTGTTGACCGCCGAATAACGCGCCACAAGACCATCGCGCAGCAGGGGATAGGCCGCCATGTGACGCGATTGTTCGACCAGATCGACCCAGGTTTCCACATTCCCGACGAGACCCGGATAAACCGAATATTCCAGTTCATGCGCGCTCATGTAGGGGTGCGCGGTCAGAAAAGCTTCTGCCAGACGGAGGTGTTTGTCGGCATTCAGACTCTGATGATAGGCAGACACACGGCGCATCAGCGGTTCGTACAGCGCAAGCTGCTGGACCGCGGGCTGTGTGCTGTGCCCCAGCAGTCGTTCCATCACCGCATCGTTAAACGCATACAGAATGTGATGGCGAATCTCGAAGGTGGCGTCGTCCGGCTGACGATGGGCCAGACCAATCGCCAGATTGTCCGAAATCACTTCGTACATCTGGGCCACATTCATCGGCACACTGTAGACCAGCGCCTGCATCATTTCATCGGTGGTCAGCAAGCCTTCCAGCAGGCTGTTTGTCAGGCGGATCAAGCCATGAATAGCCACCAGTTGGAGCCATTCTGCGCTGTGTTGAGGGGAATCCAACAGCCACGCACAATAGGTCTTGTACGCGCCGTCCGGTAGATAATCAAGACTGTCCCGAATTCCCTGCGCCGTGATGGGCAGGGCCGCGTCGAAAAGAGCCTGGCTGCGTTCCTGGACTGCGACTTTAGCGACCAACTTTACTTCCCTCTCTGCAAATGTACAGCTTCCTGCTTGTGATGAGTCTCGTAGTGCCGGTCAAGGTATCGACGCGCGATGGCAAACCCTTCGTCAAGCACAATGGAACTGGTGGTGATTCGATAGGGGCTGCCGCCAGCAGGGTTGTTCAGCGGGATTTCGATGGCCGAGGGCTGCTCAACACGCGCAATGTGGTGGATTCCGCCCACCGATGACAACGGCTTAACCATCTGCGCGACCAGTTTGGTCAGCGGGTCCGCGAAATCAACGGCAATCTGGGCCAGTTGTCCGTCTTTCTTGAAACGACTCAGCAGTTTGAGCGTGACGACGGTGGCGATGGGCAGGTCACTGAGCGTAATGCGGGCGTTGTAGGACTGCACGAGCAGACTGCGATTCTGGCCTGTCGGGTCAAGTTCGTTAAAAGCAGAGTGCATCACAGGAAGAAATATATTGGAAAAAGCGCGGTCTATGGCAGGGTTATAGGCTGGCGGTTCACTGAGGTTGGGCGCACCATCCGCTTCGCGGCGTTCCACCATGGTGACAAATGCCAGATTGGGATAGCGGGGGTCGAATATCTGAGCAATCGCGTAAGATTTGTAATTTTTTTTGTTATGTGACGGACCCAAAAAAGCCTCAACGCAGTAGATGTCACTGCACGACGCATCAATGGCCGGGGCGTAACCATCATAATCAGGCAGGATGTATGAGGTACTATCGACACCCAGGTCGGTTAATTTTTGGGCAGTCTGGACAATGGCTTCGTGCCGTTTATCCACAATACTTTCCTTATCAGTGGCGGCTCAAAAAAGCAGACTTCTCAAATAGATAAAGAAAGTGAGGAATGCTGTCTTTACGTTTTTCATACAATTGATGAAACTATACGCGTAAATAGTCTGATTGTCAACACATCCATTGGTTATGGTATGTATAAGCGCTTACCAAGTATTACTAAATGTTACTGATAAGAAATTTATGTTTGTACAAGTGATAATATTACAAAGTCTGAAAACCGCAATAAAATCTGGGTCTATGTAACAATCAGCGAGACAGCGCGGCAATGCCGATGCCCATTTCGCCCGCGATGGTGTACAGCAGGTACAACTGGCCGTCTTCTTCATAAATGGCCGGGTCGCGCAGTTCACGCACCGGCACAAGGCTGGAGCCGCGCGCGGATGGTTTCACGGGCAGTTCCCCACCCTCATAAGGTTCATCAGGCATAAGAATATCCTGCGGATCGCCGGGCTGCCAGTCCTGCCAGTTCGCGCTGCTGACATCCACCACACTCATTAAGATGGATTCCGGGGCATCGCCGGCCCGTGAATAAAACACCCGCCAGCTATCGTCCTGAACGGACACCGCCAGATGCCGGATCGAGGGCAGCCCCGGCGGAAAGAAAAAATCGTCACGGCGGGTATCATCGCCAAACAGCAGCGGGCCGCGCTCGAATGCGCCAAAACCGTCCACCGAGCGATACAGCAATCCCGGCATGGTGATCCCGTAAATCATGCCCCGGTAAGCGAACACCCGCAGGTAAGCCGAAGCCAGGATTTCGGGCCGTTCGGTGAAATGCAGGCCGTCAGACGACACCGCGACCCGGCTGCGCTGCTGGCGAAAAAACCGCTCATTGATTTCGGGCTGCACCGGCGCCTGTTCAGCCGGAGTCACGATTCCATGATAGTACAGGCGAATCTGCTGGCGTTCATGGTCCACATACGCATCTGGCGACGCGATGTGGTTGAGGAAGCGGGTTTCTTCAAGATGCAGCACGCCCGGTTCATAAATCTGCCAGGGACCGCTTAATTCGTCGGCATAGGCCAGCCGGATATGCCCGCCGTGATGATGCGCGAAGTACAGATAATATCGGCCCAGCGGATTTGTCACCCAGGCCGGCACACGAATAAGCGAAGGGCCGTTGATGTTGGTCGTCATGTCCGGGTCGGCCCCCGGCGTGCTGGCGCTGATGATCGGGTTATTCGGCAGGCGGCGGGCGATCATTCGCTGCGGTTGTTCCCGGCGAAGGCGGCGGTCAGCCCCAGGCCAATGTACACCACGCCGGTGACGTATTTCTGAATGCGCAGAAACTGGCGGCTGCCGCGCAGCCATTTCCCGGCAGTCCCGGCCAGGATTGCATAGGTGCCATCACTCAGCAGACCCAGTGTCGTCAGCATCAGGCCGAGGATGAGCATCTGCACGGGCACAGAACCGCGCGCCGGGTCAACAAACTGGGGCAGAAACGCGAAGAAAAACAGCGCCAGCTTAGGGTTCAGAATGTTGACCACCATACCCTGATAAAAGATGCGGCCCAGGCTGTGCTTCTGAATCTGATCGGGCAGCAGGGCGCTGTCTTTGGCAAGGAGTTTGCGCACACCCAGGTAGATGAGGTAGGCCGCGCCAAGATACTTGACAATGTCGAAGGCCAGCGCCGAGGATACCAGAATGGCCGATATGCCCAGCGCCGCCGCGAAGACGTGAAACAATGTGCCCACGCCGATACCCAGCACCGACACGATGCCGGCCAAACGCCCCTGATCGACGCTGCGGGTGATAATGTACAGCACCGCCGGGCCGGGCGTCACCAGCAGCACAACTGCCGCTGCGACAAACACAAACAGGGTGGATGTTTCAAACATGATGGGTCGCCTCCTGAACGGGATAAGCTTACCCCCGGAGCAAGGCGCTGGCAACCTGTTCGTCTCAGCGCTTCAGGCTGGCCGGACGGTGGGCTTCCATCCAGCGAACGCCGTAATCCACCAGCGCGCGCTGGCGCATCACCCGCACGGCCGCCCGCCCAATCTGGCTGATCGTCACGGCATCGGTTTCAGCTTCGAAGGCCGCGCCCAGTTCGTCGAAGTCATCCGCCGCAATCGCGTCATCAGCATACGTCACCCAGCGGCGCTGGCCGTCCACCAGCATGGCAGAGCCGTTATGTTCCGGGACTTTGCCCGCATACTGCGCACGGTAATCGGACAGATGCAGGGAGGTATTGTTCGCGTGCACCACGCCAAGCAGACAGACCCACCCATCCAGATCGTAGATGCGCCCAATGGGGGACTGTTCCGCCACACTGTTGTTGAGCGCCTGATCGGCGATGACATAGGCCGCGTGTTTGCCCCAGGCGGCGAACGAAAAGGCCGGGTGCGCGCTGCGCAGCACACCGGGATAACTGCGGAAACACTCGTTGATACGCCCCATCCGGTTGGTTGGCGTGCTTGCGGGGCGATAGGGCGGCATATTCTGGCGGATGAGGTCCCACTGTTCAGGGGGCAGCGGCGGCCTGCGCCAGGTGGAAGGGTCGCTGTTGTCGGTGCTGTGCGTGGGCATGACCAGCGTGCCTTCCGGCGTAAGGACCGCCATCAGCGCATCAGGCATGGCCTGTTCCGCGCCGATGACGTAACAGCCAAACGCCTTCATCGAGGTATGAACGATCACGGTTTGCCCGGCGAATAAACCTGCCTGCCGGAAAGCGGCGATCAGGTCCGTAATGGTAAGTCCAGCAGTCATCAATAATCGCTCTGCAAAAACTGAACTATAACAAAAAACAGAGGGCGCGGCGATGCCCTCTGTCTATGATAGTCGGTGTGCCGAATACTTCATCCAATGCGTGGGAACGTCCCGGTATCCGTCGCCAGTTTGCGAGGAACGGAAGACAGGCTGGCGGGCTGGCGATCCGTAATGAGCAGCGCCGAACGACTGCGCGTCAGGTAGTTCCACAGCCACTGGATGAACACCAGCACACGGTTTTCCACATCGGACTGGTACATCAGGTGGATGACCAGCCACAGCGGCCAGGCAACCCAGCCCGACAGCCGCAGTTTACCGATTTCAGCTACCGCCGCGCCGCGCCCAATGGTCGCCATATTGCCGCGATCACGATAGCGGAAAGCGGGCGAACCAGCCCCGCGCAGTTGGCGCTTGATGTGATCGCCCACATACTTTCCCTGCTGGATGGCGACCTGAGCCACGCCGGGCAGCGGCTGACCGTTCTGGTGGGCGAAGTGCGCCAGATCACCGATTACAAAAATATTCGGATGGCCCGGCAAGCTCAGGTCCGCTTCCACAATCACCCGCCCGCCGCGATCCACTTCCGCGCCAGTGGCCTTCGCCAGCGCTGCGCCCAGCGGTGAGGCTTTCACCCCGGCGGTCCAGAAGATGCTGCGCGCCGCCAGCGTCTCCTGGAGATCGCCCCTGGACACCGTCACGCGATTCACGCGCCCGCCGGTCCATATCTCTACCCCGGCGCGTTCCAGGGCGGCGGCGGCCTGCGCGGACAGGTCTTCATGAAAGGTGGGCAGCACCCGTTCACCGCTCTGGATCAGCACGATCCGCGCCTCTGCCGGGTTAATGTGCCGGAAGTCGTTGCGCAGGGTATCGCGCGCGATTTCCGCCAGCGCCCCGGCCATTTCGACGCCCGTTGGCCCCCCACCGATGACGACAAAGGTCAGCCAGGCACGCACCGCCGCCGGGTCCTGGAGCCGTTCCGCTGCTTCAAACGCAGTCAGGATGCGCCGCCGGATTTCGGTGGCGTCTTCGAGGGTTTTTAGGCCCGGCGCAACAGCCTCCCACTGTTCGTTGCCAAAATAATGCTTGCCTGACCCTGCCGCGACGATCAGTTCATCATACGCCACCGTCCCATCCCGCAGAATCACCTGCCGGTTTTCGATGTCGAAGTCCACCACTTCGCCCAGCAGCACACGCACGTTCTTCTGGTGCTTGAACAGACTGCGCAGCGGGGTCGCAATATCGGCTGGCGAGAGTGCCCCGGTGGCGACCTGATAGAGCAGCGGCTGAAAGAGATGATGGTTGCGCCGGTCAATCAGCGTAATATCCACTGGCGCGTTTTTCAGGCGGTTGGCCGCGTACAGGCCGCCAAATCCACCCCCGATGATGACCACTTGCTTGTTCATATCTGCCTTCCTCCATAGTGTGTGTATTACCCCCTACAATAAATCTTTTTATAGTGGATGCCCTGACCGTGACATGATATTTTTGTGACGATTAACCGCCCCTGCCGGACAGGGTGGCCTATCGGGGCGCGAGGCAAGCCAAAGATAAGCCGGGCAGCGGCCTCGCGGAAACAGGGCGCATTCAAGAACGCGCAGCCTGTCGGATGCCCGGAGATACGATTTTTATCGCCTTGTAAAAAATACCGTTGAGCGGTGCTGCGCGCGGACCAATGCCCGCCTCAGCGCGCTGGCATCAGTTGGGCTGAGGCGTGTGGTCCCTCAGTTCGATATTCAGCAGGCCAGCCAGTGCCAGTGTGACATGCTTCACGGCATCGTCTATCGACAGGCCGTTCTTCAGGCGCAGCGCCCGGTAAGTCAACGGACTGAGCAGCGCGCGCACAAAGCGGGTCATGGTGTCCCTGTCGCTGATGCCGCTGTGCCAGTCATGCAGCAGTACGTCCGCCAGCCCACCGACCAGCCCTTCATAACCGGCCAGTGCTTCGGCCAGTGTGGGCGATTCGTCTTCGAGCCTGTAACCTGTCCATGTGTGGCCGAAGGATTCCTCGTTGAGCCGGTAGGCTTCGCGTACCACCTGGACCAGTCGTTCACTCCGATCCGCAATCGCGGCCAAATCGTCGTAGGGTGGCTGTTCCTGCGATGCGGCCACATGGCTGGTGCAGGCGAGGAACAAATCCTCACGGGTCGGGAAGTATTTATTCACCGTCGGCAAGGAGACTCCGGCAGCCTCGGCCACAGCGGACATGGTCACGATGCCCAGTCCGTGCAGCTTTACAGCGGATTCGACGATGGCCTGGCGGGTGCGCTCGGCACTTTCGGAGCGGCGGCGGGAATTGTAGGTTCGGGTCATTTTGTATAGTCCTCACTTATTGAATATATATATACTATAATCAATATAAGCTGTCAATACCCCAAAATGGAAAATGGTGTCAATCAGTGAGTAATGAGACTAAAGTGCCAGCACAAAATAATAACCCTGCTGACCATTGGGGCGCTGCTCCGGGTGGAGGCTGAAGCCCAGTTTGAGTTTGAGCGCAATGTTTTCGGGGTGATCCACACTGCTGTAGGAGCGAATCTGGTGACAGCCCAGTTCACGCGCATGATGAATCGCGTGCTGCTGAAGCTGCGCGCCGATGCCTTGCCTGCGAAAACGTTCCGGCACACCAAAGGCGAGAATCTTGGCCTCGGTCAGCTCCGCGCCGTTGGCGATCAGCGGCGGACAGTCATCCGGTGGGCCGATCTGCTGGACGGCAAAACGCAGAAACCCGGCAATGTTATCTCCCTGAGTCGCGCCCAGTACATGCGAACTGAGGTGATGCTCGAAACTGAATTCCAGCCAGCGGCGCTGCCCTTCCGCCTCGACACAGTTGAGCAGGTCGTTCCAGCGGGGATAGTCAGGCTTAAAAAGTGAAATCTTTACCTGCATTACAACCTGTCCTCTCTTATTGTTACCGATTTCGGCTGTCAGAATAACACGAATGTAGTAGCAGAAGCCTGGGCAGGTTACAATCCGGCTCACCCTGACGAGTAGACCTTACCGAGAAACCAGATGGCAAAATGGTACGACGAAATAACCGATGAACTGCAAGCCTTTATCGCCCGGCAGCAGATGTTTTTTGTCGCGTCCGCGCCGTTGAGCGCTGAAGGGCATGTCAACCTGTCGCCAAAGGGGATGGACAGCTTTCAGGTGCTGAACCCCAGCCGGGTGGCGTATCTGGACCTGACCGGCAGCGGAAACGAAACGTCGGCGCACCTGCTGGAAAACGGGCGCATGACATTCATGTTCTGCGCGTTTGAGGGACCGCCGCGCATTCTGCGGTTGTATGGCAGCGGAACTGTGGTGCTGCCGGGCCAGGCGGCGTGGGACGAACTGGCGGCGCGTTTTACGCTGTACAGCGGTGCGCGGCAGATCATCGTCGCGGACATCACCAAGGTGCAGACTTCCTGCGGGTTCGCTGTGCCGCTGTATGATTATCAGGGCCAGCGCGACACGCTGGTGAAATGGGCGGATACTAAAGGCGCGGCCGGCATTCAGGACTACTGGCAGGAGAAAAATGTGCGCAGTATGGATGGTCTGCCTACTCCGCTGGGGGATGAACTGGCGCAGACCAGTGTGGGCCAGGACTGAACTGCCCCGGCCCAAAGTCTGTTGTCCGAGTCAGGTCACAGATAACGCGCGCTGCCCATGCACACCAGCGCCACAACCATCAGCGCCATGCTGATGCGAGCGTGGCTGAGAAGTTTGGCGGCGAGATCAGTTATCGTCGACATGGCATTGGAGGGAATGGGCTGGCTGCCTTCAGGCACATGCTGGTTGAGCGCTTCACCCAGCGCCCGTGTGCTGCGGCCCACCACCGCGCCGCCATGAATGGTCGCCACTAAGCCGGCTGCCGCGCCGATGCCCAGCACCATATTGCCTGTGCTTGTAAAGCGCGAGGCAGAATCCGCCACGAGATAAAGCATAATACCGGCCAGGGTGGTCAGCCCGGCGACGATGGCGAAGATGCGCGTGAACGAGGTGCGCGTGAACAAAGCTTTCAGAAAGCGCGGGCCACTTTCGCCGGCTGCCAGCGCCGCCGGGGCGATGTAAAAGGTCAGCGCGGCCCCCAGCCCCACCCAGGCGAAGGCGGTGACAATGTGCAGCAGGCGCAGGATAACGAGTACAATATCCATCGGGTTTTCTCCTAAAGCGTAAGTAAATAAGCGATCAGATCCGCCGTTTGCTGCGGCGTGAGATGCTGCGCGTACTGATTGTACATAAGGTTGCTGAAACCGCTCACAATATGCGCTGCCGGGCGGGTGATGCTGGTATAGGCATATTCTTCGGCGGTCATGTTTTCCTGGCGGGTGGGCGCAGCAGCGGCAAAACCCAGCAGACTGGGGCCAACACGGGTGGTTCCATCCAGCAGGTGACAGGTGGCGCAGGCCGGCGCGCCATTCACCGACTGGTTAAAGAGTTCTGCGCCGCGCGCAGCATCCCCCGGCGGCAGCGGCCCGGCGGATTCGGCCGGCGGTGGCGAACAGGCCGCCAGTGTCACAAAGCATATCACAGTGAACAGTAACAGTCGCATAAATCCTCCCATTCGGTACAGCAGGATTTACGTGATGCGGCCGGTCTGTGTTGCAAAATCTGAACTTTTGTACAGGATCAGCATGATACGCTTACGCCAGGGTATCCTCTGCCACCGTGTGATTGGACTCGTGGCGGCGGGTGAACTGCGTTTCATACAACTGCGCATACAGACCATTGGCCGCCAGCAGTTCGCTGTGTGTGCCGCGCTCGACGATACGCCCGCGATCCATGACCAGAATCACATCCGCCGCCAGAATGGTGCTGAGACGGTGGGCGATGACAATACTGGTGCGGTCCCGCATGATGGTT
Source organism: uncultured Anaerolineaceae bacterium (assembly GCA_964552425.1). Taxonomy (GTDB): domain Bacteria; phylum Chloroflexota; class Anaerolineae; order Aggregatilineales; family Phototrophicaceae. The sequence goes on along the minus strand of CAZKIB010000158.1, from coordinate 2,678 downwards.
TCCAGCGCCTGCTGAATAAGCGTTTCCGACTGGCTGTCCAGATGGCTGGTGGCTTCGTCCAGCACGAGGATGCGCGGGTTCTTAAGGATCACGCGGGCGATGGCGAGGCGCTGTTTTTCGCCCCCGCTTAGTCGATAGCCACGCTCGCCGACGATGGTGTCGTAACCCTGCGGCAGATCGGCGATGAAACCATGAATGTTAGCGGCCTTGCAGGCGGCTTCCAGTTCGGCCTGGGTGGCATTCAGCCGGGCATACAGCAGGTTCATGCGGATGGTATCGTGAAACAGGAAGGTTTCCTGCGTGACCATGCCAATGTTGGCCGCCAGCGATTCGAGCGACACATCCCGCAGGTCATGTCCATCGATCAGGATGCGTCCCGATGTGGGATCATACAGGCGGGGAATCAGGTAGGTGAGCGTGGTCTTGCCAGCGCCGCTCGGCCCGACCAGCGCGGCCAGTTGGCCCGGCTGCAAATGGAAGCTGATGTTTTCCAGCGCGACCTCGCGGGCCTGACTCCGGGGTTCTTCACTACCTGGCCCATCCGCGCCATTGGCAGGAACATCTTCACCCGAAAGCACGGCGCGCACATTTTCCATACTGCCGTAGCGCCGCACCTGACTCAGCAGGCCATCGTCGCCAGCTTCATAGCGGAACGAGACATGCTCAAAGGTCAGTTCGCCGCGCACCTGATCCAGCGCCGCCGCGCCCGGCTTATCGGCGATTTCCAGCGGCAGATCAATTACTTCAAAGACACGCTCAAAACTGACGGCGGACATGGCAAATTCCATCGGCGCGTGCGAGAGATATTCCAGCGGCTCGTAAATCTGGGTCAGGTAACTGCTGAAGGCGACAATCGTGCCGATGGTAAACACCCCGCTGAGGACCAGATGCCCGCCGCCCCAGTAGACCAGCGCCGTCCCAACCACCCACACCAGACCGATCAGCCCCCAGAACTGGCGCTCCATCACGGCGCGTCTGATGCCAATATCGCGCACACGGGCGGCCCGGTCATCAAAGCGCCGCGACTCCATGCTCCTGCGCCCGAACAGCTTGACCAGCAGCGTGCCGCTGATGTTGAGGGTTTCGTTCATCATGGCGTTCATCTGCGCGTTGAGGTCCATCGCTTCGCGGGCGATGCGCCGCAGCCGCACCCCCAAACGCCGCGCCGCAAACGCGACCACCGGAAACACGGCCAGCCCCAGCAGGGTCAGCCGCCAGTCCAGTGTGAGCATGACGACCAGTGTGGCGACCACCTGCACGGTGCTGGTGACGGTCCCGACAATGGTATCGCTGATGGCCGTCTGCGCGTTGACCACGTCATTGTTCAGGCGGCTCATCAGTTCGCCCGTGCTGGTGTGCGTGAAAAAACGCAGCGACATCCCCTGCATGTGCCTGTACAGGCTGCTGCGCAGGTCATAGATGACGCCCTCGCCAATCGTGGAGTTAATTTTGCGGATGACGATGCCCACCAGGTTGTTGACAATCGGGATGAGCAGCAGGCCCACCGCCAGCATATTCAGCCGGCCCGCGTCGCCGTTGGGCAGGGTGTAATCGATCAGATCACGAAAGATGAGGGGCGTGAGAAGCTGTACCCCGGTCTGCACGAGGATCAGGCCGAGCAGGATCACAATTTGCAGGCGGTAGGGGCGGGCATAACTCAGCACCCGCCGGGCCAGCGGCCAGGTCAGATTGGCCTTGTCGTCGTTATCTTCGGGATAGGCATAGCGCCACATGGTTTTACCCCCGATGACTAACCTGAAAGCTATCGAACTATTGGCATAACAGTCTGGTTACAAATAATTTGAACAGCACTACTGATGGATCAGCGCAAGGAATGTGCTGGGCGGGTCTTTTGTTCCGAGGGGTAAGGAACTTCAACCGGGTATTCGTCTTTTCGCGCCATAATTCAATGCGCCCCCTATCGTTCTGACCGGGAGCCAGTGCAGCCCCCGGTCCTTTGAAACAGGTCTACGCCGACAACTGCCCGACCTGTTCGATGTACTCCAGCGATTGATGCCGGAAGTAGGTGTTGTACAGTTCAGCATAGTGCCCGCGCTGGCGCAGCAGCGAGTCGTGATTGCCTTCCTCGATGATCTCACCTTCCCGCAGCACGATGATGCGATCCGCGTTCTTGACGGTGGACAGACGGTGGGCGATCACGATGCTGGTGCGGTTGTTCAGCACCACGTCCAGACCTTCCTGAATGAGCGTCTCAGTCAGCGGGTCTACGCTGGCGGTGGCTTCATCCAGGATGAAGATGGACGGGTCTTGCAGCAGCACGCGCGCCAGAGCGACCAACTGCCGCTGGCCCATCGACAGGTTGTTGCCGCGCTCACCGGCCTGGGTGTTCAGGCCATCCGGCAGCGCCAGCAGCCAGTCTCCGCTGCCGACCATCTCGGCCACCTTGCGGACTTCGTCGTCGCTGGCGTCGGTCCTGCCGTAGCGGATGTTGTCCATCACCGTGCCGTCGAACAGAAACGGCGTCTGCGTGACGATGCCGAGCTTGCCGTGATAGGCGTGCAGGTCCAGCTTGCGGATGTCCACACCGTCAATCAGGATTTGCCCTTCCTGAAATTCGTAGAAGCGCGCGATCAGCTTGCCGATGCTCGACTTGCCAGAGCCGGTGTGACCCACCAGCGCCAGTGTCTCGCCGGGTTTGATGGTCAGCGAGAAGTTTT
>CAZKIB010000157.1:5549-15895 GCA_964552425.1 uncultured Anaerolineaceae bacterium | reverse complement strand
CAACACTCGCCTGCTCACCCGTGCCGCCGTATAACTTCGGGTGATAAGCGTCCAGCAGCAGCGATGGCACACGATCATTGGCCGGCATCGTCTTGCTGAAATACTGCACATCATCCAGTGCCATCTGTAAGTTCATCGGGCGAATAGCCTTAAAACCCATTCCGTGCAGTTCTGCCACCATCGCATCGGATTCATCACCGCTCAACTGCGCGAATTTCAGACCCGCCTGTGCGGTAATGGAGGAGATTTTGCTGACCAATTCGTTGGCAAAAACCCCCACCAGCACCGGACAAGCCGGCCCCAGTTCAGTACGCAAAGTGTTACAGATAGCCGCCGCGTTTTCCGGTGAGATGTAGCGCGGGCTTTGTTTGTAAAAATTGAAACCCAATAGATCCGCACCGGCCTCGGCAGAAGCCAGCGCATCATCAACTCTGGTGATGCCGCAGATTTTAACCCTGGTCATTGCACCCCTCTTGTCACGAACGGCTCACATTCCAGATGTATTATCAACCGTCCGCGCCCGCTTGCCAACTACACCGCTGGTGAGGCGGCACTGAGAATCGCCATTTCAAAATTACCACCAGCGTACTCTCGCAGCAGGGCCAGCAGGTCTTCACCAGCGCGCCGCACATCCTGTATTCCGTCCGTGTGCTGGGCTTCAAAAGTGATGATCGCCTCGGTGGTATCTTCCCGCGCCGCACTCTCTGCGCTCTGGCGCCAGCACCAGCGCCGGGCGATCACGACCTTGCGCGCATCCGTAAACACTACTTCGCCGGGTTCAGGATGCACGACTGCATCCGAGTCCAGTTCCGTGAAACGCTCCGACCCGTCTGCAAAATGGACTGTGATCGCCCCCTCGACCGCGCGCCGGTCCACCATCGCCACCGGCAGCGCATATCGGATGCTAACCAGATTACCGATGTCAACCAGGGTGTTGATACTGGGAATATCGCCCTTTTTGGTCAGGCGACGCAGCAGGGCTTCCGCCGCACTGCGATACTGCGTGGGCTTCACACCAAATCTGCTGAATGCCCGCCGCCACGCCACCAGAGAAGGCAGCTCACTGAGCGCCGCTTCGCCGATCCGCGCCAGAACCATCTGCTGCTCTGCTGCAAACTCAGCTTGCAGTTTTTCAGAAGACGGGCCGTTGCGCATTCCACTGGCGACAATGATACCGCCCACCGCTTCAGGAAACTGCGTGATGATCTCCGGGCTGTATTGAAACACCGTCACAGGACGACCTCACGTTTTTGGCTGCTGTAAGCCCGCACACCCGCCGCCATATCGGCAGATTTCACCAGCGACTCGCCTATAAGAACCGCGTGCGCGCCCAACTGCCCCATCCGGTACACATCTTCTGCGCTGCTGATGCCGCTTTCCGCCACCAGCGTGATCTCGTCCGGCACGAGTTTCGCCAACCGCACAGTGATGTCCAGATCGACATGAAAAGTCTTCAGATCACGGTTGTTAATACCCAGGACTTTGACGTTTGCCTTGAGTGCCCGTTCAAGTTCGTTCTCGTTGTGAACTTCAACCAGTGGGGTCATGCCCTGCTCTACAATCAACCCGTACAAATCCACAAGCTGTGTATCCGACAGGGCCGCCACAATCAGCAGCACCGCGTCCGCATTGAACGCGCGCGCCTCATACACCTGATAGGGGTCAATCACAAATTCCTTGCATAAAACTGGTACACGCACGGCTTCCCGCACCGCTTTCAGATAGCGTACACTGCCCTGAAAGAAACGTTCATCCGTCAGCACCGAAATCGCTGCCGCGCCGTTTTCCGCATACGTCTGGCCGATCCGCACCGGGTCAAACTCCTCAATCAGCACGCCTTTGCTCGGCGAGGCTTTTTTGACCTCAGCGATCAGCGCGACAGTGTCCCGCCGCAGCGCAGCCGCAAAATCACGCGGAGGGACTGCCTGGGCGATCATAGTCCGCACTGCTGCAAGAGGTGTACGCTGTTTGCATTCCGCAACTTCCTCGACTTTGTGCGCCAGAATTTTGTCCAGAAATGTGTCGGTTTTTACGAACAGGCTGTTCCCTGAAATCATGCTTTAACGCTTTCTCTACTGCATCACACTACGGCTGAATTCGATCAGGGCATCTACCTTTTTCAGGGCAGCCCGGCTGTCGATCACTTCGCGTGCCAGTGCGATACCCTGTGCCAGATCGCCTGCCTTGCCCGCCGCCAGCAGCGCAGCGCCCGCGTTCAGAACGACCACATCCCGCTTCGGCCCATCTACCGTGCCATCCAGAATACCGCGCAGAATAGCTGCGTTGGCAGGCGCATCGTCTCCCATTAACTGGGAAATATGCGCGCCTTCGAATCCCAGATCAGCCGGGTTCAACTCGTGCGTTTCAACCCTGCCATCCAGGTAATGACTGACGCGGTTTGGCCCGGTGGTCGTCAGTTCATCCATACCACCGTACCCGCTGACCACCATCGCGGACTTTGACCCCAGTTCCCCCAGCACATGCGCCAGCATATCGGTCAGATCGCCGACAAACACACCCATCAACTGCCGCTGCGCACCAGCCGGATTGGTCAATGGCCCCAGAATATTAAAAATTGTGCGCACGCCCATCTGCCGACGCGGTCCGATGGCATATTTCATCGCCGGGTGCAGTTTGACGGCATACAGGAAGCCGATGCCAACTTCCTCCACACACTGTCCCACCTGCTCCGGGGTCAGATCCAGGTTGACACCCAGTTCACCCAGCACATCCGCGCTGCCACACTTGCTGCTGGCCGCCCGGTTGCCATGTTTGGCGACCTTCATACCTGCGCCGGCCGCGACAAACGCCACTGTCGTGCTGATATTGAATGTGCCCGACTTATCACCCCCGGTCCCGCAGGTATCCAGAAGCTGCGCGCCGTCAATCTTCACCGGCACTTTAGTCGAATTGGCCCGCATGGCCCGCGCACTGCCGACAATTTCATCCTGCGTTTCACCCTTCATCCGCAGGGCCATCAGATAAGCGCCAATCTGGGCTTCTGTCGCCTCGCCGCGCATGATCTGGTTCATCACCGCTTCAGCTTCTTCAGCCTGAAGGTGTCCATAGCGGCTGAGGACATCAATCGCTCGTTGAATATCCATATAGTCTCCGTTATGTCACCGCTACCGGCTCAGTTATCTCAAGAAAGTTCTTCAGCAGACGCGGCCCATAGGTCGTCAGAATACTTTCCGGGTGGAACTGCACGCCATAAACGGGATAGTCCTTATGGCGCACACCCATGATTTCGCCCTGTTCGGTAAAAGCGGTGACAGTCAGCACATCAGGCAGTGACTCTTCCTGCACAATCAGGCTGTGGTAGCGCGTAGCTTCAAACGGGTTGGGAACCCCGGTGAACAGGCGATCACCCTTGTGGTAGATCATGCTCGTCTTGCCGTGCATCAAACGTCCGGCGCGGGTCACGATCCCGCCATAGGCCTGACCGATGCACTGATGCCCCAGGCAAACCCCCAGTACAGGCGTGGTCGGCCCCAGTTCACGGATCACCGCCAGCGAGACACCCCCGTCATCTGGTGTGCCCGGCCCCGGTGAGATCAGAATCTGGTCGGGTCGCAGCCGCCGGATTTCGTCGAGCGTGATCTGATCGTTGCGATAGACCTCAATCTGCGCGCCCATTTCGCCCAACTGCTGGACAAGGTTATAGGTAAAGCTGTCGTAATTATCGATTACCAGAATCATCATTCTGCTCCAGTTCCCGCACCGAGCGGCTGTTCAGTCCTTCTAGATGTGAAAGATCATTTAAGGCGACCATTTCCCATTTGCCAGCGTCGTTGCGATGAATGGTCGTAACGGCGGTGTTTCCCAGTACCGCAGCATAGATTTCGTAGCCCTCGATCAGTGAATGCAGCAGCATGTGAGTCGAAGTCGTATGTGAAATCACCCCAATGGTGTTACCCTTATCTTCAGTCAGGATGCTCTCAAATGCGGCCAGCACTCGCTGACGAACATCGTCGCGGGATTCACCCTCCGGCACGCGGAAATGCTCAATATCGGCTTGCAGTTTTTTATAGTCTTCAGCATACCATGACCGGATTTCATCCAGGGTCATGCCCTGCCAGGCCCCAATATCGCGTTCCCGCCAGCGCTCGTCGAATATCGGCTCAAAGCCCAACTGCCGGCTCAGAATCTCGGCGGTTTCCACTGCGCGTCGCGAATCGCTGGAATACAGCGCGCTCATCCCAATATTGCGGATGTAACGCGCCAACTGTTTGGCCTGCGCGCGACCATAATCACTCAAGGGCGTGGCAACCCAACCCTGCCAGCGGCCCTGCCGGTTCCATTCCGTCTCTCCGGGACGGATCAAAATCACCCGCTTTACGGTCATCTACATCAGCCCTTCTTCCGCCTGTCGAATGGCAATTGACACCGCGCGAGCCTTGTTCAGCGTTTCCTGATATTCTGTCGCCGGGTCACTGTCGGCCACGATGCCCGCCCCGGCCTGCAAATAGACGGTATCACCTCGCATCAGGAGCGCGCGGATCGTAATGCAGGTATCCATCGAACCATCAAAACTGAAGTAGCCCACCGCGCCGCCATAGGGTCCACGCCGGACACCTTCCAGTTCCTCGATAATTTCCATCGCCCGCACCTTGGGCGCGCCGCTCAGTGTGCCAGCCGGGAAGGTCGCCGCCAGCAGATCAAACGCATCCATGCCCGGCTTCAACCGCCCTTCCACCTGACTGACGATGTGCATCACATGAGAGTAACGCTCGACATACATCATGCTAGGCACTTTCACTGTGCCATAATCACACACACGCCCCAGGTCATTGCGCCCCAGGTCCACCAGCATGACATGTTCAGCGCGTTCTTTAGGGTCGTTAATCAACTCTTCTTCATACTTCAGGTCCTCATCAGCATTCACACCGCGCGGTTTCGTCCCGGCGATAGGCCGCACCATCGCGGTTCCATCTTCCAGCCGCACCATCATTTCGGGTGACGCGCCCATAAGGGTGAAGTCCTCGCCAAAACGCAGGAAGAACATATAAGGGGAGGGATTCAGCGCCCGCAGCGCCCGGTAAATGCTGAAGGGATCGGCAGTGGTCTGACGTTTGAAACGCTGGGACATGACGATCTGGAAGGCATCGCCGGCCGCGATATATTCCTTCGCCGCACGCACATTAGCCTCATACTTCTCACGGCCCATGCTGGACGTGATTTCGCCATCCACCAGCCCACCAGCAGCCGGCGGTTCTGGCAAAGGCCGTCGTAATGCTGCCGCCAGTTCGTCGATGCGTCGCACGGCATCGTCATAGGCTTCATCCGGGTCGCCTGTGTTATGGGCATTCGCCAACAGAATAAGCTGGTGTTTGGCGTGGTCGAAAATCACCAGCGTGTCCGGCAGCAGGAAGGCGGCATCCGGCACATCCAGTTCCTTTTCGGCCGTATCTGGCAGACGCTCGAAGTAACGCACGACATCGTAGCCCATAAACCCGACTGCTCCGCCAATGAAACGGGGCAGCCCTTCGATCTTGACCGGCTTGACGCGGCTGAATTCCTGTTTGATCGCCAGCAGCGGATTTTCGCCGGGGCGCAGGTCACGGGTGGTGGTCTTGCCGTGATGGGTACGAATGACCTGATCGCCTTTTATGGTAATCATGCCTTTGGGGTTCACGCCCAGGAAGGAATACCGCCCGACCTGTTCACCCCCTTCGACACTTTCCAGCAGGAAAGCAATATTCCCGGCCTGGGCCAGTTTCATATAGACTGAAACCGGTGTTTCCAGGTCAGCCAGCATGGTCCGGTAAACCGGCACAAGATCACCTTTCGCAAACAACTGGTAGACTTCCTCGCGGCCTGGCTGTACATCGGCCCGTGTACGCGGAACTGCGGGTGAAAAAGCCATTTTGATTCCCTCACCATCTCACCAAATAAAAAGAATCCCATCATCCAATCAAGGACGAGAAGGGATTCCCGTGGTGCCACCTTGTTTTCTGCTGCACACAGCAGACACTCATTACAGGTACAAGTTTTTTACTGATACCCTGCGCTCTGATAACGGTGCGCTTTCCGGCACAGGCTACTCCAATTTCGCCCGCGCAACTCCCTGGCCCATTCAGCATCTGCGCTGTTACCACCTTTTCAGCTTCCGGTGGCTCTCTGGAACCCGCTTTGATGCTTACTCTTCCAGATCCAAGTTTTTGGTTTTATTCAACTGCCCAAAATCGTAGCGGGATTTGCTAGGCTTGTCAAGCAACTCGCAAAGGCAAAATTCTACTCCCGCTGCTATTCGGAAATCTACTCTTCAAACAACTTGCTGACAAGAATCGAAAAATCCGGTAACAAATCCCCCCCGGTCAGGGTATCATTTCCAGAGAGAATGTCAAATTCCCCATCAGGATACAGTACCTCGACCATGCGTTTTTTAGGGTAAATCAACCAGACTAATTGAGCGCCATTTTCCAGATAATAGGCTGCCTTGTCCCGCATCTTCCTGGCCGTGTCGTTTGGTGACTGCACCTCAACACACAAGTCCGGTATTTGGGACACAACCCCTTCATCCACAACAGGCTTCAAACGTTCACGGCGCGTGAAGGAAACATCCGGCAGGCGGGCATTATGGTCATCGCCTGGCACGCGGTAACGCACCTCAAACACCACCCGCCCCAGATTTCGGGGCTTAACATGTTCTCGCAGCGCCGCATAGGTATTGCCGGTCACGATGCTGTGGCGTTCGGTGGGCACTTTTTCAACAATCTCCCCATCGATAAGTTCAAACAACCGGTCTTCATTGTCCGGCAGCGCTATAAAAGTCTCAAATTCTTCAATTGTATGGAGTTTTCGTTCGACAACCATTCCGCTGTATATCCTGCCTATACCAACAATGATTATAGCTGATCAAAAAAACTGATCCACTTATGCCAGTAGTTCAGTATCCGATTGCTGGTACGCTTACGTCCATAATCTGCATACTCAATATGAAGACCATTATACCGGATTGCAGTCTCCGTTCTGCAACGCGATTTTGAGGAAACCAGCGCGCACACTTTGGGGTTCATAAATCCACACCGCGCACAGAAAACGTAAAATCTGTGTTACCATACGGCAGTTCGTAATTTCAGGGTTATGCAACGAGGGTTTTGTCGTAATGAAGCAGCGTCACCTTCTGTGGATTGTTGTAATAATGGCAGTTTTTGGTCTACCTGGCAGCCTGATCGCCCAGGAGGAACCTACCTCCACCCCACAATTTGAAGTTGGCAGCGAACTGACTATCGCAGCCCTGCTGGAACGGGAAATTGAAGGCAGCGACATTCTCATTGAACAGACGCTGGAAGATGGCTTTAACTACGCCCAGTACATCGCCAGCTACATATCCGAAGGCAACAAGATTTACGGCCTGCTGACCATCCCCTTTGGTGATGTACCGGAAGGGGGTTTCAAGGCGATTGTCTTCAATCACGGCTTTATTCCGCCGGCAACCTATGTGACCACCGAACGATATGTCGCCTATGTCCATGCGCTGGCGGCCAGTGGATTTGTCGTCTTCAAGATCGATATGCGCGGGCACGGCAATTCGGAAGGTGAGCCACAGGGGTCCTACTTCTCACCGGATTACACAGTCGATGCGATTGCTGCGCTCAAGAGTTTGCAGCGCATGGATATTATCGACCCGCAGGGCATTGGCATGTGGGGGCACAGCATGTCCGGCAATCTGGTGCTGCGGGCCATGCTGATCGAACCGGATATTCAAGCCGGGGTAATCTGGGCCGGCGCGGTCTACAGCTACGACGATATGACCCGCTACAGTATCTCCGATCCCTCCTTCACCCCGGCGGTTGTTCAGCAGTTCCCGGCGCGGCGCATGGGCCAGATTCTGCGGGAAGCCTATGGTCAGCCAAACAGCGCTGAACCCTTCTGGCAGGCAGTTTCACTCACAGAAAATATCGAATATCTGAACAGTCCGCTCCAGCTTCACCATGCGGTGGATGATGATGTGGTCAACATCGGCTATTCCTATGACCTGAGCGCGGTGCTGACGGCCAACAACAAATTCCACGAGATGTACCAGTACGATGGCGGCGGCCACAACATCAGTTCGCCCTATTTCGAGGAAGCCATGCGCCGCACCATCCTGTTCTTCCAGGCACATCTGTAAATTATGGGAGCAATTCGAGGTACGCACAATGGATCGGGCGAAAGATGCTGAAGTCGCGCCGGTCAAACGTGCATACCTGCGTGATTTGCAAGCGCTCTGACAAAGCCATGATACAGGCATCTACCAGATCGAAATGTGCTGATTCGTATATCGTCGTGATTTCTTGCACGCGCCGAATGTCAGACAACTCAAGACCTTGCATCTGAATACTTGATTCAGCAAGTTTATTCAGAAATGGCGGAATGGCATGATATCCCACATCGCGCAAAAACAGGAATGTGATCTCCGGTAAAATCACATCCGGCACAAGGGAAGGGGTTTTGATCAGAAGCGCAAACTGAAGGGCTTTTTGGTGGTCTTCGTCGTTGCCGTTGTAAAGGGCATACAGGAAACTGGTGTCGATTAGAAGCCGATCACTCATTTGTCCGCCGCTTTTTTTAGATAGTCCGCATACTCGTTATGCAGGATTTCGCGACTTCGTGCAGCCGTATCTACAGGTTTGTCAGATCGTATATCAGCCTCAAGTGCCTTTTGAGCCAACAACGCTAATGAGCCGGGAGGAGCTTCATTCGAATTTGGCTCACCATACTTCTCAAGCATGGACTCCAGAACCGCCTCGACGGGGCGATTTTCGCGTTGAGCCAGTTCGCGCAAGCGTTTGGTCAGTTTCCCATCTGGAATCACTAAATCAGTCATCACAAAACCTCAACCAATATTCTCACATTAAGGTAATTATACCGCATGATAACACCTTTTCGGACTTCCTCGCATCGTGTATAATTGTAGTGCAAATGTTCTATGTTTGAGTGAAATCGTGAATAGAATTGTCTTGTGGACTCAAAACCATCGCTTGCCGATGATCGTGGGTGGATCACTCTTTCTTTATGGACTTTCCATAACTCCTGTTTCAAATGCAACACCGAATCTAGGCATTGCACTTTCAGTTCCGGTAGGATTTCTAAATGCCCTCCAAACGACATCGCAGACGCCGCTTGCCTTTGCCATCATACTTGGGGCGTTTGGACTGCTGTTTGGTTCTATCGTAGAAGTTTTATGGGGTAAGAATATTTGGGTACGTTTGCTTGTCCCAGTCTTATGTGTTTTGAATTTAGCTGGCTGGATTCTTATGTTGATATTCTTATTCAATGCTGACTGAGTAGAGACAGGAAGGCTATCTTGCCCACGCTCACCAACCGTGAAATAGCTGATATTTTTGCCAGGGTCGCCGATATGCTGGAAATCCGGGGGGACATTATCCACCGGGTGCTGTCCTACCGGCGGGCCGCCGAGACGATTCAGGAGCTACCGCGTGATCTGCGGGCCATCGCCGCCGAGGGCAAGCTGACCGAACTGGACAACATCGGCAAAACCCTGGCGGAGAAAATCGAGGAAATGCTGAATACAGGCGAACTCGATTTCTATAACCGTCTGGCGCAGGAGATTCCGCCCTCGCTGGTGGACATCATGCACATCAACGGCGTCGGCCCCAAAAAAGCCAAACTGTTCTGGCAGGAACTCAACATCACCACCGTCGATGAACTCAAGGCCGCTGCCGAAGGGGGCAAGCTGCGTGATCTGCCGCGTATGGGCGAAAAGAGTGAAAAGCAGGTATTGGCCGGCATCGAAGCGCTCTCCCGCCGCACCGGGCGCACCCCGCTCGGCACAGCCCTGCCCGCCGCGCAGGAAATCCTCGACAGGCTGCTGGCCCTGCCCCAGTCGATTGAGGGCGCAGTTGCCGGGAGCATCCGCCGGGGCCGTCCGACCATTGGCGATGTTGACCTGCTGGTCGCCAGTGACGACGCCGCGCCGATTATGGACGCCTTTGTGACCATGCCGAATGTCGCCCGCGTCCTCGGTCACGGCCCTACCAAGTCCTCTATCGAACTTCACAGTGGCCTACAGGTGGATGTGCGCGTGCTGGAAAAAGCGCGCTGGGGCACGGCGCTCAATTACTTCACGGGCAGCCAGGCCCACAATATCCGTATGCGCGAACTGGCGCTGGCGAAAGGCTTCAGCCTCAACGAACATGCCCTGCGCCCGCTGGACGAAAACGGTAATATGACTGAAGACGAAACGCAGCATGTGCTGTGCGCCACCGAGGAAGAACTCTACGAGCGTGTCGGCCTGCCCTACATTCCGCCGGAACTGCGCGAGGATGCTGGCGAAATCGAAGCTGCGCAGCAGGGTAAGCTGCCTGACCTGATCGTCATTGAAGACATTCAGGCTGACC
>CAZKIB010000157.1:3590-5539 GCA_964552425.1 uncultured Anaerolineaceae bacterium | reverse complement strand
ATGCACACCACCTGGAGTGACGGGCATCTCAGCGTGCATGAGATGGCCGAAGCCGCCCGGCAGCGGGGTCGCAAATACATCGTCATCACCGACCATTCGCACTACTCCACCATCGCCAACGGCCTGAGCGTGGAGCGTCTGCTCGAACAGCAGAAAGAGGTGCGTCAGGTCGATGAGGCCATGGGGCCGGATTTCCGCGTTTTTCACGGCATCGAAATGGACATCCGTTCCGATGGCAAGCTGGATCTGCCCGACGAGATTCTGGCGCAATTGGATTTTGTGATCGCCTCGCTGCACTTCAGCCTGAATCAGGAGCGCAGCGTCATCACCCGCCGCCTGCTGAACGCCATCGAAAATCCGCACGTCGATCTGATCGGCCACCCGCGCGGCCAGTTGATCGAACGACGCGAACCGGCTGATCTGGATATGGATGCTGTGTTTGAAGCCGCGCTCAGGCATGGCACCGCGCTGGAAATTAACGCCAATCCCATGCGCCTGGACCTCGAATCACAGTATGCCCGCCGCGCGGTGGAACTGGGCATTCCGCTGTCCATTAACACCGACGCCCACAGCGCCGATCAGATGGACCTGCTGTCCTTTGGCATTCTGACCGCCCGGCGTGGGTGGGTCGAAGCGGCTCATGTCATCAACACGTGGCCGGTTGAGCGTTTTGTCGAGTGGATCAGCAAACGGGGATAACTGCCGATGTCGCGCAACACGCCCCTACCGCCAGATTCACTGCCGGAACAGGAAAATTATCCGCCGCGCAAATCCAAACCGCGTCCAGCCAGTCCGCTCCCGCCGCTGTGGTCGCTTCTGCTGACCGCATTTGGCGCACTCAGTCTGGCCGCCTGTCTGATCGTGGTGCTGCTGGCGTTGGGGGGTCGCAGCACAGCCCGTGATACCGGCAAACCGCTGATCCTCATCACCGCCGCGCCGTCGCCGACTTCCGCGCTGGCCGATTTGTTGGAACCCACCGCCACGCTTGATCTTGGTGGCACACCCGCGCCGGTCAGCAGCATCAATCTGGTTGGCCCGACACTTGTCCCGACAGCCACCGCGACGCCGACGCCTATCGCCATCTCAATGGGCGCACAGGTGATTGTCATCAGTCAGGGCGGCATCAACGTCCGCAGCGCGCCCGGCACAGGCAGCAGCGTGAATTTCACGGCGAATAATAACGAAACGTTCACGGTACTTGGCGGACCAGAAGCAGCCGACGGTCTGGGCTGGTGGCAGATTGGCGACCCCTTTAATAACGCCCGTATAGGCTGGGTCGCTGAAAATGACGGTATCGCCGATCTCATTCAGGTATTTGTCCCCTGACAGGAGCAGCCAGATCATGACGGATGAACTCGCCCGCCGCGCGGCAGAACTTCGCGAACAACTGCATTATCACATCTACCGCTACAACGTCCTCGGCGACCCGGTCATTACCGACGCCGAATACGACCGGCTTTATCACGAACTCAAGCAGCTTGAAGAAGAACACCCGGAACTCATTATGCCGGATTCCCCCACCCAACGGGCCGGCAGTGATTTATCCGAGGACTTTCCCAAGCTGCGCCATCCCGCCCCGGTACTCAGCCTTGCCAACGCCTTTGACGAAGCCGACCTGCGCGCCTGGGAAGAACGCAACCTGCGCCTGCTGCCAGCGGGCACGCAGTTGGGATATGTCCTCGAACCCAAGTTTGATGGCCTGACTATCGTGATTACCTACGAAAATGGCCGTCTGACCAAAGCGGCCACACGCGGCAGCGGTGAAATCGGCGATGATGTAACGCCCAACGTCAGGACGATTCGCACGGTGCCGCTGCGTATCCCGGTCAGACCGGACGGACCACCCCCGCCTGAAAGACTCGTCGTGCGCGGGGAGGTGCTGTTCCACAAGGCAGATTTCGAGGCACTCAATCAGCAGCAGGAAGCCGCCGAACTGCCCCGTTATGTCA
>CAZKIB010000157.1:0-3572 GCA_964552425.1 uncultured Anaerolineaceae bacterium | reverse complement strand
CGCGCGCAATACCGCGTCTGGTACACTCAAGCAGAAGGATTCCCGCATCACCGCCGCGCGTCCGTTGAATACCTATATCTACTCCGTGCTGGATAGTGTGGGAATTGCGCTGGATAACGAGTGGGAAATGCTGGAATACCTGCGGGAAATGGGCTTCCAAATCCCACAGGAGTCGCAGTTCTTTCCCACCTTATCCGACATTATCCAGCAATTACCCGCATGGGAATCCCGCAGAAATCAGCTCCCCTACGAAATTGACGGCCTGGTGATTAAGGTCAATGATCTGCGTGTTGCGGCGGAACTGGGTGTGGTGGGAAAAGACCCACGCGGCGCAATCGCCTACAAGTTCCCTTCACAGGAAGCGACTACCAGGCTCCTGGGTGTGACCGTGAGCATCGGGCGTACTGGTAAGATCACGCCCACCGCCCAGCTTGAACCCGTGTTCGTCGGCGGCGTCACCGTGTCCAGCGCCAGCCTGCACAATTATGACCAGATCGCCCGGCTGGATATTCGTCTGGGGGACATGGTGATTATCAAACGCTCCGGTGACGTGATTCCCTACGTGGTCGGCCCGGTAACAGGCGCGCGCACCGGTGATGAATCGCCAATCACCCCGCCGGCAACCTGCCCCTTCTGTGATGAGCCTATCGTGCAGCCCGCCGGCGCGGTGGATTATTTCTGCTCGAATCCCAAATGCCCGGAGCGCGTGTTCCGACAGGTGGAATTTTTCGTGTCGCGCGGCGCGATGGATATCGAAGGTATGGGGCCGGAGACGATCAAAACACTGATCGCCCAGCGCCTGATCGAAGACGAAGCGGATATTTTTTATCTTAAGCCGGAACCGCTGCTGGAACTGGAACGCTTCGCTGAAAAGAAAGTCCAGAACCTGTTCGATTCCATCGAACGGGCCAAACAGCGTCCGCTTGCACAGGTCTTGACTTCACTTGGCATCGACGGCGTGGGCAGCACGGTTGCCAACCTGCTGGTCAGCCATTTCGATTCGATGGATGCGCTGCTTGATGCAGCCCGGCGGGTCAAAGCAGCAGAGGCGGAATTCAAACATGCAGCCGAACCCCTGCTGCAAGCGGCGAACGGCAGCCTGTTCAGCCAGACGGATGAAGTCGTGCGCAGTCTGGAGCGGCTGCGCGACCCGCTGGTCGAGCTGGCCCCCCGGTATCTGGATGTAACCGATTTGCCGGTTCGCCTCAAACGTCTGCTGAAACCGCTGCACGACACCATCGAAGCGGATGCCGACGCCATCGCCGCGCCCCTGCAAGCGCTGATCGAAGCGGCTGCACCGCTGCTGCGCATCGACGGCCTCGGCCCGGTGCTGGTCGAAAACATTATCGACTGGTTCGCTGACCCGCATAACCAGCAGGTGATCGAAAAGCTGAAAAATGCCGGGGTGAACATGCAGGCCGAAAAAAAGGCCGCTGCCAGCGATACGCTATCCGGCATGACCTTTGTGCTGACCGGCACACTCCCCACTTTATCCCGCGACGAAGCTACCGTGCTGATCGAATCACACGGCGGAAAAGTGACTGGAAGCGTCAGCAAGAAAACGAACTATGTAGTCGTCGGAGACTCACCCGGCAGCAAGGCCGACAAAGCCCGTGAGTTGAATATTCCGATTCTCTCTGAGGATGATCTGCGTGCGCTGGTTGGTGAAGCATAAAGATTCGTACCTAATGCAGTTACCAGTTGCCAGTCATCAGTCGCCAGTTCGGGCTGTGACTTTCAACGACTCTGGATATTTGCGATAATCGCTTCTAGGCTTTTAGCTGACGGGCGCGACATGCAATTCTTACAGGCTGAGATTGCACTAAGACGCAAAGGTCACAAAGGAACGCCGAGAATCTGATACAATTGGACTTTGCTCCTTCGCCACTTTGCGTTCATTTTTTAAGGTTCTGATATGTCTGAAGGCATTGTCACCATCAAACCGGGGCGGGAGAAACCTGTTCTCCAGCAGCACCCCTGGATATTCAGCGGCGCGATAGCCAGCGCGAAGCACGCCCAGCCCGGCGACCTGGTAACAGTGGTGGACCATAAAGGTGGCTTCCTCGCGCGCGGCTACTGGAACCCCAAATCCCAGATTCAGGTGCGTATCCTGACCTGGCAGGAAGAGGCCATCAACGAGGACTGGTGGCGGCGGATGCTCAATCGGGCAATTGAGGGCCGCGCACTTCGGAACATCATTCAGGATGATGACCGCGAGGACGAAGGCTATTCCCCGACAGCCTATCGCCTCATCAATGCGGAAAATGACTTCCTGCCCGGTTTGATTGTGGATCGTTATGGAGATTATCTGATCCTTCAGGCGCTGACGTTATGGATTGATCTGCATAAGCAGATGATCGCTGAAATGCTCGCAGCGCTTTTACCAGTTAAAGGCATTTATGAACGCAGTGATGTGGATGTGCGCGCCCTGGAAGGTTTGAAATATGCCACCGGGCTGCTGTGGGGTGAAGAACCACCCCTGTATCTAAAAATCCGTGAAGGCAGCACACATATCCTGATCGATGTCCGCAATGGTCACAAAACCGGTTTTTACCTGGATCAATCTCAAAACCGTGACCTCCTGTATACCCTTCTGTCGAGTACCTATGGCGGGGCCTTCCCCTGGCAGGTTTTGAATCTCTTTAGCTATACAGGCGGCTTTGGCCTGCGTGCCCTGAGTTGGAATGGTGTATCAGCGGTCAGCGTGGACTCTTCCGAGGATGCGCTGAGCCTGGCGCGGCAGAATATCGAGTTGAACATTGCAGAAAAAATCATTAATCCCGAACGCGGGAATGAGTACAGGCTCATTCAGGCCGACGCCTTTGCTTATCTCCGCGAGGCGGTTGCGCAGGGAGAGCAGTTCGATGTCATCGTCTGTGACCCACCCAAGTTCGCTCACAACAAGCAGCAGATTGAACGAGCCACACGCGGTTACAAGGACCTCAACCTGCACTGCTTCAGACTCATCAAACCTGGCGGCTACCTGATGACCTTCTCCTGCTCCGGCGCCATCAGCGCTGATCTGTTCCAGAAGGTGGTTTTTGGCGCGCTGGCCGACAGCGGCAGACAGGCCCAGATCATTCAGCATCTCGGCCCGTCCGACGATCACCCGGTAGCGCTGACTTTTCCTGAAGGCGCTTACCTCAAGGGGCTGCTGCTGCGGGTCTATTAATTAGCGCCCATCCTTGATCTGCTGCTCCACCAGCCGCTTGATTTTGCTGTGGGTTTCCACCCAACTGGCTTCGCTCAGGCCCAGCTTATCGCGCACCGCGTCCGGTTCCATGCCGCCGCGATAATCACGCACGGCGCAGGTCCAGCGCATCATCTCAAATGAAATTTTGGGCAGGTCCGCGCCCTCGGCCAGGTCCGCCAGCACATATTCCAGATTGCGCGCTGTACAATCAAAGATAAAGTCATTTTTGGGTGTGTACTGCGGCAGATATTCATCCAGCAGTCGCAGCCAGCCGGGATCAAACTCAATCTTGCGCTCTTTGTACACGTTGCGGACTTTATGCTTGATGGACAACACGGGCTTATCCGGGGATGATCGGTCTATATGTTCGCGTTTGAGC
>CAZKIB010000156.1:0-16191 GCA_964552425.1 uncultured Anaerolineaceae bacterium | reverse complement strand
GCCGGGGCGGGCACATCGGGCGCAGCCGGGGCCGGGCCAGCCGGAACTGGCGCGGGGGCCGCAGCCGTGACTGTGGCGACAGGCGCGGGCGCAGCGGTCACCGCCGGGGCAGGGGCTGGGTTTGGCGCAGGGGCCGTTACCGGTGTCACCACTTCCTGACCGGGGGCGATCACATCGCGGCGTCTGAGCGCGAAGGCGAATTCTTCCTGTTTGATGAGGTCATAGCCGAAGCGCGTGCCATCGCCCTGTACGGCCAGCAGATCATCGCGCACCCAGGCGCGCCCGCCATCCGGGAACTGAAGCTGGAACCACTGGTAGATTTTGTTCTCGAAGCGCGTCCCGGTTTCATCGGGTCTGACATCCAGCACGGGCAGGGCGGACAGACCGACCTTCGCCTTAAACGGTGAGGCATAGTTTGTCGCCGGGCCGGAGCGGGCGTTGACTTCGGTGATGGCCGGGTTGTGGGGCAGACCGCGTATTTTCGCTGTAAAAGCCATTCCAGCAGACATATTTTACTCCCATAAAACACTTGCGAAGTGGTCAGTTTTCAGTCGCCAGTTATCAGTGAAACGCTTACCGAAGGGTGGGGCGCGGTTTCTGGTTTTTTCTGATAACGGTCCACTATGTACTGCCTGACTGTTTAACGCCCGAACAAAATGGTCGGGTCGAGCAGATGCGCTTTCATGGCGGCCCAGTTGGTTTCGGTGGGGTTCTTCGAGCCGCGCACTTCCAGATGCAGGTGCGCTGCTTCTGAGTTGCCGGTGTCGCCACAGGTTCCAACCTGCGCGCTGGGGGGCAGGGTTTGCCCGGCATGGACGCTGCGGCTGTGAAGATGCGCGTACATCACGAACAGGTGCATCCCCGCCCGGCCGTTCTGCGCCAGCCACGCCTTCGTGGAATTTGGCAGGGTGTCGTGCAGGCAGCGGACGATCACGTAATGGCCGTAGCCGAAATTCCAGTTCGGGTCGTTCAGCGCGCCGGGGTGACTGAGCGGCAGGCCGTAGCTTTTGAAACTCTTGCCGCCCGCGCATTTCTGGCACTCCACCGAATGAATGACCAGCGTTTCAACTGGCGGTGTCCACACGGGTTCGCCTGTCAACGCACCCCAGTCCCAACCCCAGTGTCCATCGAGTCCCGTGAAGCCGCGCACCCACCAGCGGTTTTTCATCGACGCCGGGTAGACATCAGCCTTACCCAGACCGAAGGCTTCAATATCCCCTTCATAATATAACAGGTCTTCGCGCATCCAGATATTCTGGCCCTGGTAGGTTCCATTGACCCATTTGTAAGCGCCCGTGCCGTCCTCCGGTTTGACCTGCATGACCTGGAAGCGGGCGTCACGCGGCACACGCATGACCTGAGCATGACTGGTGGAGGGGCCGCTGCGGGCGTTCGCGCCGTCGCGCATAATCACAAAGGCGGTACACACACCGCTTGCCGGGGCCAGTGGCACAGCCGGGGCAGGGATTGCCGGCGCGGGCGCTGGAGCCGGAGCGGATGGCGCAGGTGTGACCGGGACAGGGCCAGCCGCCACCGCGACGGTGACGCGGTTGAGCGCGAAGGCGTGCGTGGGAGTGGCAATCATACCGTAACCGAAAGCTGTGCCATCGCCGACGACTTCCAGCAGGTCGTCACGCGCCCAGCCAGCCTGCCCGCCGGGGAATGACAGTTTCATCCACTGGTAGGTTTTGCCGCTGAAGGTTTTGCCTTCCGCATCCGGCTGAACATCGGTCACGACCAGCCCGGACTGACCGACAGGCGACTTCAGGACAATGGCGTTGTTGGTTCCGGGGCCGGAGCGCACGTTAATCTCGGTGACGGCGGTGTTCCCGATGATGCCCACAATTGCAGCGGTGAATGCTTGACGAATCATAATGTGGTCTCCTTGTTGCTTATCGCCAGCATACACTCGGTTAACGATTCCTAACCGTTAAAGTTTGCAGGCGGGCCAAAATCTGCTGCGGGGCAGGTAACAAAAAACCGTACCCTGGTGGGTACGGCTGTGGCGTTTTTGAATACCGCGCTGAATTTAGATGTCGGCTGCGTGTTCGCCTGGCAGCGGTTCTTCGCAAATCTCGCCGTTGGGATCACCCGCGTGATCGTCACCATCGTGCGAGCCGTCATCGTGATCGTCGCCGTCATCGTGCGAACCGTTACCGGGATCGCTCGGCAGTACATGATCGTATTCATCGGGGAAATCCTGGAGATCATATTCGCCGTGTTCATAGCGAATCAGATACCAGCCGGCTTTCCAGTCTTCTTCGGAATGGCACTGACCTTCCAGGCTTCCGCCCACGTCACAGGCGTTTGCGTGTTCGTCCAGTGGTTCCCCGTGATCGTCGCCTTCGGCAAAGGCCGCTGGCACAACCAGCAGACTCAGCAGAAGCAACCCCAGCAGCGTATAGAACTGAATTGAACGTTTCATGGATTGACCCTCTACTCCTTTTTCTTACGATTCATAAAACTTACATTTAGCACCCGGCTGTGGTCCGTATGCGGCGTTTTTTTTGAATGTTGTTCACCCGACCACAGAACCGCCACACTTGTTTACTTAATTCAAATCTATGAACATTACCTTTCAAAACGCTAACAGCGTTTTTTCAGGTACTACGGTACTACGCAAGGTTCACAGAGGAAACCTTATTACCGTGTAAGAGTATAGGACAGATCAGAGTGGATTCCATAGGAGGATCGTACCTGCCCGGAATCGCCTGAATAGGCCACCTGGGCCTTGACGCGAGACTATGCTTTCTCGGCGTTTTCTCTGCGTCTCTCGCCTATGATGAGACTATCGTTTATGGCATATCCAAGGGGGGAAACAGCCATGAATAACTGGAAAATTCGTCACGTGACCGAGGCAGACGCCGAAAAACTGCTGGCCTACATGGACCAACTGGCCGCCGAACCGGGGATCGCGCTGCCGCTGCGGCCCGGCACATTCCAGTTCACACTGGAAGAGGAACGCGCCTGGATTCGCCAGCACAATGAACAGGATAACGCGCTGCTGCTGGTGGTCGAGGCGGCGGGGGAGATTGTTGGTGTGCTGAACTGCGCGGGCAGCGGCGACTACTTTACCCGGCACAACGTGAGCTTCGGTATTTCGCTGCGGCAGGACTATCGCGGCAGGGGAATCGGCACGCAGTTGATCCGCCAGTGTCTGGATTGGGCGCGCAGCAGGGGCTACATCCGCCGTGTCCAGTTGGAGGTCTTCACTTATAACGAAGAAGCGATCCAACTGTATGAACGCCTGGGGTTTGAGACTGAAGGCTGGCGGGCGCGCGCGTATTACATCGACAATCAGTATGTCGATACCTACCTGATGGCCCGGCAGATTGCCTGAGCCAGGCGTCGCTATAGATGTTCAGAAAACGTTTCAGAACTCGCGTAGGGGCGATGCGCGAATCGCCCCTACAAAACATTATCTGGAGGTCTATAGTCACAGGACTGCTGGCGCAGCCAAGTGCATAGTGCTGAAACAGAATACCCGGATAAGAACTTCTGAGCGTGATATAACGTATAAGTTCTGGGTGTCCGGTTGCGAAGTCGAAGGGGGAAACGATGGACGCTGAAGAAGTCTTTCTGCGGCAGTCGCGCCGCTCACTGGTGTTTGCCCTGCTGGACCGGCTGCTGCGACGTTGCAGTGATTTACTCGAATTCAACCAGATCATGCAGTCGAATGCCTTTTCGGGACAGCATGATCTGGGGATGCAGGTTGTTCCCGTGCGGCAGATTGTCGGCACGCTGGGGCGCGGGAGCGATTTTGACCGTGCCTTTCGCCCACGCCGCCGCGAAATGCGCTGGCGCTGGATTCAGGTGGCGAAGCTGGCGCAGATGGATGGCCGCCTGCCGGCTGTGGAACTGTATAAGGTGGGCGGTGACTACTTTGTCGTGGACGGTCATCACCGTGTTTCGGTGGCGCGGGCCAGCGGACAGGCTTACATTGACGCTCATGTGATCGAAGTTTGCCAGGTTCAGCACCGGGCAATCTACGCCTGATGGATCGGGTGGCCCCAACAAGGGTCTTTTTGCCTGACTCTCACGTTACAGCTCACCTTACGCAGATGGGCGGCCTGGATGCTGATTCGCTCTTGCCGGACAGTGCGCAGCCTATCCGGCAAAGCAACCCAAATCCTTTCAGGATTCACACCACGCTGCCCCAGTCCCGACGGGACTTGTCTTGCCTTGCCGTCGATTTTAATCGGCGGCAGAAGCGGGAGATTGTCACCCGCTGCGTAAGGTGAGTTACAGGACCGCCGTGAGTTTTGCCGCGCTTTCCACAATGGTGCGGAGGTGTTCACGCCGTTTTTCGGACGGGAGCTGCTCGTCATATTTCCACAGAATTTCCGAGGAAAGGCTGATCGTCGCCAGTATGTCGCGCAGGTGATAGTGGGGGGTGACATCTTCGACGGTCACGACTGCCGCTGCTGCCGGGAACACGGGATTTGGCGGGAGGTGCAGTCCGTTGAACTTACCCCAGGCGATGCCATTGTCACTGCGGATAAAGCGCGCGGTGAGCTGAAAATCCTTGTCCTGACTGACCAGATGCTGAAACCGCTGCTCCATGTTCTGCCGGTCATCCGGGTGGATATACTGGATAAAAAGAGTATCCACGAGCGTGTTCTGGGGACAATCCAGCGTATGAGCCAGGGCCGGGTTCAGGGAACAGATGCGCCCTTCAGCCGTAACGATCATTGTGCCGACGTGGTAACGTCCCAGCACCTGGCAAAAAAGGCCAATCGAATAGCTGTCTGATGCGCCGCTCAGGTTTGTCATGATGCGATTCTGCTTTCAACTTGGCGAACAACTGAAAGTCTTTAGTTCATAGTCAAAAGATCGTGTCCAGGCCAATGAACCGAACAAAAGCGGATGTGTCTTTTGCCTGAAGACCAGAGACTATCGACTGCGGGCTTTGAAACGGACGAAACTTATTCAGCCGTATTCTCTGGCAGGAGAACCCGCAGCAGTTCCGAGGCGGGTACGGCTTTCAGCAGTGGATGCTCAATCAGTTGATCCGGGTTCAGCTCGTAATGATTGGCCCGGCCTTCCTTTCGGCGTTTGATATAACCGCCGCTTTCCAGGTCGCCGATAACACGCAGCACGGTGCGTTCGGTGATCTGAAGGCTGCTGGCGATTTCGCGGGCAGTGAGGTGGGGGTTGTCATTTATCAGAATCAGGACAATCATGTGATGGGTGAAGAAGCGCCATGAAGTCATGGTATGTCGTTTTCCGCCTGGGTTTTGCCGGGGCTAAGCCCGATACCGGTCAATCAATACATGAATCATATGTCATCTATCAGGTTGACCTGTAGTAATAATCGTCATGGAAGGGGTATGACGTTTGGCGCTTATTCGGATGTCGGAATAAACACGGGGATGGTAAGAGAGTCCTTCCCGGATTCTGTGAGGAGTCGTTGGCCGGTGCGCCAGTCATACAGGCCGATACGCAGCCGGTAGAGGCCGGGTTCGAGGGTGTCCGGCAGTTGCAGGACGATCTCGTCACTGATGAAGGTTTCGCCGGGGGTATCCCATGTGCTGGTGGTGCGCAGGTCGATTTGCGAAGGCGGCCCGTCGTCCTGGGCAATGATCTGATCCGGCATCCCAACCGGCGTGAGATGCACAAACAGGTTGTAGTCCGCGTGTGGGGGTTCCAGCGGTTTCCAGTACAACTGAAGGCTGATCGAACCACCGGGTTCAGCATCCTCGGTTTCCAGGCTGCCGCCGGCCAGTTGAATTTCATCGCCAAAAATCACATTGGCGGGGTATTCCGGCTCGCGCGGCCAAAGCTGGTAAACCATCACGCGGGCATCATCCCCCCGCCGCCACGTGCGCCACTGGTCAATCTCATCCGGGGGCGGGAACTGCTGCACCAGAGTCATCTGGCTGAGATAATCCCGACCTGCGGGTCCTGACTGAAGTTCTTCCACCTGAGTCTGAGACAGGACAGCGTAATACACATCCCGTTCGAGCCATTCTTCGAGGGTAAGGTCAAGCAGGTTTTCATCCCAGATCAGCACGCGCGGCGAATGATTCTCGCAGTTCCAGTCGCGAATGAAGGGGCGGTTGTCGTTGACCAGCAGCGTTTCCTGTGGGAGATGGGTGTCGGTCCAATCGACCAGCGCCGCGTAGGTGATGGGCAGGCTGCGGTAATGAATCCAGTCCCAGGCGGCGGCAGTCTGGGGGGTCAGCCACAGCAGCGCTGTCGCAGCGGCAGCGGTATAACGCACCGCCGGCTGGCGCAGCCGCACACTCAGCCACCGGGTCGCGCTCATCACCGACACTGCCGTGAGGATAGCAAACACACCGCTGCTGGACAGCAGGTTGCGGTCAATACCGTCGCGGTGGAACAGATAAACCGCCAGCAGGAGCGTATGGCTGAAGCCCAGACCCAGCGCGCCCAGCCAGCCCAGCCGCTGCCAGGTGTTCGCGCGCGGCCAGAAGGTGAGTGTTCCGATCATGAGCAGCGCGAAAAACACAACCAGCGACAGGCCGATCTGCCCGGCGGCGTTCTCGAATACGTACAGCACCGTTTCAGGATCAAGCAGGCCCGACAGCCCGCCGCTGAGAAACTGGTTGGTTTCGACATGGCCGGAACCGGCCAGATTATCCACCCCGCCAAACAGCACCAGCGCCAGCGCCGTGAAGCCGATGCCCATAAACTGCGCGACCAGCACGCGCCGCCAGCGCCGGGGGGCAAAGCGCAGGTTCCAAAGGGCCGCGCCGACCCCCAGCCCCAGCACGGGGAAGGTGACATACTTGAAAATGACCGCGCCCAGCCCGGCCAGTACACTCAGGAGGGCATAGCGACCCTGACGTTTTTCAACGGCGAGAATGGCCGTAAACAGGGCCAGCACGTAAAAGAAGTTTTCATAGACCTGGGGAAAACCGAACTGGGTCTGCTGCAGAACACGCGGGGCGAACAGCCACACCAGCGCGGCCAGCAGACCAGCGGCATCCCCGGCCAGCCGGCGCGCCGTCACGGCGATGAGCAGGGCGGTGATCAGGTTAAAAAATATGCCGGTGGCGCGCACGTTGAGAATGACCTGACACGCCTGTTCCCAGGCGGACTGGCCGGAGAGCGCTTCGGTGACAAGCTGCGCGCCGTAGTTGAGATAAAGAATGCCGGGGGGATAACCGGGTTTCCACAGCGGGTCATCAATGATTCCGCGCAGGGTATACACTTCGTCCAGGTTGTGACGTTCGTCCACGCTTTCATGCAGAGGCAGCCCGGCGTCATAGCCTGTTATCATGAACAGAAAACCGGCCAGCAGCACCCCGCAAATCACCACCCGCCAGAATGAACGCTTCGGCATGAACCCTGCTTTCCTTCAGCCACATGCCAGAAGTATAGGCCCCATCCTACAGATTATCCAGACTGGCTCAAGGTGCTGTTTAGGTTTGAGCGCTATGCTGAATGCTGAAAAAAGTGTGAGATTTCTTTTGAAACGTATGAATTTAGAAACAGTTGGGTGAAGGTACTATCCAGACATTATGGAAAATATAGAAGTTATGTATGATACAGTGAATAGGGATCAGTTTCAGTATTTAATTAGATTCTTTCAAAAGCAGATGTATTCGCCGCAGGTGTCCCTGACCTGGTCCATGAGTCACTGCATCGCCGGAAATAAGCAGGAGTTAGGCCCCGGTGCGTAAACGAGAAAAATTTATTGTCTTTGCCGGCTTTGTGGTGGTGATGAGTGTCTGGGTGACGGCGCTGGTGGTGATGAACCGCTCAACCGTGACGCCGGCCCTTGTGCTGCCCACCGCCGCCGTACTGCCCACTGAATACCCTGTCCAGGCCGCTGTGCCGACAGTGATCCAGGTCGCTCAGGTGGCAGAAGCTGACGCTGAAACGCCGGCAGTCCCCGCCGCAGACCCTGTTCCCCCCGCAGAAACGATTAAAAACCGGCTGGTGATTCGCTTTGCGGAACAGGCCAGCGCAGACGAACGCGCCGCTTATATCGAGTCGCTGGGCGCGGATGTTACCCGGCAGATCGACGCGCTCGATACGGTGGTCCTCAGCCTGCCGGATACGCTGACACGGCAGACCATCCCGCCTTCACCGCTTGTCACCCGCACCGAACCGGATTATCGGGTATCGGCCCTGATTGACCTGCCCACCAGCGACACCTATTTCGCGCAGCAGTGGGGCCTGAGTGTCACCGGCGCGCCGGCCGCGTGGGACGATCTGCCGGCGGACGCCCCGGACATCGCGGTGGCGGTAATCGACAGCGGCATCTGCGCGGCGCACCCCGACCTGACAGGTCGTATCCTGCCCGGTTACGATTATGTGGACGATGACAGCACCCCGCAGGACCCTCTGGGTCACGGCTGCGCGGTGGCCGGGGTGATCGCGGCGAATATCGACAACGGCGAGGGCATCGCCGGGGTCGCGCCGAATACCCGCATCCTGCCGCTGCGCGTCCTTAATGCCGATGGAGTAGGGGCCTACTCGGATGTGGCCGCAGCCATCGTGTTCGCGGTGGACAACGGCGCGCAGATTATTAACCTGTCGCTGGGCGGGTCTCAGCCGGCCAGTGTGCTGGCGGACGCGGTGGATTATGCCGCTGCGCGGGACGTGCTGGTGATCGCGGCGGCCGGCAATACCGGCCAGTCGGGCGTACTGTACCCGGCGGCTTATGAACGTGTGGTCGCGGTGGGTTCAGTGGACCGCGACTTGCAGCGCAGCAGCTTCAGCAGCTATGGGCCGGAAATCGGGCTGCTGGCTCCGGGTCGCGATATTCTGACCACCTATGGCGAGGATCAATATACGACCCTCAGCGGCACATCGCTGGCGGCCCCGCACGTGAGCGGGATTGCGGCGCTGGAACTGGCGCACGGGCGCGCGCTGGACCTGCACGGCGGTGTGGTGTCGCTCGGCGAAGGGGCCGCGCAGCCGACACCCGTGCCGGTTGAAATCCCGGCGGAGTACACGGAACTCTATGAAAAGGCGCTTGAAGAGGGCAGCGTCAACCTGCTGGTGAAACTGGACGCGGCTTATCAGCTTGAAGACCAGCTTACGGAATCGCAGGCGCTGGCGCAGCAGGCCAATATCATGCAGGTGCGTGGCACGCTGGTCTCGCGGCTGGATGCCTTTGATGTCGAGGTGAAGGAATCCTCCAAAAGCTGGCCGATCCCGTACCTGGCGGCGCGGGCGGATGCGGCGGCGCTGGCCTATCTGGTTACAGCCCCGGACGTGCTGACCGTTGGCGAAGACGTGCCGATGGTCAAACAACTGGCGCGCAGCGTGCCATTTATTGACGGGGACAACCTGCACCTGCTGGGCGTTGATGGCAGCGGGCAGGCCGTCGCCATTCTGGATGATGGCATCGAGGCTGAACACGAATTTTTCGGCGGGCGGGTGGTCGAGGAAGCCTGTTTCTCCAACGCTTTTACTGACTCGCTGGACCGGACCCTGTGCCCGAACAACCAGCAGTCGCAGATCGGGCCGGGAGCCGCCGATACATCCCGCTGCGATCTGTATGATACCTGCGATCACGGCATCCATGTCGCCGGAATCGCAGCAGGCAGCGGCGGACCCTCTGGCGCGCCCAGCGGGGTTGCCAGAGGGTCGTCCATTATTGCGATTCAGGTTTACACAGCCACTTACGACACTGCGTTGTGTGGCGCGGTGACACCCTGCCTGGTGGCGTTTGTTTCCGACCAGATTGATGGCATCTTCCACGTCCTTGACCTGAGCCTGTCGTACAATATCGCGGCTATTAACCTGAGCCTGGGAACCAGCACAACCTATACCGATCAGGGCTGCCTGGCCCACGATGCCACTTATTATGGCGGCGCGCTGGACCTGGTGTACGAAATTCTGCGGGATGAGGGCATCGCGCCGGTGGTGGCAGCCGGTAACAGCGGCAGTTCGACGCGCCTGTCATTCCCCGGCTGTCTGCCGCAGGCCATCGCCGTTGCCAGCGTGGGCACAGCCGGCTCCACTGGCGCGCAGAATGACAGCGTATCGTCGTTTTCCAACAACGGGCTGGCGACGGAACTGCTGGCTCCCGGCGGGTTCATCCAGTCCGCTGCGCCCAACGATGGCTACCAGTGGTTCGGCGGCACATCGATGGCGGCCCCTCATGTGGCCGGGGCCTTCGCGCTGATGCGGCAGGTGCGCCCGGACGCCAGCGTGGACGAGATTCTGAGCGCGCTGCAAACCAGCGGCGTCCCGGTGCTGGATACCCGCAGCGGCATTACCCGGCCCCGCATAGACCTTGATGCGGCCTTCGCCGAACTGCTGCCGCCGGAACTGGTCGTGACGACTGCGTCCGACACCAACGGAACCTGTACGGCGGTGAGCTGCTCACTGCGTGAAGCCATCACCCTGTCGAACAGCACCATCGGCTCGCTGGAACTGATTACGTTCAATATCAGCGGGGGCGGCCAGCAGACTATCACGCTCAACGGGGCGCTTGGCCCGCTGCCACCTGTCTCTGACCCGGTGATAATTGACGGCACAACGCAGCCGGGGTACGCCGGCGCGCCGCTGATCCGCGTGGATGGCAGCAGCATTGACACCAGTCCAGACGATCTTGAAGTGGGCATCAGCATCACCGGCGGCGGAACCACCGTGCGCGGGTTGTCGATCACCAACTTTGGTTACGCCGGCATCGGCATCGCCTTTCAGGGGAACAACATCCTCACCGGGAATTATCTCGGCGCGCTGCCCGATGGCCTGACCGCCGCCGGGAACCTCGACGGAATCCGCATCTGTTCGTCAGATAACAATCGCGTGGGCGGCACGCTGACCGGCGAACGCAACCTGATTTCCGGTAACGCTGACGACGGTATTCATTTCTGCCAGGAGCCGGGCGGTTCGATTTCCGAACTGAACCGCATTCAGGGCAACATCATCGGCCTGGACATCACCGGCGGCGGGCTGCTGGGCAACGGCGATAACGGCATCGAGATTGCCGGGACGGAAAGCACCCTCATCGGCGGGACCGCAGCGGGCGCGGGCAATGTCATTTCGGGCCATATGGACGACAGCGGTATCTACATAAGCGGTCCCAACACGGACGGTCAGATTATTCAGGGAAATGTGATCGGACCGGATGCGACTGGCACAGTGCATTTTAGTCCGGGCATCGACGCGAGTAATCAGTATGGTATCTGGATTGAGAATTCATCAGACCACCTGATCGGCGGGACGACCCCATCAGCGCGCAATCTGATTTCAGGTAATCGTTTTGGTCTCAACATGGATTACTCTTCAGGGAATGTTATCCAGGGGAATTATATTGGCCCGAACGCGGCTGGAACTGCGGCGCTTCCCGGCAATTACCAGGATGGGATTATCTTAGGGTTTTACGCTGACAGCAATCTGATCGGGGGTACCGACCCTGGCGCAGGGAATGTGATTTCCGGGAATCAATTCACAGCGATCCAGCTTGGTGGAACCAATAACGATATTCAGGGGAACTTTATCGGTACGGACGAGAGTGGAACACTCAATCTCGGAAACGGTCTGGATACCTACGGGATATTTGTGAATGGCGCGGATAACCTGATCGGTGGCACAGACGATGGTGCGGGCAATATAATCGCCTATAACTCCAATTACGGTGTCGCGGTCTGGCGACTTGGCGAAGTTGACTTCGGACTCAGAAACGCGATTCTGGGTAATCGCATCTTCGGGAATGCCAATCTGGGAATTGATCTGGTTTCGCCATGTTGTTCTGAGGTCACGCCTAACGACGCAGGTGACACCGACACCGGGGCGAACAACCTGCAAAATTTCCCGGTGCTGACCAGCGCCGCCGCGAATATCAACCAGCTTACGGTGGGCGGCACGCTCAACAGCGCGCCCAACACAGCCTTCCGCATCGAGTTTTTCGCCAATGACACCTGCGATACATCGGGCAATGGGGAAGGGCAGTATTTCCTCGGCGGGCTGGACAACGTAAGCACCAATGGCAGCGGCAATGCCACCTTTAACACGACGGTGTTTGGCGATTTTGCCGACGGCCAGCAGATCACGGCGACAGCAACCGACGCCAGCTATAATACGTCCGAATTTTCCGCCTGTTTCCCCATCGGCACGGTGGACCAGACTGTGCTGGTGGTCAACACGACCAGCGCGGTGCAGGATAACGTGTGCGACGCCCATTGCAGTCTGGCGGACGCCATTGTCACCGCCAACGGCGCGGCCGGCCAGCAGACCATTGCGTTTAATATTCCCGGCAGCGCGCCCTATACCATCCGGCCCACAGCAGCGCTGCCCTCGATCAGCGATACCATCATTGATGGGACCACTCAGCCCGGTTTTGCGGGCAGTCCGATTGTGGTGGTGGATGGTTCGCTGACCACGTTCAGTGATGGCCTAACGGTCAATTCCAATTCGGTGATTCGCGGGCTGGTGGTCCACAGTTTTCGTTATAACGGCATCGAACTGATCGGCAACAACAACGTGGTGGCCGGCAACTATCTGGGTGTGGATGTGACCGGGACTCTGGCGAGGCCCAATTTTGACAGCGGTATCATCATTGGTGGCAACAATAACCTGATCGGCGGCGCAGCGGCCAGTGACCGCAACGTGATTTCTGGCAACGACGATCAGGGCATCAATATGGCCGGTCACGCGACGAATGCGTATCAGAATACGGTGCAGGGCAACTACATCGGCACGAACGCCAGCGGCACAGCAGCCCTGCCGAATCGCCTTAATGGAATCTATATTCGTAACATGAACAATGTCATCGGGGGAACAGCCAACACGACCCCCAGCGGCCCCTGTACCGGGGTCTGTAACCTGATTTCCGGCAACGGTCAGGATGGCATCCTCATCTTCGATCAGATTGCGAATGCGGGTGTCGAGGCCGATAACAACACCATCCAGGGCAATTTCATCGGCACGAATGTGAATGGCACGGCGGCCATCCCCAACGGGCAGAGCGGTATCCATCTCCAGATTGATACCAAATTCAACCTGATTGGCGGCGCAAGCGCGAATGCCCGCAACCTCATCTCCGGCAACGGGCAGCAGGGCATCGAGATTAACGGCGACGTGGAGACGCGCACCAACACGGTGCAGGGCAATTACATCGGCACGAACGCCGCTGGAACCGCCGCAATCCCGAACGGGCAGCACGGCATCTACCTGTCTGCCGATACCACCGCGAACACCATCGGTGGGTTGAACGCAGGCGCAGGCAACCTGATTTCGGGCAATACGCTCACCGGCATCACCCTGAATGACACGCGCACCAACACGATACAGGGCAACTTCATCGGCACGAACGCCGCCGGGACCGCCGCGCTGGGGAATCTCTCGCATGGTATCAGCCTGACCAGCGGCGCGAATGCCAACAGCATTGGCGGGCTGTCAGGCAGCCTGTTTGATCCCTGCGCCGGGTGCAACGTCATTTCGGGCAACGGCGGCAGTGGTGTCGCCATTGACGGTTCCAGCAGCGACGACAATGTGGTCGCCGGGAATCTGATCGGCACAAACGCGGCGGCGAACAGCGCGGTCCCCAACGTCTCGCATGGCATCCGAATCACGAATGGCGCAGACCGGACGCTGATCGGTCAGGTTAATGCGGGATTCAACATCATCGCCGGCAACACGGGCAGCGGCATTTATCTGGACAATATGACCGGCACGCTGATTCGTAATAACAGCATTGGGCAGACCGGCGCGGAGGACTTCGATCTGGAGCCGCTGTTCACGCCCTTTGGCAACGGGCAGCATGGTATCTGGAGCCTGTCAGCCTCGAATACGCGCATCGGCGGCGGGGCCGACAGCCAACGCAACATCATCGCTTACAATGGCGCCGATGGCGTTTATATAGAAGGCTGGGCCTTCAATACGCTGGATAACAACGTCATTGTGAGCAACACTGGGCTGGGCATTGACCTGGCCGCGAATGGCGTGACCGCCAATGACACTGGCGACCTCGATGGCGGCGCGAACGGTGAACAGAACTTCCCGGTGATTACGAATGTGCTGGCGGCAGTCAATGAAACGACGGTTGAGGGTACGCTGAACAGCCGTCCCAACCTGACTTATGAGATTGGCGTCTACTACAACACTGGCCTGTTCCCATGTGATGCGTCCAATTATGGCGAGGGTTTCCGCTACCTCGGTTCCTTTGATGTCACCACCAACGCCAGCGGGAACGCCAGTTTCAGCCAGACCTGGCCGGTGGGTATCCCCAACGGTTCGGATGTCAGCGCGACGGCCACTGAATTGAACAACAGCACCTCGGAATTTTCGCTCTGCTCCGAAGCGGTGCTGTCGATCCCGCCGCCAACTAATTTTAATGTGCAGGTGATTTCGGAAGTGGACATCCGCCTGACGTGGACGGATGAGTCGATTGACGAAACCCGCTGGCTGGTCGAACGTTCCGCAGCGGGGCTGAACAACTGGACAGTCATCGCCAGCCTGCCGGTGGCTGTGCCGGGTGGGACGAGCGCGACAGTGCAGTATAACGACATGACTTTTCTGTGCAGCCGCTCCTACGATTACCGGGTGCGGGCCTATAATGAGGATGGGGATTACTACTCGCCCTACACGCCGGTGCTGAACGCAGTGCCGACCTGCCCGGCGCTGCTGCCCCCGGCAGATTTTGCCGCAGCGCCAGCCTCGCACACCCAGATCAACCTGACGTGGACGGATTCCAACACCACCGAGACGGCCTATCGGATCGACCAGTCCAGCGATCGCGGCGCGACGTTGGCGCTGCTGGCGCTGGCCCCGGCCAACACAACCAGTTACACACATGGCGGCCTGCTGTGCGGCACAGATTACAGCTACCGGGCGCGGGCGCTGCGCGACCATGACAGCGCAGTCTCGAATTACACGGAAACGCAGACTTCCACGACCAACCCCTGTCCACCGCTGAACGCGCCGGTCAGCCCGGCGGCGACAGCGCTCTCGCGCACGGCCATTCAGTTCTCCTGGGCGGATGGTTCGCCGGGTGAGACGGTCACGTTCCATATCGAACGTTCGCCGGATGGCGCGAACTGGAACGCTATCGCCAGCGTTCCGGCCAGCCAGACCAGCCTGATCGACAGCGGCCTGAGCTGCGGCCAGACATATTTTTACCGGGTGCGCAGTTTCCGCAGCGCTGACAACAACTACTCGGCTTACTCGACCCCGGCCAGCACATCCACCCCGGCCTGTGCCGCGCCGGTGACGCATACCGTCGGTCTGTATAAGGAAGGCATGTGGCAGTTCTGGGAGACGAACGCCGCCACACAGCCAGTCGTCACCTTTGAATTCGGGCCGAAACAAAGCGGCTGGACTGCGGTGATCGGTGACTGGGACGATGACGATGTGGATGGTATCGGGCTGTACAAAAACGGTGTCTGGTATCTGCGCAACGCCTCGAACGGCGGCGCGGTGGACCTGACGATCAGCTTTGGCCCGGCGGAAAGCGGCTGGCAGCCAGTGGTAGGCGACTGGAACGGTGATGGGGTCGACGGCATCGGGCTGTACAAAAACGGCCTGTGGCTGCTGCGGCAGACTCCCACCTCCGGCGCGCCACAGATCACCTTCGCGTTTGGTCCCCCTGAAACCGGCTGGATACCAGTGGCAGGTGATTGGGATGGCAGCGGCGCGGCTTCGGTGGGCCTCTACAAAAACGGCCTGTGGCTGCTGAGCAACGCCATGCCCGCGCTGGCGAATGTGCCGCCCTATACCTTCGGTCAGGCCGGGTGGCTGCCGGTCACGGGTGACTGGGATGAGGATGGTCAGAAAACCGCCGGGAGTTACCAGAACGGAGTCTGGCATCTGCGCAATAGTCACAGCGGCGGGCCGGCGGACAGCAGCTTCAGCATTCCGGCAGGCAGCGGGTGGCAGCCGCTGTCGATCTATCGCGGCGGCGTGGGCGGCCTGATGCTGCTGGCGGCGGGTACGGCTCAACCGCCCCCGGAAACGCCGGTCAGTGCGCCGGTGACGCCCACTGAAACTGCGGTGGCGACGGCTGAAATGACGCCAGAAGCGGAAGTAACCGAGGAACCGGCAGTCGAAATTACCGAGGAAGCCGCGCCGACAGCGACGCCGCTGCCCACCGACACCCCGGTTCCCACAGCGACAGAGACTCCGCCGCCGGCAGCCACAGCCACAGCGGAGCCAACCGAAACGCCAGTGACACCGGAGGCCGAATCGACAGAAGCGGTTGAAGGGTCATAATGCCTGTGCCGCCGATTAAAATCGACGGCAAGGCAAAACAAGTCCCTGCGG
>CAZKIB010000155.1:9611-16312 GCA_964552425.1 uncultured Anaerolineaceae bacterium | reverse complement strand
TCAAGGCAGAATCAGCCATGCTCGGCTATCTCAACCATCCCAGTCCGTTTACTGAGGATGGCTGGTTTAAGACTGGCGATGCCGTTGAAGTCGACGGTGAGTATATTCGTGTTCTGGGACGCAAGTCTGAGCTGATCAACGTCGGCGGCGAGAAAGTCTATCCTGCCGAGGTTGAAAGTGTCATTCTGCAAATGGACGGTGTGGAAGACGCGATTGTCACCGGAGCGCCCAACGCAATCACCGGTCACATGGTGGTCGTGCGTGTCCGGCTGTCAACTGACGAAGACCGGGCCGCGTTTCAGCGTCGGATGATGGCTTTCTGTCGGGACCGGCTGACCAAATACAAAATTCCTCAGAAAGTGGTACTGGTCGAAAACTCACTCCACAGTGAACGATTTAAGAAATTGCGGGTGAATAATGCTCAAAGCTCCGAAATCGCAGATGCCAACACGGTCTGAAGCCAAAGTTGCTCCTGTGTTTCGCATTCGTCAGGTCGACTCGTCAGATGTCAGAGGCATCGACATCGTGACCGAACTGCATATGGACCTGCTGGGGTTCGGCCCTATGGCCCAGTTCGGGTACAGGTTCATCCGCGAAACGGTCTATGTCCCGGCACTGGCCGACAAAATCATGGACATTGCTGTCGCCGAGGTAGACGGCCAGCCCGCTGGTTTCATCGCCTACAGCACGCAGGCCCAAACCTTCCATAAGGCTTTGATGCGCAATCATCTCCTCACTGCTGCCTGGGAGATGGGCATAGCTCTGCTCACAAGACCCACCCGCATCAGACATTTGCCGCGCGCCTTCAAGGTCGTATTCTCGCGCAATGAGATGCCTGATAACTTTGACGATACCCGGACGGAAGTGATCTGTTTTGGGGTAAAACCAGAGTACCTTGCGGCGGGTTTTGTGCGCGAGACCAAACTGCGAGTCGGGCACTTGCTTCTGGAACATGCCTTCGACTATTTCAGGCAGCGCAGTTTCAACCGCACCCGCATGATTGTGGATGCGGATAACCCCCGCGCTCTGCTCTTTTACCAGTCACTTGGTGCCAGTTTTAACGCCTGCACCTTTGGTGGAGTACCTTCTTATGTGGTGGTTTTTGACCTATGAAAAAGACCGGATGATCCGGGGTAGTGCTGCCAGAACCAGCCACACGTCCATTCTGATTACAAGGTGACTGATGGCCGACATTTCAAACACAATGCTCCCATCACTCGTTGGGACAGGTGAGGCTGCTGCCCAGGCGAAAGTCCGCACCGAACGTTATGCCGCCATCGACATGCTGCGGGGTGCGGCGATGGTGTTCATGGCGCTCGATCATTGGGCGGCCTTCACCCGCGTGAACATCACCGCAGAAGGTTATGGCGGCGTTCGCCCCGCTCTCAGCAGTCCGGTCTATGTCCTGACAGGTCTGATTACCAATCTGGCGTCTGGCATCTTTTTTACTCTGACGGGCGCCAGCATCGCCTTTTTCGAGCGTAGTCGCCGCAAACGCGGCTGGACCGAGTGGGAGATTACCCGTTTTCTGTTAATTCGCGCCGCGATTTTGCTGGTACTCGATCAGGTTATTAACCGGGTCGGGTGGGGTGTCACCGATCTGCCGCTCTTTGAAATCCTGTCAGCCCTCGCATTTGCGCTCATTGCACTGGCTTTTGTACGCCAGCTTCCGCTGCGAGTCATCGCCGGACTGGCAGCAGCCCTGTTCGTTGGCTATCCGCTGCTGGTATCCCTGTTTCCGCACAATCCCGACCAGCCGCTCTCCGTGATTACCACCATCCTGCTGCAACATCATCGCGACGCAGCTCCCTGGGTCGAAACCCCCTGGCTGGGGCGTATCTGTCTGGTTTTGGCCGGTTATGTATTTGCCCGGCTGCTGAACGATGGCAAGCTTACCATTTCGACCCGCTGGCTGTGGGTTGCACTGGCTGGTTTTGCAATGTGGCTGGTCCTGCGTCTGGGGCTGCTTCAGGGTTATGGCGACTTTTTACCTTTTGAGCCGGGTTCTCCCTGGGTGGATTTGTTCATTGACAGCAAGCACCCACCCAGCCTGACCTTTCTGCTTTTTAACATGTCCTGGTCAATTGTCCTTCTGGTCGTGCTTGAAGTGTTGAGTACGCGGCTAAAAGATACCTTTGTCGGCTGGACACTGACCACATTAGGACAAACGGCGCTCTTTTTCTTCGTGGCACACATGCTCTTTTATAAGGCACTGGAAGTCCTGATGGGCGGCCAGTCCCCTATCCCGGATGCGTGGATTGGGAACCGTGAAATCATTCGGCTCTATCTGGAGTGTGCGCTGACGCTGGTGATTCTGCTGCCGTTGTGTGCCCGCTATCGCAATCTGCGGCACGAATACAGCATCCTGAGTTATTTGTAGGAGGTCAAATGCTGAAGTATTTAGGAATCGGTGTTGCAGTGGTGTTCATTGCCGCTATTCTGATCGTATCAAGATTCACCGCACCCCAACGAAGTCTGAACCTGGAGTCAACCGCATTTCAGGACGGGGCCTGGTCCCTGCGCTTCTACGGTAACGGTACAAATGATATTGACCGCGTGAAGATCAGTCTCGATCCGCCCAGCGCAGTGGACGTCAGTGAAGATTTCACAATTGAGTTTTTTATGCGGGCTGAACCGGGTGAAAACCGCAGCGGCTCGTGTGTGACCGGGGATGCAGGTTGGATCAACGGCAATATCATCGTTGATCGCGATGTCTATGGTCCAGGTGATTATGGCGATTATGGTGTCTCGCTTTACGGAAATGGCGGAATTCTGGGCTTCGGCGTCAGTTACTTAAATAATGGGGATACCGCCTGTGGTTCGACAAATGTGGCCGACGGTGAATGGCATCACATCGCTCTGACCCGCAGCAGCGAATCTGGTTTGATCGCAATCTACGTGGATGGCAAACTGGATGGGTCAGCCAATGGACCCGTTGGGGATATCAGCTATCGTGATGGGCGTCCGACGGACTGGCCGAACGATCCTTATCTTGTCATCGGGGCTGAAAAACACGATGCCGGATCAGCATATCCATCCTTCAGCGGGTGGTTTGACGAACTGCATATGTCAAATACAGTCCGTTATGTGGAAGATTTCACACCAACCTTTGAAGCTTTTACCCCGGACGAATACACACTCGGACTGTATCACTTTGATGAAGGGGAAGGGGATATGATCCGAGACTCATCAGGAACCGAGAGTCACGGCACACGTCATTTTGGGGGCAGTCCCCAGGGTCCAGAATGGTCGGAAGAAACACCCGTTCTCGCGTCTGTACAGCAGGATGCAATACCCGGCGCAACAGGCAGTAATGATAACTGAGTGAAGAGTGGCAAAGCGGAAATGCTTTTTATGTAATTCCCGAAAACCGAGACTGCGTGACAATCGGCGCGGCGAATCGCGAAAGCACGTCCTGTTTCACCAGCGAAACATCAGCCAGCAGTAGATGCAGATTAATTTATTATTCAAGCCACACCAACTGCCGTCACATTGAATCTGCTGGATCGTGGTGCGAATAGAAACATATCATATGAGGTTCTATGAGCAGATATTGCAGGTTCTGGTCCTTGACGGTACTCATGATTTTCGCGTGGATGGGATTGGCCCTGCCGACCAGCATGGCCCAGCGCGAGGCTGGATCGCTGCGTTTTAATGGCAATGGAGACAATGACATAGATCGACTGAAAATCAGCCTGGATAACCCACCGAGTGCTATTGACGTGGGTGAAAATTTTACAATTGAATTCTTCATGCGGGCCAACGGTGGTGAGAACAGCAGCGGAACCTGCTTGACAGGTAACACCGCTTGGGTAAGCGGCAACACGATTATTGATCGAGACATCTTCGGAGCCGGAGATTTTGGAGATTATGGCATTTCTCTGTTCGGGGACACCGGGGCAATCGCTTTTGGAGTCAGTCTTGGTGCTGCCGGTGTAACGCTGTGCGGACAAACCAATGTAGCCGATGGGGAATGGCATCACATCGCACTCACACGGGATAACACCACCGGTGTTCTGCAACTTTTTGTGGACGGTACGCTTGATGGTTTCGCCAATGGACCCGTCGGTGGCATCAGTTACCGTGATGGCCGTTCTACCATATGGCCCAATGACCCTTTTCTGGTAATCGGGGCTGAAAAGCATGATGCCGGCCCAGCATATCCGTCCTACAGCGGCTGGTTGGACGAACTGCGTATTTCCACCATTGTGCGCTATTCAAGCACCTTCACGCCGTCAGATGAGCCATTTACAACCGATCCAAGCACCGTTGGCCTATATCATTTCGATGAGATGCGTGGAAACACCATTAATGACACATCAGGACAGAATAACGATGCGGTGCGGCGCTTCGGTGGCAATCCACAGGGACCTGCATGGTCCAATGAAACGCCCTTTGTCGTTTCCGAAGAACCGGGAGAAACGCCTGACAACAATGATGAAGACGATGAGGATGAAAGCGGAAATTCCAGTCCGAGTGAAGTGGATATGGCTAACTTCGCCTTATCTGTGCCATTGTGCAGCGAAACAAACCTTACCGCCGATGGAGTAATCCGAGCCAACCTTTCGGCTCACCACTATGAAATCAACTGCCGGCTGCTGGTCAAGTATGGGTCTTTTGTTTCGGATGCGCAGCCTGCTCATATCGGAAATCAACAGGTTCTGGATGCCGGTGTGATCCATGCTGTCGATGTATTCAGCCCCACCGGAATTGCCACATTTCTGTCGGATATGATCGTGTGTTTTCGAGGGACAGGTCAGATCATTTTCCTCAGCAGCAATGAGGCACCCCGAACTGCGCGAATACTCACAAGTTTTCTAATAACCGAGTATCCAGAACATATCTGCACATCCATACGTGAGCCTGGGACTCTGGTGCTTGTGGAGCATGGCCTGCAATAACGAGTGCAAAAATTTACAGAACAATACAGGATGACTAAATTATTATTTATATTAAGATCAACCATCAAACCATACAAGATAAAATCATGTCGGATTTCAGGCATACCGAACCCAGAGGCATATTATGAACCCCCAACATCGAGGGACTATACTGCGGCTGATTATCAGTATAGTCCTGCTGCTGATCCTTTTTGCGTTTATTGATCGTGAAGCACTGATCCGAACCTTTCTGTCCGTCAATCCTGCGCTTTATCTTCTGGGGTTTGTGGCCTTTACAGGAACCATTCTGACCTGGACCCTGCGCTGGCATCTGCTGATCCGGGCCGTTGGGGAGTCGATCAGTTTTGGTAAGGCCCTCGTGACCCTGGTCATCAGTATGTTCTTTTCGATGTTTCTGCCGACAGTGGTGGGCACTGATGTGGGCCGGGTATATGAACTGGGACGCGAAAACACTTACAGCAAGTCTAATCTGGTCTCCACCGTTCTGCTGGACCGACTCATCGGCCTTATTACGATCTGTCTGATGGCGGCTGTCGGGCTGGTCATTGGCAGCCAGTTCGCGGCAGACCGGGGAATCGTGCTGACAGTCCTGGGCACGCTCGGCATACTGGTCGTGACCTGTCTTGTCGCCTTCAACCGGAGATTTGAGCGGCTTATTTTTGGGATACTGGACCGAATTCCAGTGGTCAGGCGGTTCAGCGGCAGTC
The DNA here is from genome assembly GCA_964552425.1 of uncultured Anaerolineaceae bacterium. Classification (GTDB taxonomy): domain Bacteria; phylum Chloroflexota; class Anaerolineae; order Aggregatilineales; family Phototrophicaceae. Next base: position 10,704 of record CAZKIB010000155.1, on the reverse strand, counting down.
TGCACAAAGTTTATGAGGCGCTCTACGAATTATACAAACAGCCTGGGCTGATGCTGACCACCGGCGGCGTGTCCATCGTGAACAGCCTTTGCACAATTCTGGTAACCATTTTCGCAGCCCGCTCGCTGAACATCAATATTGACGCGATTTATTTTTTCATCTTCATGCCGATTATCTGGATCATCATGACCATTCCGGTTTCACTGAGCGGGCTGGGCGTGCGGGAAGGCGCATTTGTATTCTTCTTTTCTCAGGTGGGGGTAGCCCCTTCCGATGCCATCGCGATTTCCTTGCTGTATTATTCCTATAATATCATTTTCGGGGTGATTGGTGGCTTCCTGCTGATGTCCTCATCAATCGCCCAGACCCAGCGGAAAAAGAACGTGGAAGCCTGATCGTTAGCTTGTAAGCGACCCGTTCGCACCAATCTACTGGCTGCACCATCCAGGATGGAGTAATCACCTTGAACGCTGGCAGCATGTCCGCAACAGTTTCAGGCAGCAGCGGTCAGACACGACCATCGCCCGCTGAAACTCGCCTGATCTGGTTGTTAATTGGCGCCATTATCGTGATTTTGGCCGCCCACTTTTTTACACTCACCATTTATCCACCGGTCTTTATTGACGAAGGCTGGTTAGCAAACACCTCGTGGAGCTGGCTGCAAACCGGGGTCAACTTTGATCTCATCCACGCCGGGGTATTGGATCAGTTCGGTTATGAATGGGTCACGGATAATTTTCTGGGCCAGTTCCTCTACCTTCTGTCGTACCAGTTCTTCGGCCTGGGGCTGTTTCAGACGCGCCTTGTTTCGTGGTTTTTTGCTGTCATTCTGATCATTGCAACCATTCAGGTGGGCCGTCACTGCTTCAGCCTGAAGACCGGGCTGTTGGCCGCGCTCCTGCTGACCGTCACCATGCCGTTTTTAGAATCCAGCCGCTGGCGACAGGACATTATCCTCGCGGCCATGATTATGGTCAGTTTCTGGCTTGCGCTCTACGCAGTGGATAAAAATAAACTCTGGGCACATTTTCTGGCAGGTTTCGTGCTGGGGGTCGGGTTTGACGTGCATCAAACCTCTATCACATTTATCCCG
>CAZKIB010000155.1:5992-9568 GCA_964552425.1 uncultured Anaerolineaceae bacterium | reverse complement strand
CGGAAAACGTATCCTGTTTGTGCGGGGCACATGGGCTGTGGGCATCGGCGGTGCGTTGGGGTTAGGTTATTATTTTGTAACTCATATGCTGCCAAGTTATGAGACTTATTCAAAACTCATGAGCTTCTATTTTGTCACCGGCGCAGAAGCGCAAATCCCCCTCATGAATCCATCCATGATTATTGAATCCGCTGTTCGGGAACTGGCGCGCTATCGTTTCAGGAATAACCCTTTTGATCTTGTGCTGATCTTGTTGAGCGGGCTGTATCTGCTGTACCGACGCTCCAGAATGGATCGTCTGGTTCTGACCTACATCGCAGCCGCGTTCATCAGCGCCATCCTGTTGAGCGGCAACAAAACCTTCCTGTATGCCATCAACCTCTACCCGTTTCTTATGCTGATCGTGGCCGAAGCCTTCATCAGCCTCATTTCTCAGACCCGACGGCCGGTTGTGATGCGGACGGCTGCCTTGATACTGATCCTGTTCTTTGGGTATCGCGCCTTCGTCACAGCCAGCAATATTTACATCAATCGCGATTATGATTATTATGCCATCACCAATCCGATCCGGGAGGTTGTCCCCCCCGATGCGCGCATTATGGGAATGCCAACCTGGTGGATTGGCCTTTCAGAGTATGATTATCGTTCCAGCCTGAGCGTCCCGTATTACCGCTTCTTCAATGATTTCAATGTCCGGGAAGCCATTGACGCTATCCGGCCTGATTACATCATCGTGGATGGCACTCAGCAGGTTGTCTTGGTAGACGAGGGCCAGACCCTGGCTGCCGGGATGAATGTGTACAGTGTGCCTCGCGGTGAATTCATTGAGATTCTCGATAATCAGGGTGAACTGGTGCTGGAATTCTCTAACCAGTGGCATGGAGACTTCCAGATTTACCGGCTGAACTGGGATGAGTAAGATTGTTCGCGTGAACAGATTTCAGCAGGTATGAGGAAATCAACGTGCATGACAGGCTGCGAATTACAGTTTCTACCCTGACATTCATCGCGCGGATGGAGACTGAAGCTGCGCCGCAGACCTGCGCGGCCTTCTGGCTGTTGCTCCCCTACCGGCAGAAGCTGATCCATGCCCGCTGGAGCGGTGAGGCGTGCTGGATTCCCCTCGGCGACTTTAGACTGAATGTGGGTTATGAGAACCACACCAGTTATCCATCACGCGGGGAGATCCTCTTTTATCCGGGCGACATCAGCGAAACGGAAATTCTGTTTCCTTATGGCAGCACCCGCTTCGCCAGCAAGGTCGGCCAGCTTGCCGGGAATCATTTCCTGACCATTGTGGAAGGCTCCGAACAGCTTGCCGAAGTGGGCCGCCTGTGTCTGTGGCACGGCGCACAGGACATTCTGTTCGAAGCTCTGTAAGCTTTACCGCCCCACTTTGTCCGGGTGTGGGCCGATCCGTTCGTTTTTATCCAGCGCATTGATCGCCTGAATATCTTCGGCGCTCAGTTCAAAATCGAAGACATCCGCGTTCGATAAAATCCGTTCCTTACGGGCCGATTTGGGAATGGTGAGAATATCCGTTTGCAGCATCCAGCGCAGCGTGACATGCACAGGTGATTTGCCATATTTCTCGCCAATCTCCATGAGGGCCGGCACATCCATGACGCGCCCTTTCATAATCGGCGCCCAGGCAGTGATCGCAATATTATGGGCGCGACAGAACGCCTGCAAGTCTGGCTGCTGAAGGTAAGGGTGAAACTCGATCTGATTGACTGCCGGACGCACCTGCGCGAATAAAAACAATTCTTCCAGATGATGCTGAAGGAAGTTGCTCACCCCAATCGCCTTGATGCGACCCGTCGCATAGATTTCTTCCAGCGCCCGCCACGCCCCCTGCCAGTCGTTGACCGGCCAGTGAATCAGGTACAGATCAACATAATCCAGTCCGAGCCGCGCGATACTCTGCTCGAACGCCGCTTTTGTCCCGGCGTAGCTCAGGTCGCCCGTCGCTACCTTGCTGGTGACAAACACCTCCTCACGCGGAACCAGACCAGAACCCACAATCCTGCCGACTTCGGCCTCATTACGATACGCGGCAGCAGTATCTATCGCCCGATAACCGGCTTCCAGCGCCCAGCGGACCGCGTCTTCGGTCTCTGATCCGACTTCAGTCCGAAAAACGCCAAGCCCAAAACGCGGCATTTCGACGCCGTTGTTCAGGGTGATCCGGCTCCCAAGTGTCAGTGCCATGCGGTCTCTATCCCCTCTTGATGATATGAATTATTTGTGTCTATCATACCACACGCCTACAGGTCAATCTGCCACGTGCGGTTTTGGATAATCTGGCCGAAGGTGGGTTACACCCATATACCCCCGAATCCGGGGAAACCGGGGGGAGTCACGCATAAAATGACAACTGAAAAATGAGTTCGCCAACAACACCATGAATAACAGAAATTCCCGCAGGACACTCACCTGATCCAGCCCTTTGGCAGATCAAGATCAACGACTTCCTTGAAGAATGGTTCCAAAGGGGGATAGAGCTTCAGGTAAAGCTGAAACACCCGGTTATAAACATCGTGAGCCGCCGGGTCAGGTTCGTAGCGGATGCCGGCCTCAGCTACACGCGCAGTGCCGGCCTCTAAAGTCGGATACAGGCCGACGCCATAACCCGCCAGTACCGCCGCGCCAAGCACCTCAATATGCGAACTGCCCACCGCGATCAGCGGATGCCCGACCACGTCCGCAATAATCTGATTCCAGACAGGGCTGCGGGCTGCGGTGCCGCCAATGCGCAGCGTCTTGATCGGTGTCCCACTTTCGCGCACCAGCAGTTCAATCGTATGGCGGATCGCCAGCGCCGGGCCTTCCAGCACGGCCCGAAACAGATCAGCGCGTGTGTGGCCGAGTGTGATACCCCACAGCACACCCCGCGCATACGGGTTCCACAGCGGGGTGCGTTCACCGGAAAGATACGGGAGAAAAATGAGACCTTTTGCGCCAGGGGGTGAACCAGCGGCCTGTTCCGTAATCAGATCGTACACATCGCGGCCTTCCAGCGCAGCCCGCTGCTGTTCGTCAAGCGCGATGACATCGCGTGCCCAGCGCAGGGCCGATCCAACCCCGTTGATTGCGCCGATTGCCAGCCAGTGACCCGGCTCGACTGCCGTACAGTTCATAAAGCGCTGGTCAAAACGCGGCTGCGCCAGCGGCACACACACCCGTGCTGCTGTACCCATGATGATAAAGTAATCGCCCGGTTGAACACAGTTGGAACCCAGCGCCGCACTGAGAGAATCCATACAACCGGCGATCACCGGAGTCCCTACAGGCACGCCCGTCAGCCCTGCCACCGCTGCTGTGATGCTGCCCACCACCGCCTGTGAGGGTTCGGGGCGCGGGAGTTTGTCCGCCGGTATTTCCAGCGCATCAATGAACGGCTGATGCCAGCGGCGCTGCTGAATATCGAACAGCAGGGTCGTACAGGCCCGCGAGTAATCAATGGTAAATTCGCCAGTAAGCCGGGCAACGATATAACCGCCGGGAACCATAAACTTATACGCCTGCGCAGCGATGTCCGGTTCGCTGCGCATCAGCCACAGGATAGTCGGCAGT
>CAZKIB010000155.1:4870-5975 GCA_964552425.1 uncultured Anaerolineaceae bacterium | reverse complement strand
CTGGCGCGGCGGGATTGCCTGTGATCGCCTCAATATTCGCGGCGGTCAGTGTCTGGCGCATATGATCGACTTCGGCCAGCGCCCGCTGATCCCACAGCATAATCGCCGGACGCAGAGGAGCGCCGCTGTTGTCCACCGCGATCAGGCCATTCGTGCAGCTTACACCCACCGCCGCGATGCTGCCGGGGTCAATCGCCCTGATGGCCTGGCGGACTGCCTGAACAGTGGCCTGCCACCAACCCTCGGCATCGTGTTCAGCCTGGCCGGGAACCGCGCTAATCATCCGGTATTCGGCGTAGCCCTCCCCCATGCGGCGGCCATCCAGCGTGAAAACCCCGGCCTTGCATCCGGTTCCGCCGATGTCGACGCCAAGCAGACAGGTCTCATTCGGCATGGGGGAACTCCGGGTTCATATCAGCCGGGGATCGTGGCTGCCAGATACGCAACGTGAGCCATCTCCTCAGCCAGATCAGCGAAGTTATATGCCTGAACCAGTGTCGTCCCCACAGCGATGATGCCGTGTTCGTCCAGCAGCATCACCCGAAAGTCCGGGTTTGCCCGTGCTGCCGCGCCCACCTTATCAGCCAGTTCTGTGCTGCCTGATGGCGAAAAGGCGACATGCGGCATGGGCGGCTGTTTGAAGGCCGCGTCCGTAACATAGGGAATATCCCGCCTGCGGACCGCGTAAGCCGTTGCGTAGGGCGGATGACAATGCACAATACCCCTGACATCCGCCCTGGCGCGGAAGATTTCGGCGTGAAAACGATATTCTTTGGACGGCACATACGGTTCATTGGGAACCCATTCCAGCGTATCCAGGTGGACACGGATGCAGTTGGCCGGGGTGGTATCTGCCAGTGCAACCCCGGAGGGGGTGATGAGCATATCACCCTCCCCCAGCCGCACACTCACATTGCCGCCTGTGCCGCGTACCAGCCCGCGCGTATAGGTTTTGATGGAAATGTGAGCCAGTTCGTCCCGCAGCGCCGCTTCATTCATGGTGGCTTACTCCGGCTGCTCGCTGCGGGTTTTCTGCCACACGGCAATCGTGCGATCCACGAGGCTGGAAATGCTGCCCTCGCGGAAATCAGCAACCACCGTTTTG
>CAZKIB010000155.1:1195-4838 GCA_964552425.1 uncultured Anaerolineaceae bacterium | reverse complement strand
GTACCCAATGGCCGCCGCGACGATACTGCCGGCTGTGCCGCTGGTACAGTCAGTATCCATGCCGCACATCACGGTACGGGTGATCGTTTTGTGGAAGTCCAACTGCCCATGCACCAGACCCAGAGTGACAAACGCCATGTTATGCAGGGCGGCCAGAAATGGCAGATGCCCGTATTTGGCATAGATGCGGTCACACACCGGCAGCCAGTCACCATCCTGCGCGTACCAGTCCTGCACTTCCGCAACAATTTTTGCCAGCCGTGATTGTCGTGGGATAACCGACAGACCGCCCTGAATGATGGTCTCGACTGTCGGATTTTTGCTGAGGGCAGCCGCCAGACAGCCCGCCACAAACATGGAACTGTAGACGCCATTTTTGGTGGTATTAAACGTGACTTCATTGTAAGCGATCTTCGCGGCCCGGCGCGGATCACCCGGCGCGATATATCCCCAGAAATCGGCGCGAATGGCGGCGTTGATCCCCTCGCGCCAGGGGTTGAGTTTGAGCGGGTACTCCGCGACCTGTTCCTCGACAGGCCGGTCAGCGGTCATGTTGACCATGTGATAGTACGACTGCTTGGTACAGGACCACAACCAGTTGTAGGGGATGTTGTCCATAATATTCTTGCCAACGTCGTATTTTGTGAATCTGAGGCCGTGTTTTTCGACCAGCATCAGCCCCAGAATGGTGTAATGAATATCGTCGTCCGGCTCGGCAAAGTGGACATTCCCCCGTGATGAGGCCGGGTTGCGCAGCGTGATGCCCAGTTTCTCCGAACGTCCGGGAACCCAATCTTCAAGCGGATAGGCATTGACACTTTCAAGGTAACGTTTGATGTAGTTGTGGTCAATGTGCATCTCGAACGGCTTGCCCAGCACGACAGCGGCACAGCGGCCAAACCAGGCCCCTTTAATGCGTTCGGCATATTCCGCGTCGGTAAGCGCTTCAAGCGCGGGAACCGGCGCGGCGTCCGCGATAATCGCGTCGAAATCGTCCGGCTCACGGAAGGGATAACCAGGACGAATGCCCTTTTCACGCACAGCCCACAGACTGTGGTAAGCACGCTCCCAATCCGCTTCCGTCAGTTTGTCTTCCGCCGCCCCTCGAATATCATCCGGCAGAAAGGACGCTTCGAGGCTGGGAACATGGTCATTCCCTACCGGATAGCCCTCCTCATAAAGCTGCGCATATTCCAGTTTATAAAGCCCCTGCCAGTTCGCATAACCAGGCATAATTCAAACTCCTTATTTGTTCTGAATAGATTCCATTTCATTCAAATGCGGCTGTTTTGGCCGCAGTTTTCCGCCAGATAACAACATAAAACTCTCCTGCACCCGTCTGGCAGGTGCTGGCTGGTGTTTTATGGGTGCTGTTCCGTAACGCAGTCGATAGCGAGCGCCGCTTATACTTTTTCCAGCGACAGGCCGAGAACGTGACTTTCCATCAGGGCTGCTGCCTGCCGTCCATCTCCCGCACAAATCGCATTGAGGATCTGCCGGTGCTGCCGGACATCCTCAGAGATTTTTTCCAGGGTAACGCAGTTCGAAACACGATAAAGCTGCACTTTAGCATCCAGACGTTCGAGCGTGTCATAGGCATACGAATTGTGGGTTGCGCGCGCCATCGCCAGATGCAAAGCGCTGTCCCGCTCAAAAATTTCAGCCACGTCGCCGGTTTCCAGTGAAGCTTCACAGGCATCCACCAGCCTGTACAGGGCGGCACAGTCCGCCTGGTCCGCAGACTCGGCCAGCAGTTCCACCACAAGTCCTTCGATCCGCGCGCGCACCAGTGCCAGCTTGCGCACCTCGTCCTTGCCTTCAAACTTAATCACTTCGGCGCGACTGCGAGGGCGCATCTGGATCAGCCCGTAAGTTTCCAGACGTTTGAGCGCTTCACGCACAGGGGTACGGCTGACACCAAAATCCTGCGCGATCTTCTCCTCCAGAATGGGTTCACCACCTTTGATTTCCCCGGCGAGTATCATGCGCTTGATGCGGGCGTAAAGCTGTTCGGCGATGCTCCGTTGTTCGATCTGCGACATCAGCAACTTCTTTCCTATTTATGGGCCGGATCAACAAAGAATTCGGCAGGTGGTTCCCAGGCCCGGTCTGTACCCAGTTCTGTTTCGGCTTCGGTGATGAGACCCAGAGAAATATCATGGCGACCCCCTTCATACGGGGTGGTCAGCCAGGCTTCCAGAATATCCAGCGCCTCAAGTTCGCCCGTGATCTTCCCCCCCAGACAGAGGATATTGGAATCATTGTGGGCGCGGGTCATTTTCCCCATGTAGGTACTGGTGCATAATGACGCCCGCACCCCCCTGAAACGATTGGCGATGATGCTCATGCCGATCCCTGTTGAGCAGATGAGAATACCGCGTTTGGCTCGTCCGCGTGAAACCGCGTTCGCAACCCGCACGGCGTAATGCGGATAGCGCACAATTTCACCGGAATCTGAACCCACATCGCATACAGCAGTGCCGCGCGCTTCCAGGTAAGCAACGATTTTCTGCTTCAGGTCAAAGCCCCCATGATCGTTGCCAATCCAGATTGTTTCGTCAGTCATGCTGCCGTCTCCAACTTAGCGAACAGTCGAAAGTCTTTGGTTTATAGTCGATAGTCAAAAGATAAAATCTGGCGCACACCCGCCGAAATTCCCCGAAAACACGATATACGTCTGCTGACCAGCGACCTGACCCTATTGACCACAGACTTAAGTGTAAATATTATCATCGTACCCACAATTAATGTACAGCAAATAAATTTACGCTTTCAGGCCGCCCTGAGTCAAACCTTCGATAAAGCGGCGCTGCAATGCCAGAAACAGGATGATAATCGGCAGGATCATGATTACCGCGCCGGCGTTCGTCAGGCCCCAGTCACGGGAATAACGACTCTGGAAGGCGAACAGGCCGGTGGAGATCGGTTTGAGATCAGCATTATTGAGAAAAGTCACCGCGAACAGAAACTCATTCCACGAACTGAGACCCACGACCAGCGCCGCCGTAACAAAACCCGGCCAGGACAGCGGCAGAATGATGTGCCGCAGCACCTGCCAGTTGGATGCACCGTCGATGCGGGCCGCCTCGACGAATTCCTCCGGCAGTGAAATCAGATACGAACGCAGCAAGTAAGTCGCAAACGGCGAAGACAGGCCACAGTAAATGATAATCAGCCCGATATGGGTGTTCAGCAGGCTGAGATCGCGCCACATGATAAACAGCGGCACGATAAACAACTGCGCCGGGACACTGGTGCCCACCAGAAAATAAAAGGTCAGCAGGTCGGAACCACGCAGCTTCAGCCGGGCCAGCGCGTAAGCCCCCAGGCCAGCCAGTGTGAGCGTCCCGATGATGGTTCCACCCGTGATAATCAGGCTGTTGCGCAGAATCGTCCCGTAGCGGCCCACTTCCCAGGCTTCGGCATAATTCTCAAAGTGCCAGACTTCCGGGATGCCGAGCGGGTTGCCACCGATTTCGGCAGTGGTTTTGAACGAGTTCATAAACAGCGTCAGAATCGGCAGCAGGGAAAGCAGCGCCAGGATGGTCAGAACGATGTAATTTGGCAGTACCGACTGTTCACGGCCAGCTTTCAGCATAATAACCCGCCTGTCCAGATTATTTTCGAATCAATATTCATGGCT
>CAZKIB010000155.1:0-1159 GCA_964552425.1 uncultured Anaerolineaceae bacterium | reverse complement strand
CCGCAGGACGTAGAAAATACATAACGGCACGGAAACCCACAGCGCCAGCATGACACCGATTGAAGCCGCGTAGCCGACATCAAAATTCTGGAACGCCTGGGTATAAAGATAGGTGGACATCACCTCGGATGCGTGCGCCGGGCCGCCGCCTGTCAGGATATACACATGATCGAAAACCAGCGTCGTACCGATAAAGATAATCAGCATGGTAAAGATCAGAGTCGGGCGAATGCTTGGCAGCGTCACAAACCGAAACTGCTGGAAGCGGGTAGCGCCGTCCAGCCGGGCCACCTCGTACAATTCCTTATCGACCTGTGTCATGGCAGCCAGGTAAATGACCACCAGAAACCCCCACCAGTGCCAGCCATCCACAAAGACGATGCCATACAGGGCGGTTTCGCGGCGTCCGAATATGGGAAAATCCAGAAAAGTGATGCCATACTTTGCCAGTTCAGCGCCGATGCCGTATTTAGGATGCAGCAGGTAGCGCCAGATCTGGGTGTTAATCACGCTGGAAAACATATAGGGAATAAAGTAAATCAGCCGGAAAACCACCTGTCCACGAGTAATACCGGCCAGCAGATACGCCCCGATCAGGCCCATCAAAATGGGAATGGTCAGAAATAACCCCGTATAAATGACATTATTGGCAAATGCTCCGAAAAAAATCTGGTCCTGAAATAACTTCTCGAAATTTGCCAGCCCAATCCAGTTGAATTCCCCGATACCGTTCCAGTCTGTGAAGGCATACAGAATCCCGCTGATAGACGGGATAATCACCACAATCGAGTTCACAATCAGCAGGGGTAGAATGAACGCCCAGCGTCCCAGCGGACGGATCATATGCTGCATCACCCACTGCCCTAGGGGAGCCGACGAAGTGATTGGGGTAGCGCGCGTGTAATCGGTCATAAATGTTCTCCATTAGAACCGGGCAGACACAGGGAGAGACTGCTGCGCTCCCCCTGTGTCCGGTAAGTCAGGGTTTACGGAACCGGAATGGTGCTGCCACTCGCGCGAATTTCATCCCAGACCGCCTGATGAGCGGCCAGATAATCTTCAATCGTTGAAAGTTCTTCCCACACGCTCTCGATTTCCACCCGCAGATGGGTGTTCGCCGGGCCGGGCCAGAATGTCCAGTTGGCGTAACCGTAATTCC
>CAZKIB010000154.1:8782-16345 GCA_964552425.1 uncultured Anaerolineaceae bacterium | reverse complement strand
CTTAAGCTCACTGTCCGCACTCGTTTTGAACAAGAGCCAATCGTTTTTGACTCAGCACTCCGCACTCGGAACTCAGCACTATTTTCAGAGGAGCCGTGTGTTTGCGCCGTTCGACGCGGGGCTGTTATCCTGACAATTGATATGGTTTAATAACAGACTGGACACCGGGCTGAGCCATTTCCTGGGCACTCAGCACTTAGCGCTCCACAGGTAATCGGAGGGAGACATGGCCGTGCAGCCGCTGCGAGGCCCCGCGTTGAATCAGGCCGTGCGGGACTACGTCAAACAATACATTCTGGAAAACAACCTCGGCCCCGGCGACCCGCTGCCGACAGAGACCGAACTCGCCAGCGAACTCGGCGTCGGGCGCAGTTCTATCCGCGAGGCCATCAAGTCGCTGCAATCGCTTGGCATCATCGAGGTGCGGCACGGCAACGGCACATTCGTGCGTGAATACAACTTCGACCCCATGCTTGAACTGCTGCTCTACAGTGTGCAGTACGACAAGCGCACCCTGCTCGAACTCCACCGCGTCCGCGAGTGGCTGGAACTGGCCGTCATGCGCGAGGTCATCGAAAAAATCACCGACGCCGAATTCCGCCAGTTGGATGCGCTCATGCTCGAATGGGACAGGCGCGTCGCCCAGGGCAAACCCACCACCGCGATGGACGCCCGCTTCCATGAGATTCTGCACGGCACACTGAACAATCAAACCCTGCTCAATCTGCTCAAGGTCTTCTGGGTGGTCTATGAGCGCGTCAATGACCCCAGCATCGCCGACCCGGAGCCGGAACTCACCGTCCGCGAACATCACGCCCTGCTCGAATCCGTCCGCTCCCGCGATGTCGATGCCGCCCGTGACTGGCTGCGCACCAGCGCCAGCCACAGCCGCGAACGCATCCGCCGCGCTCTCGAAACGGAAGATTAGCCCTGAACTCTGATGCTGCGCGAAATGGTTTCGCTAAGAATCTGAACTTCCGGCCCGCTGAAATGCTGATCTATGAACCGCTTTTCTCAGCACCAGGCACTATGCACTCAGCACTTTTCTTCTAAAAGGGGCATCATGACCGAACCATTATTGCACAAACAGAACCTGTTCGAGGCCCGCACCGGGGGCTATCACAATTACCGCGTACCGGGCATCAGCGTCACTCCTGGCGGGGTCGCGCTGGCGTACTGCGAAGCGCGTCAGGGAAGCGGCGGCGACTGGGACCCCATCGACATCCTCATGCGCCGCAGCGCCGACAGCGGCGTCACCTGGACTCCGCCGCAGGTCGCAGTCGATCACCGCCGGTTCAATGACGGCGGCATCCACAACTTCGTCACTATCCCGGACCGGCAGACCGGCGAAACGGTGGCGCTGTTCTGCCGCAAATATGCCCATCTGTACCGCATGACCAGCACCGATGATGGGGCAACCTTCTCCGACCCGGTGGAAATTACCGGCGTGTTTGAAGCCTTCCGCAGCGAATACGACTGGAAGGTCATCGCCACCGGCCCCGGTCATGGCATTCAACTGGCGAATGGCCGGCTCGTCGTCCCGGTGTGGCTGTCGGTGGGCGGTGGAGGCGGCGGACACCGGCCTTCGATTGCCGCCGTCATCTACAGTGACGATCACGGCCAGACCTGGCAGCGCGGTGACATCATCGCCCGCACCGACGAGCGTTTCCGCTATCCCAGTGAAACCACCGCTGTCGAACTGAACGATGGGCGCGTGCTGTTCAACATCCGCAGCGAATCTGACCCCCTCCGCCGCCTGATCTCCATCAGCCCGGATGGCGCGCAGAACTGGTCCGACCCGGTCTTTGATGAAGCCCTGCTGGAACCGCAGTGTATGGGGAGCATCGTCCGCCTGTATCACGCACCGGGAACTCCGCAGCCGATCCTGTTCGCCAATCCCGATAACCTGGAACGGACGCTGCCGGGTGTCTGGGAACGTGCCTATGATCGCAAGCGTGTCACCGTCAAACTCAGCCGCGACAACTGCCGCACCTGGCCGGTTTCAAAGGTGCTGGAAGAGGGGCCGAGCGGCTACACCGACCTGGCCGAAGCGCCCGATGGTTCCGTGCTGTGCGCTTATGAATGCGGCATGATCGAGCGGATGGCGGATACCGCTGCCATCACCGTCGCTCGTTTTAATACTGCGTGGCTGGAAAGCGCTCCGTAAGTCCCGACGGGCCTTGTATCACCCTGCGGCGTCCCAACCCGAAAAGCTTATAGCAGCTTCTACCTCGTCAGGAGGCTCAGGAGCGCGCTGAACACCGGGCGCAGCACCCGCACTGGTATGAATTCTCGTTCAGTCTCCGATTTTTGAGACTGGGCCTGCCACTGAAGCGCGTCCTTAACCATCCGCTGGTGCTTCTCCAGACCGACCTGCTGTTGTGCGCTCAGTCGATAAAATTCGGGTAATGGACCCGGTTGGTGCGACTTGTATGGGCGTGACATCTCTGCTGCTCCTCAATAGTCTGTGGATATGCAGTCAGCATAGACACCTACCGCTGATAAATCGCCGACAGGTCGCAGAGAACCGCCCACCAGCGGCTTTTATCAAACGAGCAGTTCGCAGAATCCATCGGGGTCGCGCACGGTACAGGGTAGACCTGTTCTTAGCGGTGGACTATCGACTCACAACGGCGGCCTGTAACACACCCTCGACGAACGCCGGAACGCCCTCGCGGGTGCGGCTGCGATGAAACGCCTGCTGGCCCACAATCGTCGCCCCGCGTGCGGCCAGCATCTCGCCCAGCATCCGCAGGCTGCCGCGCGGGTTGAAGGCATACGTACAGAAGATGCCCACCGGCTTGCCCGCCAGCGAAGGCAGCGCCGGAACCCACAACTCCGCTCCGGCAGGTCGCACCCCAAACAGAATCAGGCCGTGAACCCACGTGCCCACGAAAAGCAGGTCCGCATTGTCCACGTCCGCTTTCTGCGCCTCAATCACCGACTTAAGGGTAACGGTGTGGTTCAGGTCGCGCGCGGCCTGCGCGATGGCTTGCGCCGCGTCACGGGTATGACCATCCCGGCTCTGATACAGCACCAGTACACGCATGTCTGACTTCCCTCCAATTTCAGGTTGATAAACTGCCCCAACGATCAGGTTGTCAGGTTTATTATCAGTGTGCGCGGCCATCCAGTGCCCTGAAGAACATCCTGCCTTTTCACGCCCCTTATCACGAAGGTAGCAAGTATCCACCGGGACCGTGATATTCAGCACTACCGCAGCGTCTGGCCCTTATGCTGCAATCAGAGAGTGTCAGACACAGGAGGAACACAAACCATGGCCGTCGCAACCATGACTCATCAGCAGCGGGTCGATGATTTTTTCGCCCAGAAACGCATCGCCGTGTGTGGCCTGTCCCGCACAAAGGACAGCGGCGCGGGTGCGATCTATCTCAAACTGCGCGCCGAGGGCTATCAGGTATTCCCGATCCATCCCACCGCCGAAGCGCTGCATGGCGATACCTGCTACCCCAGCCTCAGCGCGATTCCCGGCGGCGTGGATGCCGTCTTTATTATGAACAGCCCCGACATCACCGAGAAAATTGTGGATGAAGCCGTCCGCCTGGGCATTAAACACGTCTGGATGCACCACAACGGCATCGCGCCATCCAGCGTATCCGAGGCCGCTGTCAAACAGTGCCGCGAAGCCGGCATCAATGTGATTGCAATGGGCTGCCCCATGATGTTCCTGAAACCGGATTTCTTTCACGGCTGTATGCGCTGGTATCTCCGCGCCACCGGCCGCTTTAATTAGGCTGTGTGGACATTTTCCACCGCAGGCTGGAAGCCTACGACTAAGCCGTTGAGGGTCGCAGCCCGAACTGGCAACTGATGACTGTGTTAGTGCATAGTGCATAGTGCTGAGTGCAATCTCAGCCTGTAAGCATTGCATGTCGCTCGTCAGCGAAAAGCCCGGAAGCCATCATCGCAACGATCCAGAGCCGTTGAAGGTCGCAGCCCGAACTGGCGACTGGCAACTGGCAACTGGTAACTGCAATAGGGGCAGGAGTCCAGAAGTTCCAACATCAAGCATTCAGCGATAGCCTCCATGATATGATAGAAATTAACAGCTTTTTCCATCGATCAGGAGTATCGCTGAATGGCCTCAGATAAGAAGTATACGCTGCTGCGGAGTGTGCTGCGGGCGTTGGGTTTGTCCCCGGAAGCCGTCGATGAGGTTGTCACCTGGATCACCGACCTGCTGGCAGGCGAAACAAAAGCAGACAAAGCCAGTCCACAGTTTCCCTATCGTCTGAATGACCGTTTTCTCACCCCTGCGGAACTGCGTTTTTACGAGGCGCTCCGGCCAGTCGTCAGCGAACGCGCCCTGTTGTGCGCAAAAGTCAGCCTGGGTGATCTGTTCCGGGTGCAGACGGACGACACCAGTCAGTTTCGGGTATATACCAACAAGATTGACCGCAAGCACGTCGATTTTCTGCTGTGTGATCCGGCCACCATGCGCCCGCTGGTTGCCATTGAACTGGACGACAGAAGCCACCAGCGCGCAGATCGACAGGCGCGGGATGCCTTCGTGAACGAAGTGTTCCAGTCAGCCGGTCTGCCCCTGCTGCACATTTCCGTGCGACAGGATTATAAGATCAGTGAGCTTCAGACGCAGCTCGCCCCATTTCTGAAATTGACCTCGGAACCGGTCTCGCCTTTGCCAGCAGTCACACCGGAAACACCCGCCTGTCCCAAATGTGGAAGTCCGATGGTTTTACGAACCGCGCAAAAAGGGGCCAGTGCCGGAAAACAGTTCTGGGGCTGCTCCAGCTACCCGGTCTGCCGTTCCATGCTGCCCTGTGAAGAGCCATCTCCCGCTGCTTTGAAGTAAAGGAGTGTCATCCAAAAACTTTGAAACTCACCTTACGCCGATGAGCGGCCTGGTTGCTGATTCGCTCTTGCCGGACACTGAAGTATCCCCAAATCCTTTCAGGATCACACCGCGCTGCCCCAGTCCCAGCGGGACTTGTTTTACCTTGCCGTCGATTTCAATCGGCAGCACATGCGAAAAGTCCAGAGCCGTTGAAGGTCGCAGCCCGAACTGGCAACTGATGACTGTGTTAGTGCATAGTGCATAGTGCTGAGTGCAATCTCAGCCTGTAAGCATTGCATGTCGCTCGTCAGCGAAAAGCCCGGAAGCCATCATCGCAACGATCCAGAGCCGTTGAAGGTCACAGCCCGAACTGGCGACTGGCAACTGTACTAAGCCGCCGTTACCAGAATTCGATCACCAGATTGGGTCCCACACTGGCCTTGCCCTCGGCCTTATTCTCTTTGCTGTTATATTCCAGTTCTCCCTTGCCCACCACTTCAATTTTCGCGTGGGTGGACAGCTTATAACCAACCCCAACTTTGCCCTCGGCGCCCGCAGAAAAGGCCCCGCTGGTGTCACCCTTGACCGAGAGTTCGAGCGCCTGCTTAAAGTAGAGGTTTTTGCCGATGGTCCCGGAGAAAGGCTTCTCGCTGACCTTAATTCCGACACCCAATTTTACCTCGCCTTTCAGCTCAAATTTCTGATCCTTATACCCATAGGCGCCCATCATCCCCAGAAGCAGTTCCGCCGGCAGTTCCAGCTTGAGCTTGCCGGAGTCATACTTGGTCAGCATGTACTCAATGCCCAGTTCACCTTCGATGACGGTCTTGTGCTTGCTCTTCGGGTCTTTATCGGGGGAATACTCAACTTCATATTTATAGGGGATGATTAACAACTCCCCGGTTGGCTTAAGTTTCTTTTCTTCCTCCGGTTTGGGAGCATCCTTGCTGCCCTGTGGAGGAGTCGTGCCGGGAGTGGGAGTCGGGGTGGTATTGCCGGGGGTGTCCGTCGCTCCGGGGGCTGGCGCGGGCGTGGGGGCCGGCGCAGTATTCGACACCCCGTTAAGCCGGATTTCAACCCGCCGGTTCTGGCCTTCCTTCTCGTCGGTCTGGACTTTCAGGCTGCGCTTGCCCTGGCTGAGGACGGCGGTAATCTGCTCGTTGGATACCCCCGCCTGAACGAGCGCATCCCGCACGTTGTTGGCCCGTGTCTGGCCTAACTTATAGTTGATCTCATCTGTGCCGGTGGCGTCCGTATGACCGACGATGGTGATCGTCGCTCCCGGATTAGCGGCCAGGGCCTGCTTGATCTGATCGGCAATATTTTTAAGCCTGTCGTTGTGATCCCCTGTAAGCGCAGCATCATTATGCACAAAATTATTCAGTTCATATTGGGTTTGGATGGGCGCGGCGCTGGTGGGGGTGTCCTCACGCTGGATGGGCGCAGGGGATCGTTGGGCCATGAGGCGTTGCAGGGCGGCGTTTCCGATGGTGCGCTGCAAATTCAGTATTCCGCCGGTGGTCAGTAACTGGGAATTGATGTTATCCGTTAAAGTCAGGTCTGTGGCGGTGTGAGGCTGCGGTGTGTGCTTCGTGGCGGCGCTGCTTCTCTTTTCATGCGACGGCTTCACAAAATCAGGCATGGCCTATGATCTTCCAGTCTGTCAGGATAGTGTCAGCTTAGTGGAACTGAGATCAGTTGAGATTAATGGAAAATGAGAGAAATTCATCTTTTATTAATAAGGATATGATCTGTCTGTGTGAGCGCGCATGAAGTGAGCAGCAGCGCACGGCCTGGGGTGCTGCACATCAGCCTGCATCTGAATAAGGCCTTGTCCAACTGCGCACAGTGCCAGTAATCTCATGGATAAACGGAAAAGAAAAAGCCTGATAGACAGGGCGGCTTTAGCCCATTGGCGACGGGCTGAAGCCCGCTGTCTAATCCCGAATTAGGCGTAGTCTAATTGGTTTATCCATCAGTTGAGAACCCGGTCAGCCCTCACCCTTGCGAGGCATCCCTCCGCACTACGTCATAAGGAACGGGGGTTGAGGGCTGATGAACATGTGCCCTTCTCAAATCGCTTTCAGACACAGATATGCTGATACGGACCGGGCAGTTCAACCAGATTTGCGATCACACTGCGTCCCGGTTTCGGCCTCACCAGACCTCTGGCTTTTAGCTCCTCAAGAAACGGACCCTCTGCAAAGGGTAAATCAACGGCAATAAGAATCTGATAGCGGGCAGCAAGTCTCCAGACCACACCCCATTCCTGTGGAGTCAGGTCATCCCGCAGGTAGTATTCGGTCACAGGGGTTGAAGTGACGATCACATGGGTGACAAGTTCCCGCACCCAGGCGCACTTTCCGAGAATCGGAAAGTCCAGGCTGTCCACCAGATGATTGAAGGACTCCTGATCGCCGGTTGCCAGTGTCTGAAACAACGCCTGCGCGCTTTCCGGTGTACTGAACTGACCAAAAAGCTGGCTGGCTGCCTGAAAATGATCTGCCAGATTCACATACATTTCGTCCACGTCTGTCTTTTGCATGATCCGTCTCCCCCGTGCCTGATGCGCTGACGATGCAATCAGGATAGGGCAGGACGAAATCCACGTAAAGTCACCTGAACGATGGACACGCGCAGCCCAACAACCGGATCGGGTCGCCCAGTGCAATCTCAGCCTGTAAGTATTGCATGTCGTCCGTCAGCGAAAAGCCCGGAAGCGATCATGGCGCATATCCAGAAACATT
>CAZKIB010000154.1:8526-8763 GCA_964552425.1 uncultured Anaerolineaceae bacterium | reverse complement strand
CAGCCCGAACTGGCAACTGACGGCTGGCGACTGATAACTGCGCTACGGACGGCCCTCGCGCGGCGGGCGCGGCAGCAGGTCCCGCAGACGCGGGGGCGTTGGCGGCGGTGGGGGAGGCGTCGTCGCGGGCGGCGGCTGAGTGGGCAGACGGGTGGGGGTGATCGTGGCTGTCGGCGGAATAGCCGTCGGGGGAATCGGGGTCGGCAGCGTGTCTGCCCGCTCCTGAAGTGTGACGAT
>CAZKIB010000154.1:4352-8419 GCA_964552425.1 uncultured Anaerolineaceae bacterium | reverse complement strand
GCCCAGCGCCACCGCCGGGGGAACCTTACGCTCAGTCAGACGTGACGATGCCGGCGCGGACGGCACAGCAGCGGCGGGTTCCGCCTTCGGATGCTGGACCGCCACCGGCGGGGTGCGCGCCAGGGCCGGGGGGATCGCCGGCGGCTTGCGTTCGGCCAGCGATTGGCTCACTGACTGCGCAATCGTGTGGCGCTGACCGGCATTGATCCGTTTCACCTGGGACTGGACAAAGGCATCCCGCAGCGCCACAACCATCTCCATCGCGGATTCATAGCGGTCTGCCGGGTCCTTCGCCAGCGCGCGAATCAGCACGGCATCCACAGCAGCGGGGATGTCCGGGACCACCGACGAAGGCGGCGGCAGCGGCGTGGTCAGATGATCGCGCAGGATGGTGAAGGTCGTGCCGCTTTCAAAGGGCACTTTGCCAGCGATCAGTTCGTACAGCACAATGCCAAACGAGTACAGGTCAGAACGGGCGTCCAGTTCGCGCAGCCCTTCGCTCTGTTCCGGGGACATATACGCCGGCGTCCCGATGAGCAGGCCCCGGCTCAGGCTGCTGTCGCCCGCTTCGACAGTGCGCGCCAGCCCGAAATCCATCAGGTACGGCGTGCCGGCTTCATCCAGCATGATATTCGACGGTTTGATGTCCCGGTGCAGGATATTCCGGGTATGGGCATAATCCAGCGCAGCGGCGACCTTCGGCGCAATCGCCATAATATCGCGCAGTTCCAGCGGCCCTTGATCCAGCGCGTCCGCCAGCGAAATGCCGGAGACATATTTCATCACCAGATAGGGCTGGCCTTCGTGTTCGGCGAAATCATATACCGGCACGATGTGAGGATGTTCTAGCTGCGCGACGATCCGCGCTTCCCGCTCGAAACGAGTCACGAACTGCGGGTCAATCAGAAACGACTGGTGGATAAATTTCAGCGCGACATAGCGGTCCAGCCGGAGATGATAGGCCTTAAAGACCGTCGCCATCCCGCCCTGTCCCAGCGGGGCGATAATCTGATAACTGCCGACAAACTGACCTTCGCTGAACATCGCTGACGCCTATCTGCTGATGAAATACCGCTACGACTCGATTATAAGACCAGCCATGCGTGAAAGAGGCTAGAGAAGTTCCCGCGTCAGGACGGGTACTGCGATGAAGTGGGGCCGGGTGGTGAGGCTGCCTGAACTTGTTAGATGCGCTGTTTAGCAGCCTGTAAGAATTAAACTTCACCCGTCAGCGAAAAGCCCGGAAGCGATCATCGCAGATGTTCAGAGTCGTCGAGGGTCGCAGCCCGAACTGGCGACTGATGACTAATGACTGGCAACTGGTAACTGCATTAGCGACTTTCCAGCGCCACCACCGACCCGCTGGTGGATACGGTAATCAGCATCCCCGCGCCGATGATCGTCGCCGCATAGCCGCTCCAGTATTGGTCGTAAACAGCGCCCTGATTGCAGTAAATGTGAAACCCGCCCTGTGGATTGGGGTATACCCTCGAATTGGCGAAAGCGCCTGTGATGAAATGGGTCGTGTGGTTGCAGCCTCCCGCATCCTGCGATTCAATCAGCGTTGGCAGCGTTTGAGTCTGGATGCGATTGGTGTAAGTGCCTTTGTCGCCCTCCCGATTGATGATCCGCAGACTGTACATGCTGACTTCCCAATGATTGGCAAACAGGTAGTCACCCGCCCCGGACAAAAATGGCTGCTCATCGGTAATGAATACATCCCCCGGCCCGATGGTTGTCCCGGCAAAATCAACGTAGCGGAAGTAGCCGGGCAGAAAGCCATCCGCCGTCACATTATCCAGCACCAGTTCCACCAGATGCGAATCCGCGCGCGGGTCATAGCGGGTTTCGCCGCGCCCGAATCCATAGGCCACTTCGCTGCCACCCGCGAACTGCCGGATCACCGGCTGGAACCCCATCGGGATATAGCCGCCATTGCCAAAACCACCGTTGCCGATATTGGCGATAAAGGGCCGCGAACCATCGTCCAGGTCCATCACCAGCAGCGCCTGATGCTCCGGGTTAGCTTCCAGAAACTGGCGAATCAGCGTGTTATCCGGCTCATAGGTGTGCCACAGGGTATTCCAGTTCAACCGCAGTTTTACCAGAACATAGCCATGCGCTTCCGCGATCACCGGCCATCCATAACTGACCTGCGCATGAGGATTGATGTCCCCAGGATCGCCGGGGGACAGTGGTGTATGTTTGACCCGCCAGAGATTCTCCCCGCGAGTGTTATCGATGGCATGAACATACAAATCCTCCGACGCGACAATCACCGCATTGCGCGAAGGGGAGTAGGCCGGCGGGGTGTGAACCTCCGACCCGGCAGCATAAGCCCACACCAGCGCCAGATCAGTCTTACGAAGAGCGTAGACACTGTCGCCCATCGCAAAAAAAACCTGCTCGCCCTCAACTGCCGGGGGCAGGGGCAGGTCGCTGGCCCCCTCGCTGGCGAACGAATCGATCAGGTCGCCGCTGTCGGCATCCAGTTTGTAAAGCGTGCCATCAGTGGACACCACAAACACGGCACCGGTATCCGCGTCAAAGGCCGCAGTGGAATCAACCGCGCCGCCGGGGTTCGCCGTCCACACTTCTGTGCCGTCCGCGCCGTCCAGCGCCGTGATGCCATCCGCACCGCGTGCGATATACACCCGTCCGCCGCCCGTCACCGGCTGAACGCCGCGCGGCAGACTGGTTTTCCCTTCAGAGACCCCGCCGCTGGCATCCGGCCCGTTCCACGACCATTTCCATCGCCAGGGTGCGTCCACCGCTTCCGGCGCATAACTGGTGTGCTGCGCATCGTGAGCGTGCTGGCTCCAATCGGCAGAAGTCGCGCTTTGCCGCAGCGGCCCCTCTGCCGGTGAGGCCACAGCCGGCAGCCCAACCATAAGCAGCAAACAAATCACACGCGGCAGGTTCCATCGCCTCATCATCATCAGACCTCTGCTCACCTGACACTGCCCGCCATTATACCCAACGGCTGCGTACTGCCCGGTAGAGCAAACAGGATACTCTTCAAACATGCGGACTGGCTAACCCGCCCAAGTGCTGCCTCACTGACTGCTCTACTCAGCACTAATGCAATCTCAGCCTGTAAGCATTGCATGTCGCCCGTCAGCGAAAAGCCCGGAAGCGATCATCGCGCATATCCAGAAACGTTCAGCGTCGCAGCCCGGACTGACAACTGGCAACTGGTAACTGCACTCAGCACCCGGCACTATTCCTTACTGATTAAACCACAGTTCGTAAGCCTCATCCCCGTAGCGGATGGTCATCTCGCCGGACCCAAACCGGCTGGACGCCCAGGCGCTGTCCACCAGCGGGTAGCCCCGCACCGGAATTTCCGCGCCGTTCGCCATCGGCGTGACATCCCACCCGGTCACGAAGCGCCCCACCGACGGCGACTCGTAAACCAGCGCCCCGTCCTGCGTCTCGATCTGCGCGGCGGTCAGCGCCTCCACAAACGCATCAAAACTGCCCCAGTCCGCAGCGCGCCCACACTCCACCAGCCAGGTATTTTCCGGCGCGGCGCATTGCAGTTCCCGCCCGGCATACTGGCCCTCTGCACCCACGACCAGCCCGTGCTGCGAGTAGATGCCCACGTAGCCGTCGCCCACCCGCGCGAACGCCCAGTCCCCCGCGAAGCGCACCTCATCAAATCGGCTCTGCTCGAAGAAGCAGTGGGTCATCCACGCGAAATTCGCCAGCCGCCACGTCAGCGCCATCACGTTGCGATACTGAATCACGCGGGGCAGGGTGGCGTGCCCGGACCAGTAATCAGGTCGCAGGCCGGAACCCTCGCTGCTGGTGCGCGGGCATGACCAGAAAATCACCGCCTTGTTCGCCAGCGTCACCTGGCCGACCATAATCGCCGGATCAGGTTCGCCCTTGCGGTGATCCTGCAATCCACTCAGCATATAGTCCGGCGTGCGGAACACGGTGAAACAGGTCTGAAGCTGGCTCTTGATAAACAACCCCTGGCGGATTTTTGACTCAATCACCGCCTCGCGGTCTGTGGCGATGTCCGCGATGATCTTTGGCAGCACATAACTGCTGGACGCAAT
>CAZKIB010000154.1:0-4342 GCA_964552425.1 uncultured Anaerolineaceae bacterium | reverse complement strand
CGCCCCCGCCGGTCAGCGACCCTTCCCCGAACATTACCCAGGAGGTCGCCGTCGTGCCTTCAAAGTCCGGGTACTTGAGGTTGACGCCGTAGCTGCGCCCGTGCGTCGTGCCGAACACCCCATGAAAGCTGTCCGCGCCGATGTTGAAAAACATGTAATCCAGCACCGCCCCGGCCATCGTCCCGATAGTCAGCATCTTGTCATTTTCGTAGGTCGAAAAATCGTAGATGTTCAGCAGCGGCGCGATGCAGATGGGGTAGTACGAATTGGAATGCCACTCGTTAAAGCCGAAGCGTCCGCGCTGCCGCAGCCACTCCGCGATGTAATACTGCCCCTTGAGCGCATGGAACAGACCCCGCTCCCCGCTGTTGGTAAATTCCTCAGTGGGGAACAGCGTCCCGGCCATCCACTCCGCCACATGGAACAGCAGCCGGTGATTCTCCGACCCCATGTACATGACCGTGTCGCCGGGTTCATCCACCCAGTATTTGAAGCCCAGCACGGTGTCCTTCATCATGGCGTTGATCTGCGGGCTGAGGCGCTGCTGCTGGCGCTCCCAGAACATCAGGCGCAGCAGGCCCTGAATGGCGAAGTCGGCGCAGTCCTTGCGCGCGGCGATAAACTCGCACACCTTGGCGATCAGGCTTTCATCCACCTCGTCATAACGCCCCAGCGCATAGGTCGCCACCGGTCCCCAGATGGGCCGGTCCCCACCGGTGTCACCCGTGAAATATTCCAGCGCCAGGCGTTTGCGCTCGGCCATTTTGTCGTAGCCGATCAGCGGCGCGACGGGCGTCACTTTGCGGATATGATAATTGGTCTGCGTCACCGGCTGGCCGCCTGTGTTCAGCCATGTGCAGCGGATCTGATAGGCTCCGTCGGGCAGATCGCCGCCCTTGCACAGCGCCACCTCGCCGGCCTGCGCAGCTTGCGCGGTGTATAGAATGTCCACCCCATCATGCACGTCGCTGATCTCGACCAGCTTGTCATTCCCCGGCGCGATCAGTTCCGCCCGAACGCGCCCCCCGCCCGCGCCCAGTGTGAAGCCCACCACATGATCGGGATAGAACACATCCCGCGCCAGCCGCACACTGCGCACCGACTCTTCGATCGGCGTCCGTTCGTCCAGCGTAATGCGCTGCTCCACCCGCGCCTGCGCGCCCGTATCCAGCACCAGCCGGCAGCCGACCTGCGCCATGCGCGCGATGCGGAACAGCGCGACAGTCAGGACATTTTCACCCGCCGTCAGTTCAGCCTCAAAAGTATATTCCGACAGGCCCGCGATGCGCTCCAGCGGTGTGCTGAAGCTGTCCCACACCACCGCGCCGTTGATCGCCACCAGCGCCCGCTCCGACAGCATGTGGGTAAAAGTCCAGCGGCGCGTGCCAGCCTGATCTGGCGTGATGCGCGTCGTCAGAAAAACCGCGCCCAGGTGATTGGAGATATTATACGTCCCCCACGACAGGTACTTTTCCGGCCGGCGCACCAGCGTCCAGCGTTCTGTCTGGCCCCGGAAGGGGGTCGCGTCGCCTTCACCGGGTGCGGCCCGCAGGATCGGCTGGGCGTCCTGCATGACCTCATTCAGCGCGGCCTGGCCCACCGTCGCACCGAGCTTCTCGAACAGCGACAGGCCAACGACCTGCTCGGACACATCTTCGTAAAAGGGTCCCAGAATCAACCAGGGTTTAATCAGTTCCCCAGCGGGGACATGGCGCGCAAAAAAGTCGGACATCATCTGCTCCTTCAATGAAAGCGTCTATTCTGTCCGTACTGTAACGCCGCGCCGCGCACAGGGAAAGCGCCACTGCTATATGGTCGCCGAAGCTTATGGGAACCGACTGAAACGAACGCGCCTGATAGACGAGACGGGTTCAGCCCGCTGTCCACTTCATGACGCGCAGCCCGACGGGTTCATCGCTAAGAAAACACCTTGACAGGTTCATGATGTTTCAGATATTATGAATGAGCGCTCATTCAAGTGAATAAGCATTCATTCAGAACGCATCCAACATGAAAGACACGATCCAGGAGCAATTCGAAATGGCGCGTCGGGATCAGATACTGGATGCCGCCGCCAGGCTGTTCGCGCAAAAGGGGTTTCATACCACAACCATTAGAGACATTGCGAAGGAAGCAGGTATTGCCGACGGCACAATTTATAACTATTTCAAAAACAAGACTGCTCTATTGCTGGGCATCTTCAACCGCATGAGAACTCTGCTTGAACCAGATGAGCATGAGCTGTCCAGACTGATCGAGGATGATCTGCCAACCTTTTTGAGGTCATTTCTGCAAATACCATTGAACACGCTTAATCAGAATGATTTCCAGCTCTTCAAAGTGGTGATCGCTGAAATGATGGTTAATGAAGAACTTCGCCAGTTTTACTATGGGCAGATTCTGGAACCGACTCTGGTGTTTGCAGAAGTCTATTTTGAGAAGTGGGCACACCAACACGCAGTCGATAATCTCGATATTGCCCTTACAGTTCGCAGCATTTCAAGCCTGCTGATGGGCTTAATGATCCAGAATATTTTGGGTGACGGCACAGTCCGGGAAAAATGGGATGAACTCCCGCAGTTTCTGACGGACTTATTGTTAGGCGGACTGGAGCAGCGCCAATGATGATCGCTATTGTCACGGGCGGGTCACGCGGGGATGTACAACCCTATATCGCGCTGGGCAAAGGGCTGAAAGAAGCAGGCTATCAGGTCAAACTGATTGCCAGTCAGGATTTTGAAACGCTGGTCACTGACGCAGGTCTGACGTTCTGTTCCACTGGTTTCAGCGTGGAAAGTGTCCTGCGACGCGATGATTGGCGGGCGGTCACGGAGCGCGGCAATTTCCTTCAGATCGTGTCGAAAATGCAGCAGGAAATGAAACATCATTCTCGCAATCTCGCTAAAATCATGCCGGACTTTTTACAGGGCACAGATTGGATCATTACCGGGGTTGCAGGTTTAGGTGGGGCTTTCTCTATCGCGGAAAAACTCAACATCCCGGTTATACAAGCCTATGTTTTCCCAGTGACACCCACCCGTGAATATGCCAGCCCCCTGACACCCCGGCTGCCATTGGGGACCTTCCTTAATTCACCTTCTTTTCGCGTGCTGCAACAAATGTTATGGCAAAGCACTCGTTCGGCAGATGTCGAAACACGCCGTATTTTGGCTATGGAAAAGGCATCCTTCTGGGGGCCGTTCCAGAAGTTCCACCGACAGCGTGCCCCCATCATCTACGGATACAGCAGGCATGTGGTGCCAAAACCCGCGGATTGGGATACCCATCATCACGTAACCGGGTACTGGTTTCTGAATGAAGCATCGCACTGGACGCCGCCACCAGAGTTTGTGGAATTCTTAAATAACGGCGAAGCACCTGTTTACATCGGCTTCGGCAGTATGGTCAACAAGAATCCACAGCAGGTTGTCGAAACGGTTATTGAAGCGTTAACCATTTCCGGTCAGCGCGGTGTGCTGGCGGCAGGTTGGGACGGAATACAGCAGGGAGATTTGCCAGATAACATTTATATGATCTCATCAATGCCCCACGATTGGTTATTTCCGAGGATGAAAGCCGTTGTGCATCATGGGGGCGCCGGCACAACCGCCACCGGATTACGGGCAGGCGTACCCTCGATCATCGTACCGTTTATGGGGGATCAGGCATTCTGGGGGCACAGAATAGCCGCATTGGGTGTCGCTCCACAACCGATTCCGCGTAACCAGTTGACCGCTCAACGGCTTGGTCTTGCCATTGAGCAAGCGCTCTCTGATGTGAACATGCAGCAAAAAGCCCGCGATTTGGGTGGCAAAATCCGAGAGGAAGGGGGCATCACGAATGCGGTGGATATTGTGAACAGGATTACAGCAAACCAATACAGCGCTGTCCGGTAATGATCCCGGACAAGCCTTAAGTCCTCGCCTTCAACCGAGTGGGACTTTGGCTCCCTTCACCACTGATTGAAAGGGCTGTCTTTCCTCAGCACTAATGCAGTTACCAGTTGCCAGTCATCAGTCGCCAGTTCGGGCCGCGACCCGCAGCGACTCTGGATATGTATCATGATCGCTTCCGGGCTTTTCGCTGACGGGCGACATGCAGTGCTTGCAGGCTGAGATCACACTCAGCACTAATACAATCACCAGTTCGGGCTATTCGCACGACGGGTTCAAAACCCGCCGCTAGAGAAAAAGCCGGTAAACGTCTGAAGCCGTTGAAAGCTAACCCGTTCACGGGTTTCCAGTTTTTGCCGCCGCCAATGGTTCAAAACCATTGGCGGCAGATCACATAGATATGCGTTATTTACCGGATGCACCACTCAGCACTCAGCACTGTTCGTTAC
>CAZKIB010000153.1:12025-16519 GCA_964552425.1 uncultured Anaerolineaceae bacterium | reverse complement strand
TGTGGGAGTAACCTGTACAGTCGGGAAGCGCCGGAGATAGGCGAGGAATGTGTCAATCTTGTCAGCCTCGGAAGAAGCCAATGTGCGGCTGTCAAAATCAAAGTAGAAGATGACCGGCTCGTGGACATAAAAATCGCGATGCAGTTCAAGCGCCGCGTCAAAAGTCGCGCTCTGTGCGTTGTCCACCGAAGCATGTTCATTCTGGATGACGCCGGAGCGAATTTCGAAACCCCATTTCAACGCACCGTAAATCGTCATGGTGTCTTCGCCTTTGGCAACCGTTTCGAAATCGAAGTTGCGGTTGCCACTGCTGCCGGGAGCATCAGTCAGTTCGGCGGCTTTAATATCTGCCGGGTTGTTCGAACGTTTATAGCCCACCGTTGCGCCTCCTGCCCCGCTGGAGAAAGGACGCGATAAACCGGGTGTGGCCGGGTTGGGCTGCGCCGGATCATTGCCGAAGGGATACTGTGGGGCCAGTGGTTGACCCGCCGGAGCGTCCGTACCTGCGCCGGGGTTAGCCGGCTCATCATTGTGAAGTACGTCTGTGAAAAACCCGCCTTCCACACCAGCAGCGGGATCAGCCGTTGTGCGCAGACTCCCGGCGCGGCTGGCAGGTAAGGAAACGGGTTCGACGTTACCGCCAGTATCGGAATTGATGTCCCGTACAATCTGGATAAGGCCAATCTGATTTGAGTATGGCGCAGCCGGGTCCGGCTGAAAACGGATTGTTATTGGCAGGCTGGCACGTGTAGAAGGAGGCACGGCATTCTGTGCATTAGTAGTAACCTGAAATTGGCCGTTTGTCGTATCATACGTAGGATTGATCGTGCGCTGGATAAATTTCCTCAATGCGTGACCGGTCTGCTGCACCACGTGAGTCAGTTCATGCGCCAACAGGCGGCGTCCGGCATCAGTCCCCGGCTGGTAAGCTCCCTGATTAAAGGCAATATTATTCCCTACTGTAAAAGCATGGGCCTGAATGTCCCGACTGGCCTGGATGGCATTGTCATCCGTATGGACCCGCACACTGCTGAAATCGTAACCCATACGCGGTTCAAAAAATTCACGTTCGCTGGCAGGCAGCGCCTGACCACCCCCCTGCATCTGATGAATACGAGACTCTACATGCAGCGGCGCTTGAAAGGGTCCGCTGTCCCCGCTGGCCTGAATGCGCGAGATCGCCCGCAGCCGGCTCACCACCGGGCTAAACACACTGGCGACGCCCCCAGCGGAAGCTGTCAAAGCTGGGTCAGGCATTCGCATGACATCATCCGCGACTCGATCTGCTTCCTGTTCGTACTGGTCACCAGGCGCATTCACCGACAGACTCGCCTGAACAGGCTGTCCGGCAGTGGTGGTCATTGAGGAGAAAGGCGCAGCAGTGACCTCTTCACCGCCCCTGCCCATCTGAGAAGTCATGGTTTCCTGCTGCTGGCAGGTTTCACACTTCCCCCCCGCAATGGTGTGCTTCCCGCAAGAACACTGGCGCTGCAGGAACCCGCTGCCGGCCGCTTGCCCCGCACTGCGATCATGACGGGTCTGCCGCATGGCAGCGAAGGTGGGGGTAAGCACATGCTTGTCCTCTACCTTGCGATTCGTTTTGGTCGCCTTTTCGTTCTTTTTGCTGGCGTTTGAGTCATTCACGGAAGAAGCCTTACTACTTTGTAAAGCCGTAAATGGAAGGTGAAATGTAATTTCAATATAGCAGTAAATCGCTGAGGATGTCAAAGATGTACAACTCAGGAGCATACGATCCGTCAGAAAGTGAGATCGTGAACCTGCAAGTTTTCAGGGCACATCCCCTAGAAGCAGCCTCATATCGGCATGTGCCAATCCCCTGCCATCCGCCAAACAGCTCACGTTGTCAAGTTTTATTGATATAAGTTGAAATATTGTAATCCACTATTTAAGGCTGTAAGGCGGCGTTATCGATACACGTTTTAGGTTTATGTTAGTTCGTCTGGTTAGGCTCTTCATGAAGATAAAGATTGTAAATCATGTTAGAAGAATATTTTGAATCTGTCTCTGTTTGGTATACAATCTCGTTCGATTTTAAAAAACAAAAAAGTAACTAAGAAGTTTGGTTAAAATGTGGTAAAAAAGCTCTAACCACATCAAGGCAGTTAAGGGCTAAATTCATCGCAGTCACAATGCAGGCTTATTGTACAGCCGCTGCCTGGCAGTTGGCTGAATATCGTAACTATCCGGGGTGAGATTACCATGTTTATGCCAGGCAATCAGAATTATCCTACAGTCAGCGTCATCATCCCCACATTAAACGAAGCCGAAAATCTGCCATATGTCCTCCCACGTATACCAGATTGGGTTGATGAGGTTTTGCTGGTGGATGGTCACTCCACCGATGGAACGGTAGAAGTAGCCTGCAAGCTCCTTCCCACAATCCGCATTCTGATGGAAACCAAGCGCGGCAAAGGGGCTGCGCTGCGCAGCGGTTATCTGGCTTCAACAGGCGACATTATCATCGCCCTGGACGGAGATGGCTCAACCGACCCGGCTGAAATCCCGGCCTTTGTAGGTGCGCTGATGGCCGGGGCCGACTATGCCAAAGGCACTCGTTTCATTCAAGGTGCGGGAACCATTGATATGCCTCGCTACCGTCAGTTTGGAAACGCAGTCCTTGTATCCATCGCTAATGTGCTGTTTCAAGCGCATTTTTCAGACATTACCTTTGGCTACAATGCCATATGGCGGCAGCATATCAACTCGCTGGCTTTGGAAATTGACGGCTGGCCCAGTGAGATCATCAGCAACATCCGCATGAAATGTGCGGGCCTCAAAGTGGTCGAAATTGCCTGTTATGAACATCAGCGCATTCACGGTTTTGCGAAATTACAGGCATGGTCCGCCGGATGGCAGATATTGAAGGCGATGCTGCGCGAACGCCTGACCAGCCCCAATAAATATGAACCTGAAAAATACGGGCAGCCCGATGTACAGAGAAGGGCTTTTGTCTGCCTGCTGCAAACCATATACAGCGAGATTTATCAACTTAAGCGAGCGCATGAAAACCAGAGGTTGCCGGCAGAAACATATCGCCAGGCGTTAGAAGTGGCCGACATCGCCTATAAATTTGCCCTCGCGATGGAAGCTCTGCACCCTTATGATAAATCCGTTCAGCTTTATTTCCGTGAATATTATCCAGAAAGCATCTCTGGCCTGGTGGTCAGACAGTTAAGCATCTGATATTTTTCCAGGTTAAGAAATGCTTCGCTGCGGGCCACAAGCATCATGAAGTGACCTGATTGCGATCAGAAAAGGATATTCATGGTTCCACACGTGTCTGTCATCATCTGTGCCTATACCGAGAAACGCTGGGAAGACCTGGTCGCTGCCGTTGAATCCCTGCAACAACAAACGGAGACCCCTTTCGAAATCATTGTGGTTGTCGATCACAATCCACAGTTGTTTGAACGGGTGCGTTCGCGCTTTCCGGGTATAAATGCGATTGTCAACACCTCATCGCGCGGGCTGTCTGCCGCCCGAAATTCTGGTATTGCCGTTGCCAGAGGCAGCAAGATTGCTTTTCTCGACGATGACGCGGCTGCACAGACGGACTGGCTGGCCCGTTTGAGCGCGTGGTGTGATGAACCCCATGTCATGGGCGCAGGTGGAAAAGTGAACCCGGTCTGGCAGGGGGTCCGTCCCCGCTGGTTCCCGGACGAATTTGCCTGGGTGGTCGGTTGCAGCTATACGGGTATGCCTGAAAAGGCGTCGCCGATCCGCAATCTGCTGGGCAGTTCCATGTGCTTCCGCAGAGAAGTCTTCGACGCAGTCGGTGGCTTTCGGGAAGGTATCGGACGGGTCGGAACAATCCCGTTAGGCTGTGAAGAAACGGAACTTTGCATCCGTACCCGCCAGCACTGGCCGGAGGGCATCTTCATTTATGAACCGGCGGCCACCAGTGGTCATACCGTCCCGGATCATCGTGTCCGCTGGCGCTATTTCTTCAGCCGCTGCTATGCAGAAGGGGTCTCGAAAGCTCTGGTCGCGCGCTTTGTCGGCGCCAATGACGCCCTTTCCTCAGAACGGACCTATACATTCCAGACCCTGCCGCGTGGTGTTATACGGGGGATCGCCGATGTGTTTTTGCGACGCGATCTGTACGGCTTCGCGCGCGCCGCTGCGATTGTGGCCGGGTTAGCAACCACTGCTGCGGGCTATTTCGCAGGCTCGGTGTCATTAAGATTATCCGGTGAACCGGCTGCCATGCGCACAGAAATGGGTAAGGCATCCTAGCGTATGAGCCAATCTGCAAACAAAACGATGAACATACTGTTTTGGGTAAACACAACGCCATAATCGAGGATTCTTAAGACTATGCAAAATTCGCAAACCACAGCCGATTTTGACCCGAATGATCCTGCTCTCCGACCCATCCGGCTGGTAGAGGTCGAACTTACCAAACCGCTGCCATCCATTTCCGCTTCCCATGAGGGGCTGCGCTACGATCAGGCCCGCGTGCTGGTGCTGGGC
>CAZKIB010000153.1:11219-12000 GCA_964552425.1 uncultured Anaerolineaceae bacterium | reverse complement strand
CGAACTTAAACTTGATAATGGTGAGTTGGAAGCAGGCGCGCTGGCCTCACGAATCTGGCAGAGTTTACGTACCGAAATCAACGACTTTCTGATCCGTAATGGACTGCCGGCTGTGGATCATCTGGACGCCAGTGGGCTGCCAGAAACCTCTGTAACACCCCTGCTGTTTGCAGAACGCGCCAGAATTCTGGCAGATGCGCCGTTTGTGAGTGTGGTCATCTGTACTCGTGATCGTACCACCCAGTTGCAAACAGCCCTGAATTCAATCCTCGACATGGAATATCAGAACTACGAAATTGTCATCGTGGATAATGTGCCCAGGACCAGCGCAACACACGATATGATCAAACAGCATTTCGCCGATACAGACCGGATACGCTACGTCGTTGAAAATCGACCCGGTGTATCCTTCGCCCGTAACTGTGGGCTGAACCACGCGCGCGGCGAAATTATTGCCTATGTGGATGACGATATTATTGCAGACCGTCACTGGCTGATTGAGGTGGTACGCGCTTTTCAGACAGGCGATAAAGTTGCCTGTGTGACCGGCCCCCTGCTCCCTACTGAACTCGACAGCCCGGTGCAGCTCCTGAGTGAACAATTCCGGGGTCGCGACATGGAGTTCGTCCGGTCTGTCTTCGATCTGGAGTCCCATAAGCGCACCGATGCGCTGTATCCCTGGGCTGCCGGCGTATATGGCGGCGGTGGGGCCAACATGTCCTTCCGCACAGCAGTCCTGCGCGAGATCAATGGTTTTGATCCGGCTCTGGGAACCGGGACC
>CAZKIB010000153.1:0-11086 GCA_964552425.1 uncultured Anaerolineaceae bacterium | reverse complement strand
ATTTATCACGCCTCCAGGGCACACTATGATGCCCTCAGACTCCAGCTATACGGCTATGGGGTTGGGCTGACAGCCTATCTGACACGCTTTATTTTCAATGGCCCTGCCCACCTCTTTGACATGCTCCCCAAGTTAGGGCGCGGGTTGTTCTATCTGCTAAGTCCAAAATCGGGTAAAAATCACAAACGAAATCACAGTTACCCGCGTGAACTCAGCAGGCTTGAACTTCTGGGGATGCTGTATGGCCCAATTGCCTATCTGCGCAGCCGTTGGGTTACTGCCGAGAAGAGAACATGATCCTTCCGGGAACATCTGCGCATCTCAATCAACAGGATATGTCGCCAGAAAACAGGATCAAGGTCCTTTATCTGGCAGGGTGGGGGCGCAGTGGTACAACCCTCCTGAGCAATATTCTGGGCGAAGTGGATGGTTTCTTCTCGCCGGGTGAAATCTGGAACCTGTGGCAGCGGGGGCTGGTGGATAACAGAATTTGTGGTTGCGGAAAGCCCTTTCTGGATTGCGAATTCTGGTCCACCGTGCTTGAGAAGGCTTTTGGCGACCTTTCGCAACTGGACATTAATCGGGTCCTGGCGGAGAAAGACAAACTGCGCAATCTGGAAATTCTGATGAGCATGCTGCCGGGTGGTAAACAACACCTGGACACAAAACTTCAGGGTTTCCTGCCCTATATCAGGCACTTATATGAGGCTATTCAACAGGTATCTGACTGCCGTGTCATCGTGGACGCTTCAAAAATTCCCATCAACGCTTACCTGTTGGCGAACCTGCCAAATGTCGAATTATACATCCTGCATATCGTGCGCAATCCTCACGCGGTGGCCTACTCATGGATGACCACCACGCATTATGACCCGCTAAAAAGCATGTATATGGATCGTTTCAGCCCGGTCCACAGCACGCTGATCTGGTCAGCCAGAAACCTGCTTGTCCAGATGCTTTGGGGAGCCAGCAAACATTATCTGCTGCTGCGTTACGAGGACTTTATCAAGGAACCACAGGCTACTTTGACCAACATCATTCAATTCTGCGAGGAAGAACCCGCTGATCTTCCCTTCATTACAGAAGATATGGTCGAGTTGGGTCTCAATCACAATGTATCCGGCAATCCCAACAGGTTCAACACTGGACAGGTCAAATTGTCACTCGACAGCCGCTGGGAAACACAAATGAACTGGAAGGATAAAACGCTGGTTAACGCGATGTTTTTACCCCTGGTAGCCCGCTATGGGTATCTGGGAAACAACTCAAAGCAGCGTTGAACAGCTCAGTTCTGACCGTCTCTGATCGATAAGAAACCGATAAGTATAGTCTGAAGAAATAATGGCAACTCAGGTAAAAACCTCCACAACCCGCACAGCAGCAAGAACACGCGATGCGGCCGCCAGTTGGCAGTCATTCGCAAATAGCCTTGGATTCTGGCTGCTTGCCATCCTGCCCGTGGTCCTCATGGTCGGCGCGGCGACGCTCTGGTGGCAGTCGCTGCCAGCCATTGACGTCAGCAGCATTGACGATTTCGGCCTGTCCTCAGCGCTGCCGATAAGCTTCTACGGCGCGCTGCTCATCCTGAATCTGAGTTTCGCTCTGGTTGCCAGCCGGCAGGAGATTCATACACCAACCCTGTTTGCGCATGTTTTCCTGCTGATTATCATCATACATGGTACATTACCCCTGATTTACGAGGTCCCTCGCTACGCCTGGACCTATAAGCATCTCGGCGTGATTGACTATGTTCAGCGCTTTGGAATGGTCAATCCTCTTATTGATGCCTATCAGAACTGGCCGGGATTTTTTACGTTCATGGCACTGGTCAGCGAAGTCACCGGTATCGACAACTTCATGGGGATTGCCGGGTGGGCGCAGGTTTTCTGGAATTTGCTCTACCTCGGCGCGCTGCGCATGATGTATCGAGCTTTTACAAAGGATTCCCGATTAATCTGGTTAGCCATCTGGATATTCTTCCTGACCAACTGGGTCGGTCAGGATTATTTCGCGCCGCAGGCATTCGGCTTTTTTCTGCATCTGGTAGTGCTTGGCATTTTCCTGACCTGGTTCCAGGTCAAAACAAACCTGCCCGTTATCCATCTGCGGCAGCAGACCGTGTGGACACCTCTAACCAACTTTTACCGTTCGCTGGTTATCCGCTTCTCAAAACGTGAAATTGCTGGTCCTCGTATTGAGTCCATCCAGCAAACCGGGCTGGCATTGGTGGCGGTGGCTGCGTTCTTTGCGGTCATCAGCAGCCATCAACTGACGCCCTTCATGACCCTCAGCACAATCCTGGCCCTGTTGATATTCAAACGGTGTAGACGACGCGATTTGCTGATACTGATGGTTGTGCTTCAACTGACATGGCTCACATATATGAGTATCACCTTCCTTGAAGGCGCCAATCTGGCAGTTTTCCAATCCATTGGCCGCTTGTTCAGCAACATTGATGACAGCCTGAAGGACTATTCGCAAAGCAGTCCGGGGCGACTATTCGCATCGCGCGTCATCCAGTTCACCACTCTGGGGGTATGGGGGCTTGCCTTCCTGGGCGCAATCCGCCGCCTGCGGAATGGCTACTGGGATATTGCTCTGTTTGTGGTTACAGTCACGCCTTTCTTTCTCATCGCCATGCAATCTTATGGTGGTGAGATGATGTTGAGAATCTACCTGTTTTCGCTGCCAGGAATGGCATTTCTGGTTGGCGCCATGCTCTATCCGGGCATAACCTCGCGCTTCTCGTGGAAAGTAGGGATTATCACCCTGCTTACCAGTGTTATTCTGACAGGGTCTCTGTTTTATACCTACTTTGGTAATGAGCTGGTAAACCATGTTGCTAAAGGAGAAATTGAGGCGCTCGAAAAAATTTATTATAACGCGCCACGTGGCTCACTCATTCTGGCCGGGTCTCCCAACTCGGCGACCAAATTCGCCAATTACAGTGACTTCCGCCATTATCAGTTGATTGATCTGCCTGAATTCAGATCCGGGGAAATCTGGACCTACAAGGAGACCGATTTCACAGACCAGGACCTTCAGGCACTGCGCGATTTTATGGCCGAAGAACGCTTCACAAATGCTTATTTCTACCTGAGTACGAGCCAGAAAAGCTATATCAGCGCCTACAATAATGAGCAGGCCGACTATCTGGATCGTCTGGAAGTGGCCCTCAGACGATCCGGGCTGTTTGAAGTCGCCTATGTCAACGAGGATGCCGTCGTCTTTGTCCTTGCAGAAGCTACATATGGTGTGCAGTGATAATGGACACCGTATGGAAGCAGCGCCTGGGAATGACCCGCGACGTATGGTTGTGGCCTGCAATCATCATCGTGTCTGCACTCGTGGTGGTGCTTTTTTCGATTAGTGGGGTTGATTCGCCGCTGCGGGCGGTGGTTGCGTTCGGGTTTGTGCTGATCTGTCCGGGCATGGCCGTTGTCCGCTTCCTGCGTATCGAAGATCGCACCAATGAAATCATCCTGGCAGTCGCAGCCAGTATGGGTATTGGCACGATATTGTCCACGATCATGGTTGTGACCAGACAATGGTCGCCTGAATGGGGCCTCGGCATTCTGGTTTATATCAGTGTCGTGGGCGCTCTACTGCAGGTGGCAACCAATCGCAGCATTATGCGCCTGGGCACACCCGCAATTGTCCGCACCGCAGTTGTCAATGCGCGTATCCGGCTTTATTTCGGCCTGATAACCGCCGCGCTTCTTCTTGTGACGCTGAGCGGCGGTGTTCTGGTGGGGCATGGCAGCATCCTGTTCTTCCAGACATTGGACTCGCAGACCTTGACTGTCTCACCTCCTTCCCTCAGCCATCTTCCCTTTCAGGCACTGATGATACTGGCAAGCCGCTTCCTGGATAATCCGGGGCTGCTGCAAGTTGTAGTTGGGCTGGGATATGCACTTATACCGCTTGCTGCGTTGGCCTTGTCGTGGTGGATTGTCCGGGATCGGGCAAAACCACTTTTCGTATGGGCAGCGCTGGCAGTCGGCATCGGAATGCTTCCAGGGATTTTTTTACTCCATTCAGAAATCACTCTGACCCTGCTTTTATTCTGCCCACTCCTGATGATAATTCTGACTCGCATTCGGATATATCACGTCCCGCTTTTGATCCTGCTTCCCCTGACGATGATCGTGACCCACCTGTTTTCAGTTCTGCTGATTCTCATGGCTTTCGGGGCTATGCTGCTTATAGGATTTGTTGACAAGAGTGTGCGACTCAGAATGTGGCTGTGGGCTGGTGGGCTGCTGTTTATGGGTGTGTTCGCAGCATGGTGGTTTACATACACGGTTCCATCTGGAGAATTCGTCAGTTCACTAACAGACGCCCTTTTAACAGATTTACCCCAGAGACTGAGCGGTTATCCACTCATTGCGACTATCATCGGTTGGGTGGCAGGAATCAGCATCCTTCTGCGGCCCCAACGAACCGAGATTGAAGGCGGGATGCTGGCTTACATCCTGATGTTCTGCGAATTTATCGGGATTGCAACGGCAGGTGTCCTGCTGTTTATCTGGGCAACCGATCCGCCCAACTGGACAAGTCCCTCCACATATTCCTACGGTATTCTGTTCGGTTCGATACCCTTTTTGGCCCTGGCTGTACTGGAAGCGCTGAAAACACAGCCTGATCTACCGTCACGAACCCGAAACCTCTGGAACAATCGCAGCCTGATCGTTCTGGCTGCTGGCGTCATTTTCCTTCTCACCCTGGCAGCACAAAGCACAGGCTGGATCACCATCACCCGGCGATTTGAACAGACCGTCAGCCAGAGTCAGACAGTCTGCATACCGGCTGCTTCAACAGCGTGGCCGGACAATCCTCCTGTCAATCTTTCGGCAAACACAGCCTATTCACTGCTCCTTCAAGGCAGATCGCCTGAAAACGTGGTGCTGCCCGGTGAGTTGTGTTCAACGGAAGATTTCACAACCGGGTTCCCATTAACCGAAAACGGGCCGCGTGCCTGGGATGCCGGTTGGTTTGAGATGCGTCGGTTAAAGATCAGGCTATTGGCTGAACAGGCCCAACAAAGGACAACGGATCCAGATGAGTAAGTTAGCACTGCCAGGCTGGGTCAAAGACAATCGTGTTTTGCTCTGGAACGCCAGTTCCTTAATCGGGACAACCACGGTCACTTCAGGGCTGGGCTTTGTCTACTGGTGGCTGGCCGCCCGGTTGTTCCCAACCTCTACTGTCGGCATTGCGTCGTCTGCCATCTCCGCCATGATGTTTCTGAGTACAGCCGGAATGCTTGGCATGGACACGCTGTTAATTGGCGAATTGTCCCGCAACTCTCATAAAGCCGATTATCTGATTACGGGATCACTCCTGATTGCCGGCGTGGTAGCGGGGCTGCTTGGAATTGTCTTTGCAATGGCGGCTCCCCTGCTGTCACCCGAACTCAGCCTGCTTGCGCAGGAGGGCTGGATTATCCTGCTCTTCGCCGCCGGGGTCTCCTGCAACGCCCTTGTCATGATCGTCGACCAGTCCCTCATTGGTTTGCTGCGGGGTGGCCTGCAGCTCTGGCGAAATGGCATTTTCGCGTCTGTCAAACTTATTGCACTTGGCATCGTTTTTTTCGGATTTGTCCAGCGCAACGCTCTGATAATCTACGCAACCTGGATATTCGGGAATATCCTGTCGCTGGCGGTCCTGTACTGGATGATCACATCAGCGGGTAAAAAGATTACATGGCGATTGGACTGGCAGTTGGTTCGCCGGTACAGCAGAACATCACTCGACCACTTCGTTCTAAATCTTTCCCTGCGCGCACCCAGCATGATCCTGCCCATTGTCACCACCATACTCCTTTCCGCGACGACCAGCGCAGCTTTCTTCATCGCCTGGATGATCGCCAATTTCGTGTTCGTCATACCGGCTCACCTTTCGACAGCGCTCTATGCAGTTGGGGCAAACAAGCCGGAACTTTTTGCGCAAAAACTGCGCATGACTCTAAAGACTTCTTTTGTGGCTGGGGTGACGATTTCTGCGATCATGTGGCTGGGGTCTGATTTTGTTCTGAATCTTTTTGGCAGCAGTTATGCACAACAGGCTGCCTGGAGTTTACGCATTCTCAGCGTTGGAATTTTCCCGCTCATCATCCGGTTTCATTATGTGGCAATCTGCCGTGTTCATGGGCAAATCGTCAGCGCAGCCAAACTCATCATGGCCGGCAGCCTGTTAAGCATCATCCTGGCCGCCCTCGGCGCGCTCGTTGATGGACTGATTGGCCTGACCATGGGGTGGCTTATTGGGGCCTGCGCGGAGTCTCTTATCGCATCACTGCCAGTTTATCGCGCAGCGGTTCCTAAAGCGCCCCTGCCTGTACACCCCATCATCGAAAGCACTCCGTGATCCAGGGATGCACCCCTCCGACTAGCCACCGGACATCAAACGCAAGTTCAGGATAATGAGAAGAATTATCAGGAATATCCCTGCACTTGCGAGGAATGGTCTAGCCAGTTCCGTTCACATTTCACCCACGCAGATCATTTCTGGTTGCCTGATGTTCAGGTTGCCTGCTTCAAAGGCTTAAGCCGGGTCGTGGGAATTCTCATGGCCTTTTTTGGTTTTCGCAGGCATTGCGGCATACACCACCACAAAACCGACCACAATCACCACCAGCATCGCCAGCATGGAAATCAGTTTGAATGACCGGCTTTCCAGCACCAGCGTCAGTGTTCCGAAAAACGCGCAGAACACATAGTAACCCAAGACAATCTGCCGCTGGTTAAACCCCAGGTCCATCAGGCGGTGGTGGATATGCCCACGATCCCCTTTGAATGGGCTGCGTCCGGCCAGCGTTCGGTTCATAATCTGCCAGGCTGTGTCCATAATCGGCAGGGCCATAACCATCAGCACTGTCGCCATCTTCGCGCCGCCGATAATGCTCAGGCACGCGATAATATAACCCAGCAGATAGGCTCCCCCACCCGCGAAGATACGCGCCGGGTAAAAATTCGAAAGCAGAAAGCCGAGCGTACTGCCCATCAGCGCCAGCGGCAGCAGGCTGACACTCTTCTGCGACGGTTCCAGCACGAACGCGCTGTTGATAAACAGCACCGCCGCCGCGATAAACACCACCCCGTGCGACAAACCGTCCAGCCCATCAAGGAAATTGACCGTGTTAATCATACCCATAATCCAGAATAGCGTCAGGGTGATAGTCACGACATGCGGCCAACTGCCCGTCATCGTGCCGGTGATCGGATTATTGAAGCCCTCGATAAAAATCTCAAAATGAATCGCTACGCCTGCCGCCGCAGCCTGTGCGATCAGCAGCGCCGTAGACGACAATTCAACTTTGTCATCAATGACACCTACGACAAAGATGATGCACCCGCCCAGCAGCAGGCCCAGCAGTCGGGTCGGTTCGTTCGGGTCAAAGCGGGGGATTGCCAGCAGTTGAGCCAATAACACGGTCAGCGTAAAACTGATAAACAAAATTCCCCCACCAAGCTTGGACACATTGCGCATATCCCCTTCATTGATGCGGCGCGGCGTGACCCGGCTGACAATGTTGAATCGTTTGCCCAGATAGATCATTAGGGGTGTCGTTACAATCGCGGTTCCCAACGCCAGCAGGAAGGTAATCGCAAACGCGGCGACTTCAGTCATAAACCAGACCCGTTTCCCGGTTCTATTCCAGTTCACGCCGCCAGTATAGCGCAAATCCTGAACGCTGTATCGGTCAAAACCGGGGATTGAATAAAGTCGGATTTGGGTGTCTGATAAATGGATGTAATCATGTATTCGTCAACGAAGGCATTTTATACTATGGGACTCCAGGTGTTATTGCGCAGCGGCATCTATATTTTGTTCATCGGCGCAGTTGCGGCGGGATGGATGCTCAAGCGACGGCAGCCCACCTCTCGTATTCAATCACAGGACTCTGACTCAGGTAGTGGTTGGTTTACCGAGTCCAACCTGGGCCATCCCGACTGGAAAGTACGAAAGCTGGCTGTCCAATCAATAGCAGAACAGCATGATAGAGGCAAACTGCCGCAGCTTATATCGATGCTTGATGATCCCGATCATGATGTCCGCGAAGCCGCTGTTCAGGCTGTCGCTGCCTTTGGTGAGGAAGCTGTAGGGTTAGTTTCCACTGTGCTTGCGGAAGGTGCGCTTCACAGCCGGGAGGCCGCCGCGCGTACCTTGGGGTTCATTCGGCATTCAGCGAGTGTGCCGGCATTGTCCAGCGCCTTAACCGACAATAGTATGTGGGTCCGTAAAGAGGCTGCTCTCGCGCTTGGTGAAATTGGGGGTTCGCC
Source organism: uncultured Anaerolineaceae bacterium (assembly GCA_964552425.1). Classification (GTDB taxonomy): domain Bacteria; phylum Chloroflexota; class Anaerolineae; order Aggregatilineales; family Phototrophicaceae. The sequence goes on along the minus strand of CAZKIB010000153.1, from coordinate 2,801 downwards.
AGCGGTCAGCAGCCTGATCCAGCAATTCCAGTCAGAAAACGATAAGGACGTGCAGGAAGCGATACGTCAGGCACTGCGGCAAATTGGGACATCAGAAGCCCTGGCAGCGCTCAGATCACAGACAGATCGGACCTCCTAGTCAACGGTCTTGGGGTCGAAGGCGTCGCGCAAGCCATCCCCGATGATGTACAGGCACAGCACTGTGACCATGATCAGCAGGCCCGGCAGCACCACCAGATGCGGACCCTGCTTGAAGAAGGTGCGCGAATTGCTGAGCATATTGCCCCATGTCGGGGTAGGTGGCTGCACACCAACACCCAGAAAGCTCAGCGCGGACTCGATCAGAATGACATTTCCAATATTGATTGCCAGCGTAACAATCGTGACGGAAAACAGGTTTGGCAGGATATGCTGGAACATAATCTGAAAATCCGTCGCGCCCATCGAACGCGCACTGATGATGTAATCGCGTTCACGGATTGAAAATGTCTCACCGCGCACCAGCCGCGTCGTCACGGTCCAGGTCAGGAAGGCCAGCACTAGAATAAGTGTCCAGGGACCGGGTGAAAACAACGCTGCGATCAGCAGCAGGAGCACCAATCCGGGGATCGCTGTGACGGTGGTAATCAGCCAGTTAATCACATCATCCACAATGCCGCCATAATAACCCGTCACGACACCCAGCGTAATGCCAATGAAAAACGAAAGAAACGCAGACGATATGCCAATGCCCAGCGAAATCTGCCCGGCAAACAGAAGGCGCGCCAGATGATCGCGGCCAATATTGTCCGTTCCCAGAAGATGCCCCTCCGCGCCAATGGGCAAAAAACGCGAACCGGCGGCGTCCGTTGCGTTGGGGTCCACGTTAAAAATGTACTGGCTGATGATTGGCGCAAATAATGCCAGCACACCCAGCAGCCCCAGAATCACGATAGCGAACAGGGTCAGTCTGTCACGCCGCAGGCGCTGCATCGCCAACTGTGTGAGGGATAACCCGATGGTCCCCTGCTGTCTGGCGGTGAGCTGTGTTACGGTCTTGTTGTCCAGTGTACGTGTTGTCACTCCGGCAACCTCTGCTATTGCAGCCGAATACGGGGGTCAATAAGCGAATACAGAATATCCGACACCAGAAAACCAATAATGGTTCCCACCGAAGTAAAGATAACCACCGTCATGATGACCGGATAATCCTGCTGGACAATGGCATCCACTGCCGCCTGCCCTACACCGGGCCAGGAGAATATCTGTTCGATCACCACCGAGCCAGCCCACAGACCTGTAACAATCGGGCCAATTAATGTGGCAATCGGGATCAGGGCATTTCGCATCGCGTGCCGCGTATAGACCGCGCGAGACGACAGCCCTTTGGCGCGTGCGGTGCGCACAAAATCCTGGCCCATCACTTCCAGCATAGACGTGCGCATGAATCGCGAAAAGATCGCAATATTGCTGGTCGCCAGCACAAAAGTGGGCATCAGCAGATATTCCAGCCGGCCAGTCACAGGCGGGCATTCACCCGTCAGACTGGGCTTGCAGCGGCTCCCCATCGGCAACCAGCCGAGTGTCGAACCAAACAGCAGGATCAGAATGAGGCCCAACCAGAACGCCGGAACTGCGTTCAGCACGACTGCCATCACACGCCCCAGATTGTCTATCAGTTTGCCGCGCTGCACTGCCGACAGCACGCCTACAGGAACACCAATCGCCACGCTTAACAGCAGCGCAGACACACCCAGTTCGAGCGTAGCGGGCATCCGCTCCACTATGATCTGGACTGCCGGACTGCGTTTCAGAAAGGACTGCCCAAAATCCCCACGCAGGATTCCCAGCGCTTTGCCGGGCGGTTCTGGTTCACCATCACCATTCACATCCAGCGGGATAATCACGCTGCCGTCGGATACACCATCCCCATCGCTGTCCCAGCGCATCCAGTCATCGCCCAGCAACCAGCGCAGATACTGAACCGGGAATGGGTCATTAATGCCAAGCTGAGAAGCCAGAAGTTCACGCTGTTCAGGCCGGGTGTTCGGTCCGAATAACAGACGATCCACCACGCTGCCCGGCGACAGATAAACCAGCAAATAAGAAAGCAGCGTGATGCCCAGAAACGTTGGCACAGCCTGGATAAGACGGCGAACGATGTATTTGATCATGATGTGCCTGAAGGTCTAGCTTACAAAAACCCCTCCTCGCCCTTTTTACAGCAGCGAGGAGGGTTAGGGTTATCCCATTAGTTGAAGGCCGTCGCCCAACTGCCAAGATTATGGAACAGGTTTTCCGCTTGAGGGTTGAAAGCAGCCACATCGCCGCGAACCGCGATTACCTGCTTGGGTGAATACATAAACAGGTAAGGCAGTTCATCATGCTCAATCGCCTGCGCCTGATGATAGAGGGCGGCGCGGGCTTCGGTATCGCAGCCGGGCAGCAAACGCGCCTCTTCCAGCAGACCTGACAATTCCGGGTTATTCATCGACACAAAGTTGAAGCCGCTGCCTACCACATCAAATTCAGGGTTGAACTGCGCGCGCGCATCGGTATCCGGGCTGATATTCGTCCAACCGATGATGATGGCGTCATACTCCTGACCCAGCAGCACCGGGATCAAAGCCGAAAAATCAACCGCTTCCACTTCCACACGGAACCCAATGTCACCAAGCTGATCCTGAATGATCGTCCCGGCGTTGATACGCGCCTGATCGCTGGCGTCAATCTGAAGCAGGAAACTTAGTTCAGTTCCGGGTTCAGCATACAAAGCGTCTTCCGCCGCCACACGCGGGGTCGCCGGGTAGGGAAAGAGTGTA
>CAZKIB010000152.1:16283-16545 GCA_964552425.1 uncultured Anaerolineaceae bacterium | reverse complement strand
GCCGCGTGTTCCGCTACCCCGGACTCATCACGCCGCGGTCACGACACTAGAAGATGCCCAGCGCGCCCAGCAGGGCGGCGCGGACAGTATCGAAATTTCATACGATCTCGCGGTGGGCGGCCTCACACCCTCGCTTGATCTCGTGCGCCGAGTTCGTGAAGCCGTCACTCTCAAGGTCTACGTCATCGTGCGCCCCCATGACCGCGATTTTATCTACACCCCGGCTGAAATCGACACCATTCTGCGCGATACCAGCGCGCTG
>CAZKIB010000152.1:15974-16265 GCA_964552425.1 uncultured Anaerolineaceae bacterium | reverse complement strand
GCTGGCGCAAACCGGTGTGGATGGCATTGTCTTCGGCGCGCAGCAGCCCGATCATCGCCTGGATATAAACCTGATCCGGCAGGTGAAAGACGCGGCTCATGAACTGCCCATTACCGTCCACCGCGCCATCGACAGCAGCCTCAACCCCGAAGCGGCGCTTGTCGCCCTGCGCGGTCTGGTCCCGCGCATCCTCACCTCCGGCCCTGCGCCCAATACCTGGGAAGGGCGACATAGTCTGAAGCAGTGGATTCAGGCGCACGGCCCACATTTCAGCTTTGTCGCCTCCGGTGG
>CAZKIB010000152.1:15694-15945 GCA_964552425.1 uncultured Anaerolineaceae bacterium | reverse complement strand
AACATCGCACGGAATATGCGGCATTGGTGCGTGCGCACGAATATCACTTCGGCGGCGCGGCCCGTACCGGTGGGCAGGTGGATGTCGCTCAGGTGCGTCAGCTTCGGCGTCTCCTCCCCCATGAATAATCCGTAAATTGGGATCATTTTCAGCAAACCTTCATACGCATCTCAGGGCATTGTAATTATGCTGATTACACTGTAAGGTGCTATTTCCCACCGGAGTAAAACATGGCTCATTTCCCTATCATC
>CAZKIB010000152.1:6810-15643 GCA_964552425.1 uncultured Anaerolineaceae bacterium | reverse complement strand
TACGACGAAATCAAAGCCGAACTGGGTTTTGGCATCGTCCCCAACCTGTTCAAGTCGATGGCAACCAACCCGGACGTGCTGGAGGCCAACTGGAAAAAATTCCGTGCGACAATCCTTCGCGGCGATATTCCCCGCACACTCAAGGAAATGGTCGGTGTCGCCATTTCGCAGGCCAATAACAGCGAATACGCCCTCAACGTCCATCTGCACGGTCTTTCCGCACTGGGCATGAGTGAAGAAGTGCTGCGCACGCTGGTTTCTGACTTCGACGCCTGCCCCCTGCCGGAACGTGAAAAAGCGGTCATTCGTTTTGGCCTGACCGCAGCGACCAAACCCAACGAACTGACCGATGAAATGTACAGTGAACTGGAAAAGTTTGGCCTGGACCAGTCCGAAATTTTTGAGATTATCGCGACAGCCAATCTTTTCACGGGTGTAAACCAGTACACCGACGCCATCTCGCTGGAAATTGACGCCCTGTAAAGTAAATCCCTGATGCCGATCCGTAAGCTGGAAGAACTTGGTCGCGACGAACTCCTCACGACAGTGCGCTCTCTGCTGGCCGAAGCAGAGGCGCTTTCGAGTCGCATCGCGGCCATCAATGAGATTGGCATCGCCATTAACCGCACCTTTGATCTGGACGAAATTCTGCTCGTTGTCAGGCGTCAGGCCAAGTGGCTGCTGGACTATGAACACCTGAGTGTGTGCCTGCCAGGTCTGGAAAACAGTCCAGCCTGGCGGGTCGTTACGCTGTTCGGCCCCGGCGCTCAGTACGATGATTCGCTGGCGCTGACCCATAACCTCGGTTTCGTACTCAAAACCGGCCAGCCCAGGCTGATCCGCGAAGGCTGCGAGTCGCCTTTTCTGCGTGGTTTCGCATCACAGATCATCATTCCCCTGACCAGTGACGCCCATATCACCGGAGCAATCGTTTTCGCCATCCGCGAACCCCGGCGTTATACCCAGGATGATATGCGCATCGGGTATCTGCTGGCGCTGCAACTTTCCTCTGCACTGCGCAATGCCCGCCAGTTTGAACAGCTACAGCAGGCTCAGGCGGAACTCAGGCTGTATGCGCAGGAACTCGAAACCCGCAATCAGGAACTCGACGCTTACAACCACACCATCGCTCACGATCTCAAATCGCCCATCACTGGCGTGGTCCTCAAGGCCGAAGTCATCAAAATGCTTGCCAGAGATTTACCGCCCAACATCGTCACCCAGATTGACGACATCAAGTTCAGTATGCTCAAAATGGGCGACATGATCGAACAGCTTCTCTGGCTTACCAAACTGCGTGACGCCGCCGCGAATGCGGAAACAGTGGATGTCAACCCGGTGGTGCAGGCTGCCCTGAAACGCTTCCAGCACCTCATCGAGCGCCATCATATCCATATCGAAATCATGCCGGATTTACCCAACGCCCTCGGCCATGCCCAGTGGATCGAAGAAATTTTCGCGAACCTCATCAGCAACGCCATCAAGTACATGGGGAAAGACAATCCCGACCCGCGTATCACGATTACGGCTGCACCCTGCCCTGAAGGGGTGCGTTACAATGTGCAGGACACTGGCGTTGGCATCGCCCCGGCGGATCAGGCGCACCTGTTCGAGATGTTCACACGGCTGCACACGGTTGAAGCCGATGGACTTGGTCTGGGCCTGTCCATCGTCCATCGCATCATCCACAAACTGAACGGTAAAATCGGCGCCGAAAGCACACCTGGCAAAGGCAGCACCTTCTGGTTTATGCTTCCGGCAGCCGATCAAAAACCCTCATAATAACGCCTGTCCCGGTCTGGTAGGCTTCACTTCGCGGGCCAGAATCCACTCGTGCAAAAACAGGGTAATCAACGCAACGACCACCAGAAAGGGTGCGATGATTTCGCGTCCAATGTTTTCTGCCAAAGCGCCCGCGAACCCAACCAGCATCGCCGCGCCTAACCCGGCAAACCCAATCTGAAACCCGATGGCGTTGGCGGTATGGCGCTGTCCGACACGATCCGGCGTCACAGCAACCAGCGTAGGGAACAGCGGCGCAAGCGATAAGCCCATTATCGCCAGCCCGATAAAACTGACTTCCATGACCGGGTTCCACCAGATGAGTACTGCACCCAGCACTGTGCCAAGCATACAGGCTCGCAGCAGCGTGCGTGGCCCCAGCCGGTCCACAATCACCCCAATCAGCATCCGGCCGATGGTAAAACTTCCCCAGTAAAAACTGACCCAGAACCCGGCAGTTTTCGGGTCCACGCCGCGCCCTTCCACAAACAGACTGTTGAGCAGTTGGCCTGTGCCAATCTCCACGCCCCCGTAGAAGAAGAACAGCGCCAGACTCAGCCACATCATCATCAGCCGGAGCGTCGCGGTAATCGGTACATCGTGCTCACTCTGCGCAGAACCGGTCTGTACATCCTGCGCCAGCCGCCAGCGGTTCAGGGTTAATGTGAAAATAACCGTCAGCGCGATCTGAAATCCGAACAGAATCGCGTACACCCAGCGCCACGACTGCCCCAGGTCAATGACCACTGCGGTGACAAGCGCCGGGCCAAATGTCAGCCCGACCCCAAAACAGGCGTGCAGCCAGTTCAGGCGGCTGGCGCTGTAACGTGGGGCGATGAAAGTATTGATGCCCGCATCCAGCACACCCGCTCCCAGGCCAAATACGAAATAGGCCGCCAGCAGAAGCAGCCACAGGGGAGCGATGGCAAAACCAAGCATCCCGACGGAGCAAAGCACACAGCCCACCAGCAGGTAAGGGCCAGCCCCCATACGGGCAATCAAACGTCCGCTGGTGAACGCTGTGATCAAACGCCCGGTAGTAGACGCTGTCAGCAGGAATCCCAGCGAATCCAGGCCGAGTCCAAACGTGTCCTGAATAGAAAGCCAGGCCACCCCCAGCGCACCGCCGGTCATGCCGATCACTGCAAAACTCAGAAACGCAATCAGCAGAAGCGAGGTGGGACCATTCTGGCTTGGTTGCATGGGGCTATCTCATGAAGTGGCGCAGCGCGGCGGTAAGGGCCATCAGCGTAAGGCCGATGCCCAATGAACAAACAGAAACGATAAATTCCGGGGTATCACGGGGCACAGCGAAAACCAGCAGCACCGCGACCAGTGTAATCCATACCCCGATGCGAAAATAGCCTTGCAGCGCATCAGGGTTCATAGAGCTGTAGTTCAGCCCCTTCGGTGAGCGGGATACAGGCCACCTGATGGACTGGCGTATTCAGCGCGGCGACTTCAGCCAGTTCCGGGACGCGCACATCGCAAACGCCATCGGCAAACCAGGGGCAGCGCGGATGAAACGAACAGCCCGGCGGTAATTCCGTCAAACGCGGAATATCTTCACTGCGCAGTTGAATATGTTCCTTGTGCCGGGTGCGATCCGGGTCCGGCTCGGCAATCGCCGACAGCAGCACGCGCGTATAAGGGTGCTGCGGGTTGGTCGTCAGCGAAGGCGTATCGCTGATTTCCACCACGCGCCCCAGATACATCACCGCGATTCGCCCGTCCCACGCGAAATATTTCGCCAGCGCCAGATCGTGCGTAATAAACACAATCGTGACTTTCAGGCGTTCACGCATCGCCATCAGCATTTTGAGCAGGCTGATACGGATGGACACATCCACCATACTGACCGCTTCATCGGCGATAATCACGGAAGGATCGGTGGTCAGGGCGCGGGCGATACTCACCCGCTGGCGCTGCCCGCCGCTCAGTTCATGCGGATACTTGTCGATAATGTCCCCCACCGGCGTAAGATCAACCTGCGCCAGCAGTTCGGCGACCCGTTCGCGGGCCTGACGCCGGTTTTTTACCAGCCCATGCCGGAACAGCGGAAAACTGAGAATGTTGTAAACAGTGTGAGTCGGATTCAGCGAAGCGTAGGGGTCCTGATGAATGATCTGCACCGAACGCCGAAAACGCTTGTAATCCTCACCCTTTAGCTGTGAAACATCCTGGCCTTCAAACATCACCTGTCCGCTGCTCGGTTCCAGCAGGCCGGAAAGTATTTTCCCGGTGGTCGTCTTGCCACAGCCGCTTTCGCCAACCAGGCACAGAAATTCCAGATCATGCACATCCAGGTCAATATTGCGCAGCACAGGAATGGGGATGCGGCCCTTCATGAACGTGCGGCTGACATCGCGCAGTTGGAGTATCGGTGTCGTCATCCCTGCAAATCTCCCTGTTGGTCAGGCGTAACCGCTGTGCGCTTGTCGTCAGGGCCACCTGCCGCCATCTGTCCGTACAGGTCGCGCCGGGCCTCGATCACCTGATCGGTATGCCAGCAGGCCGCGAAGTGTCCCGGTTCATACTCCACCGAAGGCGGCGCTTCATGCTTGCACTTGTCCGTCGCAAAAAAGCAGCGCGGGTGGAACTTGCAGCCCGAAGGCGGCTTAATCATATTGGGCGGTTCGCCGGGGATACTCTTGAGTTCATCCTGATACGGGTTGCTCAGACGGGGGATGGATTGCAGCAGGCCGAGCGTATACGGGTGCAGGGGCCGGTAAAAGATGTGATCGACTGTGCCCAGTTCGACCATCTCACCCGCATACATCGTCCCCACCCGATTCGCCAGTTCAGCGGCGATGCCCAGGTCATGGCTGATGAAGATAATGCTGAAGTTGAGGCGCTTTTGCATCTCATTCAGCACTTCAATCACGGTGCGCTGTGTCAGAATATCCAGCGCGGTGGTCGGCTCATCAAGAATCATCACCTGCGGGTCCAGCAGCGCGCCCAATGCTAACAGAGTGCGCTGTTTCATCCCGCCGCTTAACTCATGCGGATAGGCATCGTACACCCGTTCCGGGTCCAGCCGCACCAGCTTGAATAGTTCCAGCGTGCGTTTCTCGACCCATCGGGTGTCCGTCTGTCCATGCGCGCGGGCCGTGTCCAGAAACTGGTCACGGATGCGCAGCACCGGGTTAAAAGCATTCTGCGACCCCTGAAACACCATCGCGCAGTCGCTCCAGCGAAAAGCCCGCAGTTGTTCTTTACCCATATCCAGAACGTTGCGCGTTTGACCGTTTCGGGTGTAGAGAATTTTACCGGCGGGAATCTCAGCAGCCTGCGCCAACATGCGTACAATCGCCAGGCCGAGGGTCGTTTTGCCGCTGCCGCTCTCGCCAATCAGCCCCAGTGTATCGCCCTTGCGCAGTTCCAGATTGATGTTGTTGACCGCCAGCACCATCCCGCGCCGTGAGCGGTAGGCCACAGACAGGTCTTCAATTTTGAGGATTATTTCCTGTTGGTTTTCACTCACGACAGCTACCTCTACCCCTAACCGCTGCGCCGCAGACGCGGGTCAAACATTTCTTCCAGCGAACGCGCAAACATAATCATAAAAACCTGAAACAAAGCAATGGCGATCACCGGGGCGAGAACCATACTTGCGCCTTCCGGGTTAAACATCGTCCCGCGAGAGCGCCCAAAATAGAGCATCACGCCCCAGGTGTAGTTGTTGATCGGCGCGAGACCAAGCACCACCAGCCCGATCTGGGAATACATTGCCGCTGTAATCGAGAAAATCAGATGCACGGCGATATAACTGACCATATTGGGCAGAATCTCGCGGAACATAATATGGCGCGTTCCAAGATCAAGCGCCACCGCCGCTTCCACGTAATCACGTTCGCGCAGGCTGAGTACCTGTGAACGCACTGAACGCATGAGTGTCGGCCATGACAGAATGCCGATCAGCAGCGCCAGAAAGAACGGGCTGGTCAGTGACAGAAGACCCGCCAGCACCACCAGCAGCGGAAACTGAGGAATCGCCAGAATGAGATTGGTAAACGCTGAAAGGATTTGATCAATCACGCCGCCGAAGATCGCCGCGCTCGAACCCAGAATCACCGCAATCAGGGTCGATACCACCCCTGCACCAACCGCTACCAGAATAAGCTCACGGCCCCCATGCACGATATGCGTAAAAATATCGCGCCCCTGCGTGTCCGTGCCGAGCAGATGCACTGGCCCAATGGCCGGATTGGAAACGACCAGGTCCGCGTAGGCCGCTTTCTGATCAGCATCCTGTGGGTCAGTGACATAATTCCGCACAGTTTTGGAGAAGATCAGCATCGCGTCAATTTCGCCAGCGTCCAGCGCCGCGAGACCCGCGTCAATGCCAGGGCCGGCGCGCCGGTTCGACCAGCTAAAGGTTTCCACTTCGAGGGTATCTTCCCAGGGTTCGATCAGAGAAGGCCCGCCGGTCTGTGACACGACACCGACTTTCCTGCCGGCCAGCGACTCGAAGGAAGTATAGACATCCTGGTTCTCTTCCCGAACCAGCAGTTGGATACTTGACCCCGGTGGTCCAGCCACCTCATCAAGATTCACCTCGTCGTCAAAGGCAATAAACGAAGGCGCGATAAACGTCAGGACAAAATAAAGCAGCAGCCCCAGAAATCCAATAAACCCGGTGCGATTGCGCATCATCAGCCGAAACAGGGTGCTGAAACCGTGCCAGAAATCCACCAGCGGATTTTGAGTTTCCTGAATTTTCTGCGTGTCCAGATGTGTGGTAGCAGTCATCTGTTACTCTCCAGCAACACGGACACGCGGGTCAAGGCGCGCATATAACAGGTCAGCAAACAGGTTGGCGAGAACAACCGAAGTGGTAATGAACAGGAAGACACCCTGCATATTGGTGTAATCGCGCGTGGTGATGGATGCGAACAGAAAATGGCCGATGCCCCAGTAAACCAGCAGTTCTTCGATGACCACCGCGCCGCCCAGTACAAAACCGATGGCGATCATCAACTGGGTGAACAGCGGCAGGGCGGCATTACGCCCGACATAAGCAATTGAAATGCGCCGGGCGGACAAACCGCGCGCTTCCGCCACCGTGACGTAATCCTCGCTCAACACACTCACCGTGCTGCTTTTCATGCTCAGCATCCAGGTTCCGAGCGTGCTGATAATGTAGATAAAGATTGGCAGCGCGGCGTGATACAGCACATTACCGATAAATTCGAGATTGAATCCCGGCGCCAGAGTCGGGTCATAAGTTCCGCGCAAAGCGCCGATATTGAACCATCTGAGGTTAATGCCAAAAACGATGATGATGATGAGCGCCCAGATAAAGTTGGGCACTGCACTTAACACCGAGGCGATAAACGACAGGATATGATCGAGCGGCGAATTGCGATAATAAGCCATCAGAATGCCCAGCAGGATACCGATGGTAAAACTGAGCAGCAGGCCCACGCCAACACTGAATAAAGTCCAGGGCAGGAACCGCAGGAGTTGGTCAATCACTTTTGTACCGGGTGAGGTAATCGAATCACCCAGGTCAAGTCTCGCCAGATCGCCGAGGTAAGCGAGATACTGCTCAAATACCGAGGCATCCGGGTCAAAATTGAAACTGGCGGCGACCCGTTCGTAGGCTTCCTGATAGGAAATCGCCTCCTGATTGAGAATTTGGGCCACCAGAACGTCAATCGGATTACCGGGCATCAACCGGACCAGAAAGAATGTGAAGGTCAAAACGCCGAAAATCGTCAAAAACGATTGCAGCACCACCCGCACGACGTAATTACGATAAACTCCCTGAATGCGCAGCAGGACGGTGTCCAGCAGATTAAGTGTCCCGCCTTCATCCTCTGCCTTATCTATCGCCGGACGCTGAGAAGCCATGAACCCTACCTCTTAAACTGAAACTTAAATCTCCTGTGAGCCGGAATAATAACACTTTTTGAGAAAAATCCGGGGCAAGTTTCCTCACCCCGGAGCAAATTTACCGACAAACGCAGGTTATGCCGGGCCGACGAGGCCGGTGATAATCGCGTAAGTCATCCAGAAATCGGCTGTGGTATCGTTGATGTAAATGGGGTCATCAAACGCGGGCGCGTCGATGAATTTGCGGTTCATGGCGTTGTTGGTGTAACGCTCCCACAGCGGAATGGCGGGCAGCAGTTCATTGTACGAAACTGCCAGTTGTTCCACCAGCGCTGCCTGAGCAGCCGTATCGGTACCCTGGCCGCTCTGGATCGCCAGATCATAGACATTCACGTCGCCCCCGCTGTAAGTCACGTTGGGGTCGAATTTCATCCCGCCGCCCGCTTCACCAGCCGAGATGCCCTGCCCATTATAACGATTGTAGGGTTCCAGGTAGCTCAGGGATGGAATAGGATCACCAATGCCCCAGTTGCGGATCGCCAACTGGAAGTTTGAGTCATAAACATCCTGCTCCTGCTGCTGGAACTGGACGCCGCGCCCGGTGATGTTAAAGCCAAAGTCATTCAACTGCTGAATGGCATTTTCGGCTGCGGCAGACCAATCCGCAAATTCCTGCGGGAAGATCAGTTCAAACGCCAGCGGGTTGCCCTGGTCATCTACCCAGACACCGTCACCACCCTTGCTGAAACCAATGCCCTCCAGCAGGCTGCTCGCCATATCTGTATCCAGAGCATAAGGATTGAGAGAAGCAATCACCTCTTCGGACAGCCAGATGTCAGCCAGCGCGTCGCCCATACCGGCCATGTATTCCACCGCGACGCCGGATTCGCCCAGGCTGACAAAACCATTCTGTTCACGATCAATGACATAAGCCATCGCCTGCCGGACTTCGGGCAGGTTCAGCGGGTAAACACTGTGATTCACATAGATCGCCGGGCCTTGAAACATGCCGGTGCGCAGAATATCAATGCCCTGATCGACAAAGGCCTGTTCTGTCGTCGGCGGGATACCGTGCGTGATGTACCACAGTTCTTCGTTGGCAACCAGCGGTGTCACCACCTCGGTCTCACCGTTCCACAGAACCACCGTGCTGAATTTCACGGTGTCCGCGCCAATGCCGCCGGGGTTGAGGTTGGCAGTCACGTTCGCTTCC
>CAZKIB010000152.1:292-6725 GCA_964552425.1 uncultured Anaerolineaceae bacterium | reverse complement strand
CCCCAGGCCTCATCGTCTTTAGTCGCGCCGGTAGCGAACAATTCCGCCGCGCGGTTTGCCAGGTCACCATAAACACTGGCCGGGCGCAGGCCGTTGCCACCGGTCAGAATCTGGCGTTCAGCCAGTGAAGAGGGGGCATCCATCAGGAATGTAACCGTCAGATCATCCACCTTTTCAATGCCGGTCAGCGAATTCCAGACCGCGTCACCGCGCAGGCGGAAGAGATTAAACGTCGCAACCACATCGTCGGCGCTCACCGGGCTGCCATCGCTCCAGGTATAGCCCGACTTGAGGGTGACAGTGTAATTACCGGCGTCATCATAGCCGAAGGTGTCGGCCACCATGCCTTCATACACATTGTCCGCCCAGATCAGGACAGCCAGCGGCGGCTGGAACAGGTCACTGTAGCTGCCCATCCACATACCGCCAGAGGCAAAGGTATTAAAGTGACCGGTTGGCGGCACACTGTACGGCCAGGCCACATTCAGAACCGCATCGTCCTGGGCCATGACCGGGACCAGGGACAGTACTGCCAGCATCACTACAAGTATTACCGACAAAAATTGTACCGACTTGCGCATGAGTAAATCCTCCCAAATCATCTGACAATGGTTTGCACGCGGGTTTGGCGTTAATTGTGCGATGTCCACCTCCTCATTTTACTGACCCTGTTTCCCTTGATCGGCAGGTGAAATCAAAAATAACACATGTTGATGTTTTGTGCGAACAACAAATTCAAAATATGCCACAAAATTAGCAGAATAATCAAGAATAATCATAAAACAGCGATTTTTTGTGTTTATTTTGTACGAAAACCGCCCCAGCCCGCGCCTACCTTGACAGATTATTCAATCCTGCGTTACGCTCACAAACGACGTTTTCGGTACACAGGAAGCATACAATGTCTCAAATTACAGCGGTGCTGCTCGGCGCGGGGGGACGTGGTTACAGAGCCTACGGTCCCTATGCCCTGGCCCACCCCGATGAACTCCGATTTGTGGCCGTTGCCGAACCCATTGAAGACCGGCGGGAGCGTTTCGCTGAGGCGCATAATATCCCCCCTGAAAGGCGCTTTGCTTCGTGGGAAGACCTCCTCGCGCAGGGGAAAATTGCGGACACCCTGCTGAACTGCACGATGGATCAGATGCACACCGCCTCGACCACAGCAGCACTTGAAAATGGCTATGATGTGCTGCTGGAAAAGCCGATGGCTCATCTGCTGCTCGACAATGTACGTCTGGTGCAGACTGCCGAGCAGTACGGGCGGTTGCTGCAAATCTGTCATGTGCTGCGCTACACATCCTTCTTCCGCAAAATGCGCGAAATAGTCGGATCGGGCAGGCTGGGTCGCATTATCAATGTGGATCACCGCGAAAATCTCATCTACTGGCACATGGCCCATAGTTTCGTGCGGGGCAACTGGCGCAACGTGGCGACTTCCGCGCCCATGCTGCTGGCGAAATGCTGCCATGATCTGGATATTCTGCCCTGGATTTTGCAGCAGGAAGTCATGCGCGTCAGTTCGTTCGGCTCGCTGACTCACTTTCGTCCTGAATCCGCCCCGGAAGGCGCGCCCCAGCGCTGTCTGGATGGCTGCCCGGCGGCAGACGAGTGTAAATTCTACGCCCCGCGCATTTATGGGCATGATGGCAGCGCCTTTACGCTCAATGCCGTAACCTATGAACCGACTGCCGCAGCGCGTATGAAAGCGCTCGAAACCAGCCCCTATGGTCGCTGTGTCTACCACTGTGATAATGATGTCGTCGATCATCAGACGGTCAGTATGGAGATGAACAGCGGCACGACAGTGACACTCATCATGCAGGGTCATGGTTTCGAGGAATGCCGCACCATGCGTTACGACGGCACGAAAGCCACCCTTCAGGCGCGTTTCGGCGGCCATGATGGCAACAAGATCACCATCCGCGATCATCTGAGCGGAACCACCGAAACAATTGACGTAAAGGATGCCAGCGCCAGCGGTCACGGCGGTGGCGATTTTGGCCTGGTTGCCAGCTTTCTGCGGGCCGTGCGCGGTGAACCAGACGACACCCTGACATCCGCGCGCGTCTCCCTGGAAAGTCATCTGCTGGCCTTTGCGGCTGAAGAAGCCCGGCTGAATGGAACTGTCGTTTCCGTGAGTGAATTTCGCCAGAGAGCCGAGATGCTGGCCGGGCAGCCGGCCTAAACCACAGTTCGGCCTAAAAATCGGCTCAGGAAATCAGCACAAATCACCAACGCGCAGCGCGGATCATTCAGGTTACGATTCGGTCTGCAAAATTAAGAAAACTTGCGCGGACAATTGAGAGGGTATAACATCTCGCAGCACTGATTAGATTCGTATCAGTGCTGAATAAATTTGTTCGCCAGGTTACAACTTTCAGGAGAACTTGTATGAGTAGAAACAAGCTTGTTTTATTGATGGCCGCGCTGGCTCTTGCGCTTGCCATTGTGCCCCTGCTGGGCGCGCAAGATGCGGATATGGTCGATGTCTACGGGCGGCCACTGCCCGAAGACGCCGCCCCCTATTCGCTGCAAACCTGGCGGACAATCTGCCCATCGGCGGGAGCCGTGCAAACGACCTTCTCGGCAGTGTTCGCGGTCTATGCGCGTATCTGCGGTGATCTGAGCGACAAGTTCAGTGACCCACTCGTCGTACTCAACAACGATCTTCAGCTTATCCCCGGTGCTGCCGAAAGCTGGGAAGCGTCAGAAGATGGCCTGACCTGGACCTTCAAGCTTAGACCCGGCCAGGTATGGAGTGACGGCACACCCCTGACTGCCTATGATTTCGAAGCCTCCTACCGCTGGATGGCAAACCCGGAGAACGCCTATGACTTTGTCTGGATGTGGCAGGGAGTCATCGCAGGCTGGGACGAAGCCGTCGCGGGCGAGATTTCACCGGAAGAAATCGGTTATCGCGCAGTCGATGATCTGACCATCGAGGTCGAAACCCAGACCCCGTTCCCGCCGCTGCCTAACACCCTGTACTTCTGGGGGCCTGTTCAGAAAAAAGCCCTGGAAGAGCATGGCAAGGATTACATGCTCAACCCCGAAACCAGTGTGTCATCCGGCCCGTTCATCCTCAAGTCCTTCACGGTCGGTGAGGAAATCGTCCTCGAAGCCAATCCAACCTATACCGGTTTCCGCCAGCCTGTCTTGCGCGAGATGCTCGGTTTTTACGGCGATGTGAATACGCGCTTCACCGCCTTCCAGGATCATCAACTGGACAGCATCCCCTACGAAGCCCTCGGCCCGGCAGAGTTCGCGCTGATCGACTCCGACCCGCAGTTGGGCGACAACTACTTCCCGACACCGGGCGATTTCCGTACCGATTATCTGTTAATGGACACCTTCAACCCGCCGTTCGACGATCAGCGTGTGCGTCTGGCTTTCGCCAAAGCGCTGGATCGTGAATCGATTGTCGCCAATGTGATTGGGCCGCGTCTGGCTATCCCTGCCTATTCGTTCCTGTCGCCTGGCTTCCCGGCTTCTGACATCAATGGCGACCTGCACGATATTCAGGGCTACGACTGTCCGGCAGCCCAGCAGCTTCTGGCCGATGCCGGCTATCCCAACGGGGAAGGCTTCCCGGCGGTGACGCTGCAAATGCGCAACGAACCTGAAGTCATTGCACCGCGCTTCGTCGCGTCGGCAGCCTCGATCAGTGAATGCCTCAATGTGTCCATCGAAGTCAACAATATGGAATTCACTGCCTACATGGAAGCCCTGCTGGCCCGGCCCACCACGATGCAGTTCGGCGCGGTATCCTACGGTATGGATTACCTCGACCCCGCCAACATGCTGGGTGTGTGGGTGTCCACTGGCCGTCATTCGTGGCGCAACGCCGAATTTGACTCGCTCGTCCAGGAAGCCAACGCACTCGTAGGCGATCCCGAAGCCCGCACCCAGATGTACCGTGATGCGGAACGCGTCCTCGTTGAAGATGTCGGCGGTATCTTCCTCAACCACCGCATTCAGGGTAATCTGTTCCAGCCGTACATCCTCGGCGGCCCGCGCGAACTGAATTCTCAGGGTCTCCCTGGCTTCCAGTGGGGCAATGACGGGGTGTGGGGTACGATCTACATTGGAGCGAACGTCACCGAGTTTGACACCTATCGCAATGACATGGGGCTGGTTGGCAGCTAGCAGCCTGCACACTGCTCACCATCGAATTTTTATTGGGAGGTGCGCTGACTTCAGGCGCACTTCCCATCACTTCTAGTATTTCGGAGTATGGATGACTGGTTTCATTATCCGACGGGCAGTGTCCCTCGTCTTTGTCCTGTTCGTCGTTGCGACCCTGGTGTTTTTCCTGATGAATGCCGTTCCAGGTGGCCCCTATCAGCTTGGTGAGCGGGGTTATTCTCAGGACGCGATGGCAAACATCCTGGCAAAATATGGGCTGGATAAACCGGTCACAGAACGCTATGTCAATTATCTGGGTGATGCCCTCCGGCTCGATTTTGGCCGTTCGACAGCCGTAGCCGGAAATCCCCCCGTAACGGAGTTGATCGCTCAGGTCTGGCCGGTGACATTGCAGGTGGGTCTGTACACAATCATCGTTTCCTTTAGCCTGGGTTTTATCATGGGCATTGTGGCAGCGTACTATCGTAACAGTCTTATCGATAATACCGTCACGCTGGTTGCAACCGTCGGCATCACTATTCCCAGTTTCATTATTGCCACCTGGCTGCTTCTGATTTTCGGTTTCCAGACCGGTTGGGGCCGTCCACACAATATCATCATTGGCCCGGTTGTGTCCGGCGGCGCGCCGGTTCTGTCCTGGGATTACTTCTTGCCAGTCATTACGTATGGGCTTGCCCCGTTGGCACTGGTGGCTCGTTACACACGCTCCAGTGTCACCGATGCGATGAGTGCCGATTATATCCGCACAGCCCGTGCAAAAGGTTTGGGTGAACGCTCGATCATGCTTCGGCATGTCATGCGTAACGCGCTCATCCCAATGGTCACGGTACTGCTCCCGCAAATTCCCAACCTGCTGACCGGTTCGCTGTTTGTCGAGGTCGTCTACGGCATCAACGGTTTAGGCAAATTTTTTGTGACCAGCATCTTCAATCGTGATTATCCCATGATTATGGCACAGGCCCTGTTGATCGCGACCCTGTGGGGATTGACCTATCTGATTACCGACATCCTCTACACGCTGATCGACCCGCGCATCCGGGTCGGCGGCACAGTGAGGAGCGCCTGATGGCAAACAGTGGAACCACCCTGGACACTGAAAAAACCTATACCGGCAACCGCCCGGTTTCGCTTGCCGACACACGCATCATCCGCCGCTCATTAACGATGGATGCAGTGCGTCGATTCCGCCGTAATCGACTGGCGATGTTCGGTCTGTTCATTGTCGGTTCCCTGGTGTTTATCGCGGTTTTCGCTGACCTGATTACGCCCTATCCCTACGACAAAGCAGATTTCAGTGTGGTGCGCCTGCTGCCCTTTCAAAACCCGGCTCACCCGCTGGGAGCCGATTCCATCGGGCGCGACTATCTCACCCGCCTGATTTACGGAGCGCGTACCTCCCTGTTCGTCGGCCTCAGTGTGCCTCTTATCACGTTTTCGGTTGGGATCACACTGGGTGTTCTGGCCGGGTATCGCGGCGGCCTGTTTGACTTTTTTGTCCAGCGCGCAGTAGAAGTCGCAACCGCCCTGCCACCGCTGATCTTTGCGCTCATTCTTCTGAGCATCGCGGGGCCGGGTGTTGGCAATGTCATTCTCGTGCTTTCACTCACAGGCTGGATTGAATCTGCCCGGCTGACGCGCGCCCAGTTTCTGGCAACCCGCGAAAAGGAATTTGTCAACGCCGCCCGCGCACTTGGCGCGACGGATCGGGACATCATTCTGCGGCACATTTTACCCAATGCCTTCTCTCCCCTGCTGATCTCGTTTACGTTTGCCGTACCACTGGTGATCTTCGCTGAAGCAGGTTTAAGCTTTCTGGGCCTGGGCATCGCCGAACCAACGGCAAGCTGGGGGAAAATGGTGGGTGGCAGCATCGGCAGCACCATTCAGGTTTATTATCACCTGCCGTTATTTCCAACTATTCTGGTCGCGCTGACGATGCTCAGTTTTTCC
Organism: uncultured Anaerolineaceae bacterium; assembly: GCA_964552425.1. Taxonomy (GTDB): domain Bacteria; phylum Chloroflexota; class Anaerolineae; order Aggregatilineales; family Phototrophicaceae. The sequence continues at coordinate 626 of CAZKIB010000152.1, read as the reverse complement.
TTCGTCGGCGACGGCTTGCAGGAAGCGTTGGATGTCACACGTTCGCAGTAACGGATTGCCACAGGAGATCATCGTGAACAGCCCGAAGCACTGCTTCTTCATCTCACTCATCGGCCTGCTGTTGGCCGCCGCGTGCAGCCCCCAGGCCGCAGCGCCCACGAACACACCTGCGGCTACCGCAACCCAGTTTGTCTTTCCGACCTACGCCTTTAACCCGCCTACAGAGGCCCCTCTGGTAGCGACGGCTGCCGCTATGACCGCTGCGGCCAGCGAAGCCGATAACGCGCAGAATATTGATCTTGACCCGGTAGCTGTCGAACGCGGCAAAGGGCGC
>CAZKIB010000152.1:0-266 GCA_964552425.1 uncultured Anaerolineaceae bacterium | reverse complement strand
TGCTGGAATGCGCTTCATGTCATGGCGCTGCTGGTGAAGGCACAGACGATGGCCCGGCGCTGGCTGGCGCGACTCTCACTGAAGAAGAGTTCATTGACTTTTTGCGTACAGGTGGCACAATCGGTAACGATCATCTGTTTGCGACGGATCGCCTCAGCGCTGGCGGGATCACCAATCTCTACCAGTATGTGTTGTCCCTAAGTACGGAATAAAATGCCACAACAATCAAAACCTGTGAGCGCGCCGGCCCGTTACGCCCCAGTGAT
>CAZKIB010000151.1:15556-16891 GCA_964552425.1 uncultured Anaerolineaceae bacterium | reverse complement strand
CACTTTTCCTTCTCCCTAATACCGGACAACGCTATTTAGGGTGAGGGCACAAAGGGCGATAAAGGTGCAGAACGATTTATGACCAGTCCTCAATTAGCCATTACTCATGCGGGCATCATGTGCTACCCATCCGAGACTCAACCTGATGTGTTAGGGTGGCTTGAAATTGAAGGGAAACGTTGATTATATACAGATTTTATATTTATCTGATATAATCAGTTGTCATGATGCGGCACAGCATACGGATTATGTGTCGAAACCATTGATAAATTCATACTGGAACATACCGTTTTCTATCTGTAAGTCCCTATCTTGAATAGATATACTCCGGGTAGTGAAAAATTAGGTGTGTTCTGTTGAACTATGTCATATCGACATTTAATTCTGGGGCTGTTGATGGAACAACCGATGTCGGGGTATGACATCAAAAAGCATGTGCAGTCCACGATGGTGGCGGTTGGCAGCGCCAGCTATGGGACCCTTTACCCCACCTTGCATAAACTTCTGGCAGATCAGGCCGTGGAGGTAGAGGAAATCCCGCAGCAGGGCCGCCCGGCTCGCAAAGAGTATCGCATTACAGGGCGGGGGCGCGAGGAACTGCTGGGGTGGTTGCAACAGCCGCCTGTTGACGACCGTGTACAGCGCGAGTTTTTGCTCAAACTTTACCTCGGACGTCATCTGACTGGTGACGAAATGCTGGGGCTGATTATGGCCCGACGCGGTCAAATGGAAGCTGGCGTGCGGTCATTACAGGCGGATCACAGCGCCGCCGATGATCCTCGACAGGTATGGCTCATTGAGTATGCTTTGGCGATGTATCAGGCGGAACTTGAGTGGCTTGCGCAGATCGAGCATCAAATCCGCCAGGCTTCCTGGTAAGCCTGTTTCCCACACAACGTGGGATTGTGACTTCTTCCATAAGGTGGTAGACATTCAATGGTTTTAGCAAATTCGGGTGAAAACGAAAAAGACTTCAGCGCAGAATTCCGTGAATTACTGGAATCGTCATTTGCGTATATGCCACCGAGACGCGGCGAAATTCGCAACGCCGTGATTCTGGAGATTGACGACCGGGAGATTATCGTTGATCTGGGGGCCAAGCGGGATGGGATCGTCCCCCACCAGGACATTGAGCGGCTGGACCCGCGTTTTCGGGACAGTTTGCAGGTTGGGGCGGAAGTGCCTGTCTATGTGATGAACCCGCGCGATCAGGACGACAACCTGATTGTGTCGATCAATATGGGGTTGCAGCAGTATGACTGGGAAAAAGCCCGAAAGCTGCTGGAAAGCGAAGAAGTGGTCGAAGTGACCGTCACCGGACACAATCGTGGTGGT
>CAZKIB010000151.1:14102-15461 GCA_964552425.1 uncultured Anaerolineaceae bacterium | reverse complement strand
GGGACGAACTGCGCGATCAGATGCTGGTGGTCAAGGTGATCGAAGTTGACCAGGACCGCCGGCGGTTGATCTTCAGCGAACGCGAAGCCCAGAAGGAATGGCGCGCCCAGCAAAAAGCCCGACTGCTGGCCGAGCTTAAGGAAGGGGATCGCGTCAAAGGTACGGTGACGGGCCTGCGCGATTTTGGGGCGTTCGTCAATCTGGGTGGGGCCGACGGCTTGATCCATGTCAGCGAACTGGCGTGGCATCGCGTGGATCATCCGCGTGATGTGCTGAAAGTCGGCGATGAAATCGAAGTGTACGTGCTGAACCTGGACCGTGAATCGAACCGTATCGCGCTCAGTCGCAAACGCCTGCTCAGTGATCCCTGGGACCATGCTGCCGAGCAGTATCACGAGGGGCAGTTGGTGGATGGCATCGTGACCAACGTGGTCGATTTTGGCGCGTTTGTGGCGCTGCAAGATGGCCTGGAAGGACTGCTGCATCTCAGTGAAATGGGGGATGGGTCGCTTAAAGAGCCGCATTCATATGTGAAAAGGGGTGATACCCTCAGCCTGCGGATCAGCCATCTGGAACCGGAGAAACGCCGGGTCGGGTTCACCCAGCGCTGGGGTACGGATGCTGCTGCCGAAGGTGAGGAAAGCGCCGCCGAAGGTGCAAGCGGGGCCGAAGCTGCCGATCCAGCGCCTGAAATGGAAGCTGCGCCGGAAGTCCAGGAAGCCCCCGAAACCGAACTCGGTGACGAACCCAACGCGGATACTTCTCAGGCATAACCGGCCAACGAATCTTCGTTGACAAACATATTCTTAACCAGTATAATCTGCTCCGGTCTTAAAGGAAAAGGGGGGTCCCATTTCCTGGTGGCCGGCCTGCGTTGGTTTTACTGCCGATAACCAACAACGCGGTAACTTTTGTTGACCGCGTTTTCGTATGCCCCACCGCTGAGACCAAAAAATCTTACCCTTGGGGGCTAATTATCATATGCAGTTAGAGAGTTCGTTGGACATGCTGGCCGACGGTATGAATTTTGCCGCGCTGCTGGAAGCCTCATTCTCACGTGAAGAACCGCAGCGGGGTGATATCGTCACTGGCACTATTCTTGCAGTCGATAATCAGGGCTTGATTGTCGATATCGGCCTGGGGCGCGACGGTGTGGTCGAGCGCCGGGATCTGGAACGTATTCACGAAAGCGACATCAGTTATCATGTGGGCAACCCTATTGATGTGATGGTCGTGCGCGCTGAAGACGAAGATGGCAACCTGCTGCTGTCGGTTTCTCAGGCTCGTCAGAGTGAGGACTGGCGGCAGGCGGAGAAGCTGATGGAGTCCGAAGAACCCTGGCAGGGGGTGGTGACTGAG
>CAZKIB010000151.1:5111-13987 GCA_964552425.1 uncultured Anaerolineaceae bacterium | reverse complement strand
GATGGTCAACTCGCCGATCACGGTCAAGATCATCGAAGTCAACTGGAAACGCCGCCGTCTGGTGTTCAGCCAGCGGGAAGCGCAGCGCGAACGCCGTGAAGCCCGCAAGGAAGTCCTTCTGGAGAAGCTTCAGGAAGGCGACATTCATCGCGGTGTGGTCAGCGGCCTGCGGGACTTCGGCGCGTTTGTTGATCTGGGTGGTGCGGACGGCCTGATCCATATTTCTGAACTGGCCTGGCATCGGGTCAAACACCCGCGTGAAATTCTGAATGTGGGTGATGAGGTCGAAGTGTATGTCCTGCGCCTGGATGAAGAGGGCAAGCGCATTGGCCTTAGCCTGAAGCGTTTGCAGCAGAATCCCTGGGAACTGATCGAGCAGTTGTATCATGTCGGGCAGCTGGTCGAAGGCACAGTTTCTCGTGTGACGCAGTTCGGAGCGTTTGTCAGCATGGAACCGGGTATCGAGGCGCTGCTGCACATCAGCCAGATGGGCGACCCGCAGCCGGAACACCCGTCGCTGCTGGTGCATGAAGGGCAGCAGTTGTTTATGCGCGTGATTAGCGTCGAACCAGACAAGCAGCGCCTGGGATTGAGCCTGAAGGAAGTGACCGCCGAAGAGCAGACCCGCTGGGAAGACCGGCAGGAGACTGGTCAGGCCGGGCCGGATACTGTAGAATTAGAAACAACCCAACTGGAAACAAACTGACAATCAAGCGGTTTAGTGTAAAATTCCAAACGGAAGGGGGTGAGGACATCCTGTATGGCAACTGTCAGATTAAAACCCAATGAGTCGCAAGAATCTCTGCTGCGCCGTTTCCGCAAGCGTGTGACGAACAGCGGCATTCTGAGTACAGTACGGCGGAAGCGCTGGCACATTTCAAAAAGCGAACTGAGGCGCATTGAGAAGAAGAAGGCGATTCGCCGGGCGCGGCGTCGTCAGCGTAAAGCTCAAACGCGGTAATTCTCATGGACCGACGAATTAATCGGAACCGCTGACCGCTGCCTGGTTGTGCCGGGCAGCGGCTTTCTCTCTTATTTAGCGTTGGCAAGGAAGTGTATGGCTAAGAAAGAACAACAGAAAAAACAGGAAGATAAGATTGAGGTCGAGGGCACGGTTGTCGAAGCACTCCCCAATACCCAGTTTATGATTCAACTGGATAACGGTCACCGGATTCTGGCTTATCTGTCGGGCAAAATGCGCAAGTATTATATTCGCATTCTGCTGGGTGATCGGGTCAAGGTTGAAATGAGCCTGTACGATCCGACACGCGGGCGCATCACTTACCGCTATCGTGACGCGAGCCATGCGGGTGAAGGCAGCCTGGAGTAGCGGCACTTTTCCTACAACATGGCTTTTTCTCCCCAGTGTACCGCCATTGTTCCGAACATAAAGGTCTGGTACTGCACATTCTGAACGCCTGCTGCGCGCAGCAGGACGGCCAGTTCGTCCGGTGTTTTGAACGCCTGGGTAGAGCTTGGCAGATACTGGTAGGCGTCCGCCCCATTTGCCCCGGCGACGATGCGCCCCAGAGCGGGAATCACATAACGCAGATGAATTTCGATGAAAGGCCGCACCAGCGAGGGCGGCGGCGGTGAACTGTCCAGAATGACGATGCGCCCGCCCGGTTTCAGCACGCGAAGCTGTTCCTGCAAGGTGCGCGGAATGTCGATGACATTGCGCACCAGATAACCGGACGTGACAGCGTTGAAGACGGCGTCCGCAAAGGGCAGTTGCAGCGCGTCGGCCCCCAGCCAGTGTACTTTGCCGCCCATCGGCAGGGTCTGCCCCACCTGCATCATCCCCAACGAAAAATCCGCGCCGACCACACGCGCATCGGGCACGGTTCGCAGCGCCTCGAAGGCGATGTCGCCGGTTCCGGTGGCAAGATCAAGCAGGCTGCCGCCGGGTGGAAGCTGCGCTTTCTGGATGACGAAGCGCCGCCAGCGCAAGTCCTGCCCGCCGGTCATCAGCCGGTTCATGACATTATAGCGACCGGCGATGCGGTCAAACATGTCCTGCACATAATCCGCGCGTTCCTTGCCTTGCAAGTGGGTCATGGGTCAGTCGATAGTCTCTGGTCAATAGTCTTTAGTCAAGGGCGGCTGAGCATCGTTCATTGTTTACGATGAGGCATCCAATCTTCTCAAAGGCTGAAGACTGATGACTGTGGACTAAAGAGTATGAAAATGTCACAGGTCATTATAGTGGCGACGGGGCATTCTATCCATAAATAATCCGTGAGTTTTTGGAGGTCAATAATCATTATGTCCTTACGATTTCACGAAATTGCGGAACACAATCACGCCATTCTGAACCCGTTTACCGAAGACCAGTTGATGCTGCTGGGGGACATCTGCCAGCTGCGGTCCGGCCTGCGCCAGCTTGATCTGTGCTGTGGCAAGGCGGAGATGCTCTGCCGATGGGCACAACGCTACCAGATTGAGGGCACAGGGGTGGACATCAGCAAAGTGTTTCTGGCAGCGGCACAGCGGCGCGCTGAAGAACTTGGGGTGGCGACACGGGTGCAGTTGGTCGAGGCGGATGCGGGCAAGTATCCGATTTCGCCGGGGGTGTTCGATGTCATGAGCTGCATCGGCGCAACCTGGATTGGAGATGGGCTGGTCGGGACGCTTGAGCTGATGAAACCGGGCCTTAAAGACCGCGACAGCCTGCTGCTGGTGGGTGAACCTTTCTGGATCGAGGAACCGCCGGACGCAGCGGTGCAGGCGATGGCCGGTGGAGACCGGAACGTGTTTACGTCGCTGGCCGGCACACTGGAGCGCATGGAAAACGCCGGGCTGGAACTGGTGGAAATGGTGCTGGCCGAGCATCATGGCTGGGACCGGTACGAGTCCATGCACTGGATGGCAGTTTCGAACTGGCTGCGCGCGAACCCGGATGACCCCCGAGCCGATGAACTGCGCCAGTGGAACGCGAAAGCGCGGCGTGAGTATCTGATGTATGGGCGGCGCTATCTGGGATGGGGCGTATTCGTGCTGCGGCTGCCGTGATACAGGCGGTGAAGGAGGGCACATCGCCATGTGCCCCTCCACAAGATTGCACGTTTATTGGGCCGGGACATCAGCCTTCGGAAGCGGATGTCTGCGGGCGTTTCGCCAGGATAGCGACCCAATCACCCTGCTGCTGGCGGGCGAAGGGTTTCAGGCCGGTGTGACGCAGCGCGCTTTCGACTTCCGCCGCCTGCTCGGCGATGATGCCGCTGAAAATGCCGGTGCCGCCGGGGCGCACAAGATCCCCTAAATTTTCATTCGACATCTGGATAATGATGCGCGCCAGAATATTGGCTGCCAGGAGATCGAACTGCTGGCCGGTTTCCAGCACGTCGATCAGGCTGCCTTCGCGCGCGGTGATTTTGTGTTCCATGCCATTGCGGGCTGTGTTTTGCTGCGTGGCGGTGACAGCGATGGGGTCAATGTCCACTGCAAGAACGCTGTCCGCGCCGAGTTTGGCCGCCGCAATTGACAGGATGCCGGAGCCGCAGCCCAGATCAACGACCTGCATACCGGGCTGAACGCGCTCTTCCAGAACTTCCAGACAAAGCTGCGTGGTCGGGTGTGTGCCGGTTCCAAAGGCCATGCCAGGGTCCAACGTGATGACCACATCGTCCGGCGCGGTTTTGATCTTGATCCATTCCGGGCAGATGAGCAGATGCCTGCCCAACCGTACCGGGTGATAGTTGGCCTTCCACGCTTCGGCCCAGTCCGCTTCGTCGATGAAGCGATAGACAGGTTCCGGCATGGGGTACATCATGCTCATATGACCGAGGGCGGTGTCGAGCAGCAGCTTGGTTTCTTCCACGCGCCGGTCTGCCGGGAAGTAGGCGCGCAGGGTCAGACGCTGCGGCGGCTGGGCTTCGCCATCGTTCCAGGCTTCGGGCGGAATATCTTCCTGTTCAATCGCCACACCCTGATAGCTGTAGCGCTGCAACAGTTCGGCGACGGCTTCCCCCGCCTCGCCATCCACACTGAGTGAGACTTCAACCCACTGCGTCACGTTTTTTATCACTTTCTGACAGAGATTCGGCCAATTGAAAGAGGGGCAGTGCCGCGCCCCTCGATACCATCGTATTGTACTGATCGCGCCTTCAGGCGGGAATGGTGGCTACTGCTGCTCCCCGGCGAAGAAATCCATCACGCGATCAAAGAAGCCGCGCCCGCTGCCCTGCTGCGGGTGAATATCCGCGCCGAGTGTTTTGCCGAGTTCTTCAAAGAGGCGGCGCTGCTGGTCGGTGAGCTGCGTCGGAACCGTGACCTGCACGTAGACAAGCTGGTCGCCGCGCCCGGAGTTTGAGCCATCGGTACGCAGGCGAGGAATGCCCTTGCCGCGCAAACGGAAGACCCGGCCCGTCTGTGTCCCGGCGGGGACAGTCACATCGACCTCACCATCGACGGTGGGCACGCGGATGACATCGCCCAGAGCGGCCTGGGCCACGTTGATGTTGATGTCCAGAATCACGTCATGGTTGCGGCGCTTGTAGAAGGGATGCTCCTGCACATTAATGACCACGTACAGGTTGCCTTTGGGGGCGTTGGCATCGCCGGAATCGCCTTCGCCGCGCACCTGAATTTGCAGGCCTTCATGCACACCGGGCGGAATCTGCACCGTCAGGGTGGCGCGCTCGCGTTCCCGGCGCTGGCCGTTGCAGTTGCGGCAGGGCGTTTCGATCATCTCGCCGCGTCCCTGGCACTGCGGGCAGGTGGTGACACGCACCATCGAGCCGAGAAAGGTCTGCTGTACGTTGCGAATTTCACCGCTGCCTTTGCACATTGGACAGCGCACCGGCGTGGTTCCTGGTTCGGCTCCGCTGCCCTGGCAGACTGTACAGGTATCCAGCCGGTCTACGGTGATTTCCTTCTCGACGCCAAAGATGGATTCCTCAAACGTGACTGTGACTTCCACCTTGATGTCGCGTCCGGGACGAGGACCGCGCCGCGCCGAGGATCGTGAAGCGCCCGCGAAGCCGTTGAAGAATTCCTCGAAAATTTCCTCAAAGCCGGTGACACCACCACCGCTGAAACCGTTGCCCTGCAGGCCAGCATGACCGAAGCGGTCATAACGGGCGCGCTTGTCGTCATCGGCCAGCACTTCGTAAGCTTCGTTGATTTCCTTAAAGCGCGCTTCGGCGTCGGCGTGCTGGCTGACATCCGGGTGATATTCGCGCGCCAGCCGGCGGAACGCTTTTTTGATCTCGTCTTTATCCGCTGTACGGGATACCCCCAGTATTTCGTAATAATCCTGTGCCATCGCGTGCTTTTTTGCTCCCCGTTCACACCTAATCTACGGAAGGTATCAGAGGTAAACCCGTTGATTACAGTCTTTAGCTGTCAGTCCGCAGTCATCAGTCGCTGCGAAACAACCTGCTGTGAGAAACCAGACAGGCAGGTGATCTGTCCCCTGCCCGTCTGTGAACTGGTTGCCGGTTAAGCTTCGGTGAACTCGGCGTCCACCACGTCCTCATCATCCGGGCCTTTGCTGGTCTGGCCGCTGCCATCGCTGGCGGGCGCGCCCTCAGAGGCGGGCTGCTGGTACATCTGGCCGCCGAGCGTCTGGATGTACTGGGCCAGCGCTTCGGTAGCGGCTTTGATTTCCGCCGTATTGCCGCCTTCTTCCGCGCGGCGCACCGCTTCGATTTTCTCGCGGGTCTGCTTCTTGGCGTCTTCGGGCAGCCGGTCATTAAAGTCGCGCAGCAGTTTTTCAGCGGAGAAGATGGTGGTTTCGGCCTGATTTTTGACCTCCGCCTCTTCCTTGCGCTGCGAGTCTTCGGCGCGGTGTTTTTCCGCTTCGTTGACCATACGCTGGATTTCCGTTTCGCTCAGGCCGCTGCTGGCGGTGATGGTGATGTTCTGCTGGCGTCCGGTGGCTTTGTCCTGGGCTGATACTTCCAGAATACCGTTGGCATCAATATTGAAGGTCACTTCGATCTGGGGGACGCCGCGCGGCGCGGGGGGGATACCATCCAGAATGAAGCGGCCCAGCGATTTATTATCTCCGGCCATGGGGCGTTCACCCTGCACGACATGGATTTCCACCTGAGTCTGGTTATCGGCTGCGGTGGAATAGACCTGGCTCTTCTTGGTCGGGATGGTGGTGTTGCGCTCGATCATAGCGGTTGCCACGCCGCCGAGGGTTTCGACACTCAGCGTCAGCGGGGTGACATCGAGCAGAAGGATGTCTTTGACGTCGCCGCCGAGGACACCGGCCTGAATGGCCGCGCCCATTGCCACGACTTCGTCCGGGTTGACGCCCCGGCTCGGTTCCTTACCGAAGAAGTTCTTGACGGCTTCCTGCACGGCGGGCATCCGAGTCATGCCGCCGACGAGAATAACCGAGTCAATCTCGCTTTTGGACAGGCCGCCATCCTTGAGCGCCTTTTCGCAGGGGACAATCGAGCGGCGAATCAGGTGTTCGACCAGATTTTCCAGCTTGGCGCGGGTGAGCGTCATGTTGAGATGTTTGGGGCCGCTGGCATCTGCTGTAACAAAGGGCAGGTTGATCTCGGTGTTGAGGGTGCTGGAAAGCTCAATTTTGGCTTTCTCAGCCGCTTCCTTGAGGCGCTGAAGGGCCTGGCGGTCCTGACGCAGGTCAATGCCGCTGTCCTTCTTGAATTCGCTGGCGATCCAGTCAATGATGGCCTCGTCGAAGTCGTCACCACCGAGGTAGGTATCCCCGTTGGTGCTGATGACTTCAAACACGCCGTCGGCGACTTCGAGAACGGAAATATCGAATGTACCGCCGCCCAGGTCATACACAGCGATCTTGCCGTTTTTGCCCGTGTCCATGCCATAGGCGAGGCTGGAGGCGGTGGGTTCGTTGATGATTCGCAGGACTTCCAGACCAGCGATGCGCCCGGCGTCCTTCGTGGCGTTGCGCTGGGCATCATCGAAATAGGCCGGCACGGTAATCACCGCCCGGTCCACCGTTTCGCCCAGGTAAGCTTCGGCATCGACCTTGATTTTTTGCAGCACCATCGCCGAAATTTCAGGCGGGCTGTATTCCTTGCCGCCCATATGGACGCGCACGTCACCGTTGGGGGCCGCGCTCACTTTGTACGGGACACGCTTAACGGTTTCCTGCACATAGGGGTCATTGTATTTGCGCCCCATAAAGCGTTTGACTGAAAAAATTGTGTTGTCGGGGTTAATCACGGCCTGGTTGCGGGCCACTTTGCCCACCAGCCGTTCGCCCGTTTTGGGGTTTATGGCAACCACTGATGGAATCAGCTTGCCGCCTTCAGATGACGGAATTACCGTCGGCGTGCCACCTTCCATCACAGCGACAACCGAGTTGGTCGTCCCCAGGTCGATACCGATAATACGTCCCATAATGCCTTTGTCTCCTTCGTATTGGTCCGTGCTTGTCTGCCCGGCTGCCGGAATTTGAACGATGGTAATTAGTCTGCAACCCGCACCAGCGCCGGGCGCAGCACCCGGTCACCACACAGGTAGCCTTTCTGAAGCGTGGCGGTAATGTAGCCGCTCTCGACCTCAGTATCGGTATCACGGCCAATGGCTTCGTGCAGGTTAGGGTCAAAGAGTTCGCCGGTTGGGTCAACGATCTGAACCCCTTCCTCTTCCAGGGTCTTCAGCAGCTTGCGCTGAATGGCGCTGATACCTTCCAGCCAGGCATGGTCGCGCAGGTCGTCGGGTATGATCGCCATTGCGCGTTCAAAATCGTCCAGCACGGGCAGCAGCGTCTTGAGTGTGTCGATTTTCGCGTTGAAGCGCATCGTCATCAGGTCACGTTCGGCGCGCTTCTTGTAGTTGCTGAAATCGGCCCGTTCGCGCTGCCAGCCGATGGAGTATTCCTGAGCTTTTTTCTGGGCTTCGGCCAACGCCTGTCCAAGTTCGTCCTGGCTCGAAGCGGCTGTTTCCGCGCTGGTGGTTTCGGCGGGTTGTTCCGCGAAGTTTTCAGCATCCTCGATGGGCGTGGTGTCTTTATTACTCACGATACTTTCCCCTTATGTCAAGGTGAATCGGCCAGTAAAAATACAGGTCGACTCCCAAGTCTACCGGAAGTGTCATAGAATTGCGTTAACAAAAGCGCGAGAAGAATAAAGAACTTACAAATGTTGTGTCCTGCGCTCTGGCAGGCCAAAGCGACGGTCTTAACCCTCATTTCCTTCGCCGAGCGACGGCTGACGTGGACCGGTGGGTTCTTCGAACAGCTTGACCAGCATATCCGTCATTAAATTGGATACATAGCGCACCGTGCTGATCGCGCGCCCGTAATTGAGGTGGGTGGGGCCAACCACACCCAGCGCGCCGCTGACCTGTCCGGGAATACCGTAGCGGCTGAGGACCATTGTCAGGTGGTTGAGTTCTTCCCAGCGGCCATCGCCGGCGATGAACACCCGCACATGATTTTCCTGATCGGACAGCACTTCGCTGAGGATGGTGTTCAGCACCGGACGTTCCTCGAAGACGCGCACGGCCTGCTGTGCCCCTTCGCTGCCCTGAAAGGTGTTGATGATACCGCTGAGACCGTCGCGGTAAATAAAGCGCACCTGATTGGTGTCGGCCCGGTCCATGACTTCGGCGGCCAGTTCGGCGATTTCACGTTCGAGCAGTTGAAGCTGGACACTTTTCATGCGGACTTCATTGCTGGTCAGGTTAAGACACAGGTCATTGACGCGCTGCGCTGCCTGGCTGAGCGTGGGCTGGGGCAGGGATTCGGCCAGGTTGAGCATCTGCTGGTGGACGCCGCCGCTGTGCAGGACCAGCACCATCAGCACCAGCCGGCCCTGAATGGAGATCAGTTCGACATGTTTGAACTTGCTTATTTCCGAAATCGGCGGCGTGACCAGCGCGGCGGACTGTACGGTGCGCGCCAGAATCGACGCGGCCAGCCGCATCCA
>CAZKIB010000151.1:4814-5095 GCA_964552425.1 uncultured Anaerolineaceae bacterium | reverse complement strand
TGTTCGGTTGCCAAAGGCTGTTCCTGCATCTTTTCAGTGATGCGCACCTGTTCGGGCGTACTCAGCTCGGTAATTTTGAGCAGCCGCCGCACGAAATAACGATACCCTTTTTCAGTGGGCACGCGCCCGGCAGAGGTGTGAGGCGCGTTGATATATCCCTTGTCTTCCAGCACGGCCATTTCGTTGCGGATAGTGGCGGAACTGACGCTCAGGTTAAATACGTCGCCCAGGAATTTGGAACTGACCGGCTCCGGGGTGGTGGTATAGCTCTGGACAATGAG
>CAZKIB010000151.1:4510-4780 GCA_964552425.1 uncultured Anaerolineaceae bacterium | reverse complement strand
CTTCCTGCCGTTTGGTAAGGTCTGGCAGGTGATTGTTGTCTGAATTCATAGAAGGTGGATGCCCCACATTACAGCAAATCGTTGGCAAACGGGGTACACTGGATCACACAGTTGAATCTATGATAACATGCTGACAATGCGGCGTCAAAGTCAATAAGCGAGGAGCATAACACGGATGGCGGGTAAAACTTTCGAGGCAACGACGGATAATTTCGATACGGAAGTGCTGGGTTCCGACACGCCGGTACTGGTGGATTTCTGGGCGGAGTG
>CAZKIB010000151.1:3335-4477 GCA_964552425.1 uncultured Anaerolineaceae bacterium | reverse complement strand
CGCCGATTGTTGAGCAGCTTGCGAATGAATACGACGGCAAACTGCGTGTTGCCAAGCTGGACGCGGACGCGCACCAGGACATTCTGTTCAATTACGGCATTATGGGCATTCCGACGCTCATTCTGTTCAAGGGCGGCGAGGCTGTAGGTCGCGTAACTGGCTACAAGCCCAAGGAAAAGATCGTGGCTGAACTGAAGCTGGTCGAACACGTGAACTAGACGAATTCCAGTCTATCCAACGCCCGTGAGTCCCACTCTCGCGGGCGTTTTTGATTCGGGTGCGCTGCGCCCGTGCTATAATTCCTGAAGGTGACGAACGGCATGAGGGTGGGATGATGCGGGAGAATTACTTCGGCTTTCTGGATTATCGCGCGGCACAGCGCCGGCTGATCGCCCGTTTCAGCCGCCCGCGTGGGCTGCTGCTGCACACACTCAGCTTTGTGACCACGATGACGGCGGTGTGGGCGTATGGTATCGCCTGGCAGTTGTGGTATTACGCTGGCAACTTTATCCTGCCAATGACCATCGGGGCGGTCTGGAGCGCGGCGCTGGCGGTTCATGCGCTGCTGCATTATCGCCGTTCCCCGGCGGTGCGGGACCGGCGTGAACTGGCGGTTGAGGATGAGATGCGCCAGTTTATTGACCAGCATGGCAGCGAGGTCGATCATGAGACGCTGTTCACCATGCACAACCAGTTTGAAGCCGAACTCGAACAGCAGGGGCGCTGGTCCCTGGCCCTGACCGCCTTCGCGCTGGTCAACGCGGTGTCGTGGCTGGTCGCGGCGGTGCAGATGGGCACGTCCTGGGCCTTCCAGATGACCTTACCCCTGATGGTGCTGATTGTGGGCGGGGTAAATGTCCTTCTGAGCTGGCAGGCACAGCGCCGCATGGGGCATGTGAGATGGTTCACACGGCTGCCGCTGCGGCATATCGCGGCCTACGGCGTCGGCTTCATTACCCTGGGGCTGGCCGGGATGTACCGCGTGATAAACTACTGGGACGCCAACAATCTCATTGTCATCTGGGGGCTTGCGCTGCTGGCCCATGTGGTGTGGAGCGCTGCCCTGTGGCCTCTGGTTCAGCGCTTCCTGCCGGCGCAAGTACCCGCCAAACGTAAACTGGCAAACCGGCTGGAACTGACCG
>CAZKIB010000151.1:0-3290 GCA_964552425.1 uncultured Anaerolineaceae bacterium | reverse complement strand
GCCGGGTGAAATTCGAAAATGGCACTGAGGTCCCGCGTTGGTTAAATTCCCAAAATAAGCCTCCTGACTGGCCGCTCCGCTGCTGATCCTGTGTAAGCATACCGAAATTTGGTGGAGAAATTTGTCACAAACGCTCCAATGTTGTGGCCGATTGATCCTGTATACTCAATGGGTAAATATCGAAACCAGTACGCGCAATATAGCAGCTCTTCCACAATTATTCCTCTTGTTCTCCGGGCACATTCATAGCACAGCATAAGCTGAACCATTGTTTGTCACGTGCTGGGAGACATGCCAAATGGCCGCTCTGCGCAGTCTGGAATTGGTCAGTCTAACGAATTATTCGCGCCGCATTTTGCAGCGCGGGCCGGTGAACGGCATCCTGTGGATTGTCCTGATGGCCTTTGCGATCATTGTCGCGGGGGTGGGGCTAACGCTGGTGGCGGATATTCCCTGGCCGGGAACTACCGGCAGTCCCTTCGACCCGTATGAGGCTATTTTGCCCGGCCTGCCGATGAGCGCGGCGCGGCTGGATGACTGTAAACCGGCATTCAGCATACCTGAAGTGGGATATGAGGCCGAAGCCATTTACTGCCATATCACGCCGGACGAGGGACCGATTCGGCTGGTCTCGGTGAACGGGTCGGACGGGATTATCCAGAGCGTTTCGTTTCGGATGCAGGGTGTGCGGGCCGGCGATCTGATTGAGCAGTGGGGACACCCGGAGACGCTCCAGGTGTATCGCTATTCCTTCGCCATGACGTGGACTGAAGGCATCTACGCGATGGGCGCGCAGCAGGGCCGCTACAGCTACTGGTCGCCTGTACAGTTCGTCATGCGCGTGAATATGGAACTGGAGTGATTCAGCCGCTACAGCAGGGCGATGAATTCATCCACCGTGAGGCCCGCATCACGGATGATAGATCGCAGTGTGCCCTTTGATAATTCCCTTCGTTCAGGGACCACTGTTTTGGCTGGTGGATCATCCCGCCGCATGATGATGTGACTGCCGCGCTGTCGTGCCCGATAAAATCCAGCCTTTTCAAGCGCTCGAATGCAATCGCGGCTGGAAATTACAGGAAGTTTGCTCATGCAGGTACAGCGACGAGCGCCATATTGCTGAAATCATCGGGTACTATATCACCGTGTTCATGCGCATCCTCAATCCATACGGCGATTGCTTCCTGCACATTGTCGATTGCTTCCTGCCGGGTCAGTCCATCGCTGTGGCAGCCCGGCAGACTGGGCACATCAGCAATCCACACCCCATCCTCGTCCTGATAGAGCAGTACCTGACGCATGATTTCTCCCCATCGTTAGTTTCACGGCGTATTGCAGCAGGCGTTGAGGGCGTGATTTACTCTGCCGCCTGCTGCTGTTTTTCCACGGCCAGCGGCACGGTGAAATGGAAGGATGTGCCGGAACCGAGCGCGCTTTCCACCCAGATTTGCCCGCCATGCCCTTCGATAATCCCGCGTGTGATGGTGAGGCCCAGCCCTGTGCCGGGCTGCTCACGGGCGAGCGGATTATCGCTGCGGAAGTAGGGCGTGAACAGACGTGCGAGGTCCTCTTCGCTCATGCCAATGCCGGTATCCCTGACCGCGATATGCAGCACCGGGTCGGTGTGGTTCTGGTTTTTCGCCGCGCGATGAATGTGATTATCGCTGACTTCCACCAGCAGGTGAATATTCCCGCCGTGCGGGGTGTATTTGTGAGCGTTGCTGACCAGATTAGTCAGCACCTGGATAAGCCGGTTCTGGTCGGCCTGAATGGAGGGCAGGTTGGTGGGAAGCTGCACGTCGAGGTCCTGCTCTTTTTCCTCGATCTGCTGCTGCAAGGGGCGCAGAGTCTCGGTGATGACATTGCGGAAATCAATGGGCGAGAATTCCATGTGGAAGTTGCCGGTTTGCAGCTTGGTCACGTCGTTGAGATCGCTGACCAGGGTGTTCATGCGCTCGATATTCGCTTTGATCGTGCCCAGGAAACTTTCCTGCTGTTCGTTCACCGCGCCGGGCATACCGCCCAGCAGCAGGTCCGTATACCCTTTGATCGAGGTCATGGGGGTTTTCAGTTCGTGGGCGACGAAGCTGACAAACTCGCTCTTGGAGTCGTTGGCGCGCGCCAGATCAACATAAAGCTGCGCGTTGACCAGCGCGATGCTGGCATGTTCGGCGAGACGCTGGACAAACGCCATATCGACCAGGCTGAGGCGCGGCTCGGTATTTTTCTCCAGAATGAGCAGGGCGTTAATGTCGCGCCCGGACATCATCGGCACGGTTAGCTGGCTGAGGCAGTGACGCTGACCGGGAACCCAGTCCGGGTCAATTTTGACATCCGAGGCCAGGTCGGCCTGGCGGGTGCGCATGACGCGGCTGACGATGCCTTTGTCCAGCGGCCAGCGGCTGCCCTCGGCCCCGACAGGCGTTTCGGTATCGCGGTAACCATACCGGGCGACCAGTTCCAGCATGGGCGGTTCACCGGTGACGATGCCCAGCGCGCCAGCGGTTGAGCCGCTCTGCGAGATGGCCCAGCGCAGGGTGCGTTCGGCAACGGTTTTGATGTCCAGCGAGCGGTTCAACTCCACGTCGATGCGTTCCAGGGCTTCGAGTTCCGCCACACGATCACTCAACTGCTTGTCGGTCATCTGGAACAGACGGGCGTTGTCGATGGCGACGGCGGCCTGACCTGCGAACGTGGTCAGCAGGTTGGCGTCTTCCTCGACGAAGATGCCGCGCCCTTTTTTGTTCAGCACCTCCAGCACGCCGAGTGTCTGTTTGTTGGCGACCAGCGGCACGGCCAGCACGGAATGGGTGCGGAAGCCGTTCTGGGTCTGTTCACCGCCCCAGCGTTTGTCGGTGGCCGCGTTGTTGACGATCACGTGGCGGCTGGTTTTGACCACTTCGCCGATCAGCCCCTGTCTGGCCGGGAAGCGCTGGCCGACCAGTTCCTGGCCGGAACCAATGGCGATGGCAAATT
This sequence comes from uncultured Anaerolineaceae bacterium, assembly GCA_964552425.1. Classification (GTDB taxonomy): domain Bacteria; phylum Chloroflexota; class Anaerolineae; order Aggregatilineales; family Phototrophicaceae. The sequence continues at coordinate 314 of CAZKIB010000151.1, read as the reverse complement.
CCAGTTCATGGGGGTTATCTTCCAGCGTGAGCAGCAGAGAGCCGGCTTCGGCGTTGAGAATTTCGACAGCGCTGCGGGTAATCAGTTCCAGCAGGCGGTCAAGGTCCTGCTGCTGGCTGGCGAGACGATTGCTGACATCGTTGAGCGCGGCCAACTGGCGGGCGCGCTGGTTGGTTTCGGCGAACAGGCGGGCTTTTTCGAGCGAGGCTGCCGCCAGTGCGCTGATGTCGCTGAAAATGCGGAACTGGTCATCGCCATATTTTTTGCCCGGTTCGGTTGTGCCCACCGCCATCGCGCCGAGGGTGGTGGTCCCG
>CAZKIB010000150.1:10223-17018 GCA_964552425.1 uncultured Anaerolineaceae bacterium | reverse complement strand
AATATCGCCGAACTGGTTGGTCGTGACGATTACGTCAAAAAAAGCCGGGTTCTGGACAAACTTCATGGTGGCGGCGTCCACCAGCATGATGCCATACTCCACGTCCAGGTAGTGCTGGCTGACTTCCTCGACCACTTTGTCCCAGTAGACCAGGCTGTGGAGCATGGCGTTGGATTTGGTGATATTGGTGACTTTCCTGCGCCGCTCCCGCGCCAGCTTAAAAGCATAGTGGGCGATGCGTTCGATGCCCGCGCGGGTGAACACACTGGTTTGCAGCGCCACCCCGTTCGACCAGTCGGGATGGACCACACCGCCCGGCCCGGCATATTCGCCCTCGCTGTTTTCGCGCACGATCACCATGTCGATCTGATCCGGCGCGGTCAGCAGGGTAGGGACCCCCTCATAGGATCTGACCGGGCGGATATTGGCGTACTGCCTGAACTGCTTGCGGATGACGAAGACAAACTCCCACGACGAGCGGAAATCGGTCACGGCGGGGTGTCCGGCGGCGGTGAATAGAATGGCGTCAAAGCGGCGCAGAATGTCCAGCCCATCGGCCGGCATGAATTCGCCGGTTTCGATGAAATGTTCCGCGCCCCAGGGGAAGGTCTCGATGTGGAGATCAAAGGTCCCGGCAAGTTCAGCGGCGGCGCAGATGACATTCACGGCCTGCGGCATGACTTCCCTGCCGATACCATCACCGGGCAGTACCGCGATTTTATGGGTGGGCATAAGAGTCCTCAAAAGAAGTGCCAAGTTCTAAGTGCAGCGTGCTTCTCATGATATTTCGTGTAGTCAATTAAGAAACAGCCGCAGTGTAATAGTGACCCGTTCAACATGGACTGTCAAGCATCACGGATTCACAACAATCGTAAGATGACCTGTTCCTGCCTGTTTTTCAGGATAGACTCCAGCGATCAGATACAACTGATGTACAGCTTGCTAGCACTTCAGGGACAATCAAAGGTACTGGACGTACACTGGACCATACCCCCGACACAAGGGATTGATTAAGGGTACCAGTAATGATTATATCTAGGGTAGGATAGTAGAACATACTCACATTGAGTGCGCCTGTATGTCCCCAAATTTCACCTGAATGCGGATCTCCAACTTCGCTCAGCACAAAACGACGAACACCTAATCCATAATATACGCCTGTTTCACCTGTTGGTATCCATGTAAACATTGTCTGGTAGGTATCCGAACGCTCAAAGATACGTTTGTCGACCATTGCTCGAATAAAACGCGAAAGATCCCTGGCGGAAGTTGTAAGGCCTCCACCCGCCCAATCAGCAGACATAGTGCGTGGTACTGTGTACAGTAAATCACCCACGTAGGCGTTAGATTCCTCAATTCCAGACACAGGCGATGGTTCACGAAATACCATATAGGTCTGATTCATGCGCAACGGCTCAAACAGACGTTGCCGGTAGATCACGTGGAGGGGCATCTTAGCCACAGCCTCAAGGATTAAGCCGGCCAGTAAAAATCCAGTGTCACTATAATACCAACCGGACCCTGGAGAAAAATGCGGCGGTATATTCTGTGCTGTCCAGGTAACAATTTCCTGTGGATCCCACAGCTTATCCGGTGCCTGCATCATCTTTATAACGAATGGCGGTTGGCCATTAATAGGCTCTCCATCACTGAAGTAATCTGGTATGCCACTGGTATGATTAAGAAGTTGCCGAACGGTAATGGTTTTATCAAAACTCTGTGGCCATATTCCCTGAAGATATTCGACAGCTGGGTTATCTAGTTGGATAACATTTTCTTCAACGTAAGTCAGTAAAGTTGTCGCAAGGATCATTTTCCCCACACTGGCGGAACGAAATAAAGCATCGGACCTCATCTCTACATGTTTTTCAGGTGCAGCGAATCCGGCTGTACCTTCCCACTCAAAATCCGGTGCTTCGACACGCAGGACCCCGTTTCTCACAGACGGGTTTCGGGCAAGCACATTGTCTAAGACTCTTTGCAGTTGATTCCCTAAATTGTCAAGTCGACGCATCATTCATAGTTATCCTATAACTTTGATTTACGAATGGCTTGGATGGTTTAGGATAACTGTTTCTTACCTAACCGTTCGGGCAACCAAAGTGTTGAGTCTAAATGCTGGTTGATCAGCAAGATCAGAGACATTCATAACAATCGTAAGATGACCTGTTCCTGCCTGTTTTCAGCATAGACTCCAGCGGGCAGTTGTCAGACTTACAGGGCTGCGCTAGCATTAGAACAATACAGGCACACACACGTATCTGAACAATGAACGATCACAACTTAATCACCTCACTCCGGGGCAAACTGATTGTGTCGGTTCAGGCCGACGCAGGCAATCCGATGGACGACCCGTACATTCTGGCGGCGATGGCCGAAACGGTGGTGCAGGGTGGGGCGGCGGCTGTCCGCGCAGGCAGCCCGGTCAACATCCGCGCCATCCGGGACGCGGTGGATGTGCCGATCATCGGCCTCTACAAAGTCAGCTATGCGGATTCCCCTGTGTATATCACCCCCACGATGAAGGAAGCGCGTCTGGTCGTCAAAGCCGGGTGCGATGTGCTGGCGGTGGATGCCACGCAGCAGCCGCGTCCCGGCGGTGAAACGCTGGAAGCCTACTTCAAGGCGCTGAAAAGCGAATTGACGCTGCCCATCATGGCGGATGTATCCACGCTTGAGGAGGGGCGGCGCGCGGCTGATCTGGGCGTGGATGTGGTGGCGACCACCCTGGCCGGTTATACACCCTACAGCCGCCAGCAGGAGGAGCCGGATTTTGAACTGGTGGAAGCACTGGTGCGGGCGCTGAAGGTTCCGGTCATTGTCGAAGGGCGCATCCGCACCCCGCAGGAAGTCCGCCGGGCGCTGGACTGCGGCGCGTTCGCGGTGGTGGTTGGTTCCATGATTACCCGCCCCGGCGTGATTACCGCGTACTTTGCCAGTGGACTGGTCTGATTCGACCTTGTATCCACTGGCTTCTTGATAGAAACTTATTCACCGTTCATAATAAGTCAACAGTCGTGAGTCTGGACACAACCTGACTTCAGGCCGAAATGTTCCATTGCGAAAGTCCACCGATTGCCGGCTCATTGCCGCCGGTTTTTGGCTGAATGCAAGGATTGATGACCGATAATCGCAGCAAACAGTTCGCATTCTGAACATGAACCAATGCGTTTACGACAGTCTCACGTGTTAAACCACCACTCAATTCGTTAAGCAGGAGTTCTTATGAATAGCACCAAAACGCCGCTCATCACCCCGTATGGTGGGCAACTTGTCAATTTGCTTGTCTCCTCCGACGAGCTGGACGACCTGAAGGCTTACGCCGCCACGCTGCCGTCCATCCAGCTATCGGATCGCGCCATCTGTGATCTGGAACTGCTGGCCGTCGGGGGATTTTCGCCGCTGGATGGTTTCATGCGCCAGGCGGATTACCAGCGGGTGCTGGATGAAATGCGGCTGGCCGATGGCACGCTGTTTCCGCTGCCCATCACCCTGCCAGTCGATGCCGACGCCCCCGTCGAACTGGATAAGGATGTGGTGCTGCGGGATCGTAAAAACAACCTGCTGGCGATCATGACCGTTGAGGAAATCTACGACTGGGACCGCGAAGAAGTCTCACTGAAAGCCTTCGGCACACTCGACCCCCGGCATCCGATTGTTGCGGAAATGCACCGCTGGGGACCGCGCAATATCGCCGGTAAACTGCGGATGCTGCAACTGCCCATCCATTATGATTTCAAACCGCTGAGGCGCACCCCGCTGGAAACGCGCGCGCTGCTGGCCGAAAACGGACGTCAGAATGTGGTGGCCTTCCAGACCCGCAACCCGCTGCACCGCGCTCATGAAGAACTGACCAAACGCGCCACTGAAGAAGTCGACGGTGTGCTGCTGCTCCACCCGGTTGTGGGCATGACCAAACCCGGCGATGTCGATCATTTCACCCGCGTGCGCGCTTACAAAGCGCTGGTCGACAATCATTATGATAAGGACCGTGTGGTGCTGTCGCTGCTGCCGCTGGCGATGCGGATGGGCGGCCCGCGTGAAGCCCTGTGGCACACCATTATCCGCCGCAACTACGGCGCGAACCACATGATTATCGGGCGCGATCATGCCGGGCCGGGCAAGGACTCGCAGGGCAAACCGTTCTACGGCCCCTATGATGCGCAGGACCTGGTGCAGCAGTACGAAGAAGAGGTCGGTGTCAAGGTTGTGCCTTTCCGCCAACTGGTGTATCTCACCAACGAACAGCGCTATGAGGAAGTGGATCGCATCCCGGCAGGCGCGCCAACCGCCGATATTTCCGGCACGCAGGTGCGTGAGGATTATCTGAGCAGCGGCAAACAGCTTCCCGAATGGTTCACCCGCCCGGAAGTCGCCGATGTGCTGCGCGAAGCCTACCCGCCGCGTCACCGTCAGGGGGCCTGCATCTGGTTTACGGGCCTCAGCGGCGCGGGTAAATCGACCACCGCCGATGTGCTGACGGTCATGCTGCTGGAACATGGGCGGCAGGTGACGGTGCTGGACGGGGACATCGTGCGCACACATCTGTCCAAAGGTCTGGGCTTCAGCAAGGAAGACCGCGACACGAATATCCGGCGCATCGGGTTCGTGGCGGCGGAAATCGTGCGGCACGGCGGCATCGTCCTGTGCGCGGCGGTCAGCCCGTACCGCGCCACCCGCAACGATGTCCGCAATCTGGTCGGCGAGGGCTTTATCGAGGTGTTTGTCGATACTCCGCTGGAAGTCTGTGAAGCGCGTGATACCAAAGGCATGTACGCCAAAGCGCGCGCCGGCGAGATCAAGGACTTTACCGGCATCGACGACCCCTACGAAGAACCCCTGAACCCGGAACTGACCCTCTCGACGGTGGGTGTCACGCCGGAAGATAACGCTCTGAAAGTCCTGGAATATCTGCTGGACAGCGGCCTCATTCAGCGTGACGGCACCAACGGTCACGGCTGATTCTGTTGAACGGGGGCAGCCGCGCGCTGCCTCCTTTTCCTCTTGTGTATTCCTCCATGCGGCTATACGATACATTCATAATCGATACACAAAGTCTGGATACTGGTGAATGGGTGAAGTTTATGTCGTGACCGGCGGGGCCGGGTTTATCGCGTCGCACCTGGTCGAACGTCTGCTGCGGGAAGGCCACACCGTGCGGGTTATTGATAACTACCTGACCGGACGGCGCGAGAATCTGGACCACATCACTGCCGACCCGCTTCTGAGTGAGCATCTGAGCATTCATCCCGTCAGTATCACGAATTTTGAGGCCATCGCGCCGGTGATTGACGGGGCGGACTATGTGCTGCACCAGGCCGCGCTGCCATCGGTCCCGCGCAGTGTCGCCGATCCACTCGCCACCCATGCGCATTGTGTCACCGGCACACTCCATGTGCTGGAAGCGGCGCGCAAAGGGGGAGTCCGGCGCGTGGTGTATGCGTCATCATCGTCCATCTATGGCGACATTGATGGTGATGCGAAGGTGGAAACCATGCCGCCGCAGCCGAAATCACCCTATGGGGCTGCCAAACTGGCCGCAGAATATTACTGCCGGGTCTTTACCGACACCTACGGATTAGAGACCGTCTCGCTGCGCTACTTTAATGTGTTCGGGGCGCGTCAGGACCCGACTTCGGAATATGCCGCCGTGATTCCCAAATTTATCACCCAGATGCTGGACGGCCAGCCGCCGGTCATTTATGGCGATGGCACACAGTCCCGCGATTTCACCTACATCGACAATGTGGTGGAGGGTAATCTGCTGGCGGCGCGCACACCGGGGGCAGGTGGGGAGTACCTGAATCTGGCGACGGGCCGGCGTGTCACCCTGCTGGAACTGGTGGGCAAGCTGAACGCGCTGCTCGGCACGGATTATGCGGCCCTTCATGAACCGGAGCGTAAGGGAGACATCAAACATTCCCAGGCGAGTATTGACAAAGCCGCCGCGCTGCTCGATTATGCGCCTGTGGTGGACTTTGAAACGGGGCTGGCGCGCACGGTGTCCTGGTTCCGCCAGCAGGCGCAGTAACTCCCTCGTTTGTATGACCATGCTGTGAAGTGTTCGTTTGAACGGTTTCAGGTGGGCAGCATTCATCCGTAAAAACCTGAAAACGATTGGCTGAAGGACTGGAGACTGATTATGTCTGTCAAGGAAACGCTGCTGGGGAAAATCGCCCGGCGCGAAGCGGTGGTTGGGGTGGTGGGGCTGGGGTATGTCGGCCTGCCGCTGGCGGTGGCCTATGCGCAGGTGGGCTTTAAGGTTATTGGTCTGGATGTCGACAGCCGGAAAGTCGCCGCGATCAATTCCGGTGTAAGCTACATCGGCGATATTCCAACCCATGAAGTTGAACCCCTCGTGAAAAACGGCCAGCTTTCGGCCACCACACAGTATGCGGACCTCAGCCGAGTGGATGCCATTATCATCTGTGTGCCAACGCCTTTACGCAAGACCAAAGACCCGGATATGTCCTACGTGATTCAATCCGTCGAAGCGGTGGCGCAGATTGCCCACGAGGGCATGATTATCACGCTGGAAAGCACGACTTACCCCGGCACAACCGAAGAGATCATCGTCCCCAAGCTGATGCACAACGGTTTCCGGGTGGGCGAGAATATCTTCGCGGCCTTTTCGCCCGAACGGATTGACCCCGCCAACGAGCGCTTTACTGTGCGCAACACACCCAAAGTGGTGGGCGGCGTGACCGACGACTGCACCGACGTGGCCGAAGCGCTTTATTCCACCGCGATTGAGAAGGTCATCCGGGTATCGTCGCCCACCGCTGCCGAGATGGT
>CAZKIB010000150.1:6377-10176 GCA_964552425.1 uncultured Anaerolineaceae bacterium | reverse complement strand
GGCTGGTGAACGAAGTCGCGCTGATGTGCGAAAAACTGGGCGTCAATGTGTGGGAAGTGATCGAAGCGGCCAAGAGCAAGCCGTTCGGCTTCATGCCCTTTTATCCGGGGCCGGGGCTGGGCGGTCACTGTATCCCTATCGACCCGCATTATTTAAGCTGGAAACTGAAGACGCTCAACTACACGGCGCGTTTTATCGAACTCGCCAGCGAGATCAACACCAGTATGCCCCTGCACGTCATTGAAAAGGTCGTCAGCGCACTCAATGACGACTGTAAATCGGTCAAGGGGTCGAAGATCGTCGTCCTGGGCGCGGCTTACAAGCGTGATGTGGACGATGTGCGCGAAAGCCCGGCGCTGGACATTATCGGTCTGCTGCTGGGGAAGGGCGCGAACGTGGTCTATCACGACCCGCATGTCGCCAGCCTCCACCTGGAACTGGCCGAGGAAATCCGGCTTCAGAGTGTCGCTTATGACGATGCGCTGCTGGAAGACGCCGACGCGGTGGTGATCGTTACGGATCACCGCACCTATGACTGGCAGCATGTGGTGGATCACAGCAAGATGGTCATCGATACGCGCAACGCCACCAAAGGCTATGCTGGCAAAGCCCGCGTAGTGAGCATCTGAACACCCTATGCAGGTCATGACGAAGCTGGCCCAGGGTATCCTGTGGCTGGAACCGCTCATCCTGGCGCTGATCGTTTTCGCGTTCTGGTATCCTACCCCGACGCGCACGGACTGGCTGTGGCTGCTGCTTTTGCTGCTGCCGGTCTATGCTGCGCGGGTGATGGTCCACCGGCGGTTGTTCACGCGCACGCCGCTGGATGTCTGGTTCGCCGCCTTTCTGATTCTGGGGACACTCAATATCTCCCTCGCGCCCTATACTCGCGGCCTCGATATGCTGGCCCGCCCTCTGCTCGGTATGGCGCTGGCTTACACGCTGATCGAATCGGCGCGCACCGCCGGGCATCTGCGCGGGCCGCTGCAAGTCTTTACGGTGCTGGCGCTGCTGGTCGGCATACTGGCAGTTGGCTCGACCCAGTGGAATCCCAAATCAGACCTGCTTGATCCGGTGATCGCAGTTCTCCCCGCGCTTGAGGGTTTTCCGGGGGCTGAAGGCGGCTTTAACGGCAATGAGATCGCCGGAGCGCTGGCGTGGCTGACTCCGCTGATGGCCGCGCTGATGGTGTTCCGCTGGCAGCAGCGCGACCTGCGCTGGGATGTGACGCTGGCGTTTGTCCTGCTGTACGGCGCGCTGTTTCTGGGTCAGAGCCGGGCGGCCATCGCCGGGACTCTGCTGGCGCTGCTGCTGATGATCCCTTTTCTGCTGAAACAAACCCGCTGGCGGTTGTTCGCTCTGGCGGGGGTGGGGCTGCTGGTGGCCGGGCAGGCGGTGGTTTCGGTTCATTTCGCGCAGCGGGAACTTCAGCGTATCGAAAGCCAGCCGCCGGCCGCTGTGGATGCGCCGCCGCCGCAGACCCGTGATGAGAATAATCTGGAAGGGCGTTTACAAATCTGGTCAAGCGCGCTGGCGATCCTGCGTGATTATCCGCTGACCGGGGTGGGGCTGTCCATGTACCGTGACAACCGGGTACGGGCGGATTACCCGGTCCCGCTGATGGAGGGACGCATTCTGCCGCACGCGCACAACGAACCCTTGCAGGTCGGGGCGGATATGGGCCTGCCAGGGCTGATCGTCTTTATGGGATTGTACGCCGCCGCCGGGTACATGCTGTGGGCCGGCTGGCGGCGGGGGGATGCGCTGCTGCGCGCGGTCTGTGTGGGAACTGCCGGGGGTCTGCTGGCGCACTTTGTCTATGGGCTGGCCGACGCCGTGACTCTGTGGGATCGCTTCGCCTTCGTGTTCTGGATGCTGCTGGGCCTGGCTGCTGCGCAGTACGTGCTGGCGCGCTCGCTTTCAGAAACCGGTCATCAGAACGCCCGGTGAAAATACCCCAGGACGATTTTGGCAACCGTGCTGGCGACGTGCTTTTCGACATATTCCACTGGCGGCTGCCAGTCCGCGCCGCTGTTCAGCACCACATCCACCGCCCGCAGCAGGTCCGCCGCTGAACCACCTGTGAGCATGTTGCTGCCCACTTCCACCGTTTCGGCGCGTTCGGTCACGTCACGAATGGTGACATTGGGAATGCGAAAAATGCTGGCTTCTTCCTGCACCGTGCCGCTGTCACTGATGATGCAGCGCGCCTGTTTTTCCAGCGCCACAAAATCGAAAAAACCGAGCGGCGTCAGCCACTTCAGATAGTCGGACTGGTAATCAATGCCGAAGCGGTCCAGCTTGTCGCGGGTGCGCGGGTGCAGGCTGATAATGACCGGCTGGCGGTACTGCTCGCCGATGCGCCGCAGGCCGCTGACCAGTTCGCGCAGGCGCTCCGGCAGGTCCACATTTTCGGCGCGGTGCATCGTCACCAGAAAGAACTGCTGGGGCTGCACGTCCAGGCGCGCCAGCACGTCGCTGGAATCAATCTGCGGCTGGAAGAGATTCAGCACCTCAAAAATCGGGTTGCCGATCACGTAAATGCGCTGGCGTTCGATGCCTTCGCGCACCAGATTGTCCTTGCTGCGGTGCGTGTAGGGCATCAGGACATCGCTGCTGTGGTCAATCACCCGCCGGTTGATCTCCTCCGGCACGCGGTTGTCGTAGCAGCGGTTGCCAGCCTCCATATGAAACACCGGGATACCCATGCGCGCCGCCACCAGCGCGGCCAGACCGCTGTTGGTATCCCCCAGAATCAGCAGACGGTCCGGCCTGTGTTCCGCCAGAATCGCACCGGACTGCGCGATGATCTGCCCGACCTGATCGGCGAAGCTGCTGGCCTGAATGCCCATGTGAATATCCGGCTGGCGCACGCCGAGTTCCTGAAAAAAGATGTCGCTCAGGTTCGGGTCATAATTCTGCCCGGTGTGGACCAGCACATGCTCGACATGCTGGTCCAGCTTGCGGATGACCGCGCTCAGGCGGATGATTTCGGGCCTGGTCCCGAAGACGGTCATCACTTTCACGCGGTCACACCTTTGCCGGCAAATTCCAGTTCCAGGTAATCGTGCAGCAGTTCGGTCAGTCCGGCCACATCCAGCGTGATCTGCGCCGAGGAGTATTCTCCATCCAGCACCGGCTTGAAGTCATCCCCATTGGCGAGTTCCGGCAGCATGGGGCGGATGGCGTAATAATCGCCGCGCTCGACGGTGCGGAAGCTCTCTTCCTCCGAGATCATGGTTTCGTGGATTTTCTCACCGGGGCGGATGCCGACTACCTGAATCGGGATGTCGCGCCCGCCGATGACCGCCCGCGCCAGATCGACAATGCTGGCCGAAGGGGCACGCGGGACCATGACCTCGCCGGGTTCTGCCCAGCGCAGCGCCGCGAAGATGGTATCGACGGCTTTATCCAGCGTGAGCAGGAAGCGCGTCATGTTTTCCAGCGTGATCGTGACCGGGCCGCCTTTGGCTACCTGGTCGATGAACAGCGGCACAACCGACCCGCGCGAGGCGATCACGTTGCCATAGCGCACGCAGGCGAAACTGGTCTGCGGGTTGCCCATGTTGGCTTCGATCAGGATGCGCTCCATGACGGCTTTGGTCATGCCCATGACGTTGATGGGTTTGGCGGCCTTGTCGGTGGAGATGGCGACGACTTTTTCCACCCGCGTGTCGTTCTCGCGGATAGCCCGCACCAGATTGATCGCGCCGTTGATGTTGGTCGCCACCGCTTCCGCCGGGAAGTATTCGCACGACGGAACCTGTTTGAGCGCCGCCGCGTGGAAGACCGCGCCAAG
>CAZKIB010000150.1:5088-6367 GCA_964552425.1 uncultured Anaerolineaceae bacterium | reverse complement strand
CACCTCGGCATCGCGCACGGCCTGCAAGAGCGAGTGGTAATCGCGCACGTCTCCGATGCGGAAACTGAGCCACTGCTGGAAATTACGGTAGACAATGTCGTCGGTAGCCTTATCGCGGTTGAGGTAGGCCAGCCGCATGTAATACTGCTTGGCTTCGTCCCGCGAGAACACCGTGATTTTTTCGGGGTGGCCCATCTCGCCGGTGAGCAGCCGCCGCACAATCGATTGCCCCAGGGAGCCTGTGCCCCCGGTAATGAGAACACGCTTGCCTTCAAGCGGAGTCTGAGTCATGTTGTTTATCTCCACGAATCGTAAGGGGTCGGGTCATTTGCCATCTGTTGAATCATGTCCGGCCACGTGGGCATGGTGAGGCCGGTGGTCTGCCGGAAGCGGGTGCTGTCCAGGCTGCGATCAATTCTGACGCTGTCGTCAGGTTCGATCTCAATATTGGCGCGGAAGGCGTCCTTCACCAACAGGAGCAGTTCGTACTTGTCAATCGGGTCGGACGACACCTGATACAGGCCGCTAAGCTGCGGGTGCTGGTCAATCACCGCCGCCATGAGGTCCGCCAGCGCCAGGGTGGTAAAGCCGGTGTAGATGGCCTGGCGGAAGCCGCGCACTTTTTTACCGCGATTGCTCAGGAACCACTCAACCAGCCCGCTGGCGGTGTTCAGTTCGCGGCCAATGATGGATGTGCGCATCGTCAGGCAGCCGGGGGCATCCACTTCGCCCAGGAATTTGGTGCGCCCGTACAAGTCCTCGGCGTTAGAGGGCGTGTCCTCGGTGTAATTGCCATCCTTACCGTTGAACACACAGTCTGTGCTGATGTGAATCAGGCGGATGCCAGCGGCCTGGCACACCCCGGCCAGCCGGTGCGGAAAGAGCGAATTGAGCGTCAGGCTGATGATGGGGTCTTTGGCGGTGGCAAGCTGCTTGATGACGCCGATGCAGTTGATGACCACGTCCGGCCGGGTCTGCGCGATGGCCTGCACGACGCTCTCGAAGTAGAAGGCATCCACCCCCTCGATTGTGCGGGCCGGGTCGAAGATGCCATAGGCCGCGTAGTGCGCCGCGCGGCTGCGAACGGTGGTGTAAACTTCATAACGGTCCTGATAGCGCTGGACCAGCTTGTGGCCCAGCATCCCTGCGCCGCCCAGAATGAGCACGCGCATCTTAAAACATCCCTGCTGGCATGTGATGGACTTTCCTCGCGTTGGTGTTTACTTTATTCAGTATCAACGAGGAACGGGGTCTGCGCAACCGTCCTTGCCTTGAGGTT
>CAZKIB010000150.1:2599-5078 GCA_964552425.1 uncultured Anaerolineaceae bacterium | reverse complement strand
AGCGGTAATCCAACGTCGCTTACACCGGAAAGGTCCGTTCTTACGCGCTCATCTTCTCCAGGACAATCGGCACACCTTCTGGAAATAGGAGCGAAAAATTACCAGGTAGGATTCCGATCCCACGCCCATAATAATAGGGTCGGTATTTCGGAACCAAAACGCTCCAACTAAAAAAGTCATCCTGATAAATCTCGATCAGAACATCGAACTGACCATATTCATCAGTAACAACAACTTGATCCTGGAGCGGCTCTGAGTATGGACAGGAATTTCTATGCGTGCTTTGTACGAGAATAGTTACATTTGCAATTGGATTGCCTGTATCATCCTGTACTTTACCTCTGAAATGGAGGTCCATGATCGAACAGTCCTGAGCGGGGAATCCCATAGGACCACAGCCTGCCATTAAGATCGACATCAGCACTAGGGCAAACTTCACTTGAACACTCCGAGACAGGTTAGCCCTTCACATCCCGCGCCACGTGGGATTATGCGCCCTTCGTTATGTCCCTGTCTTGATTTAGTTTGTGCCGCTATTCTTATCCGTCACTTGCCAAATTAAAGCTGTTCATTGACTATACGTTCCCACTTTGCACACATCTCTTGTAATGAAGAGTTGATGATGTTAATGACAATAGCAATCTCGTCCTCTTCACTATAGTTTCGATTAGTCTCCAGGAAATCCAACATCACATTAAATGCCTCTTCTTGAGAAAGCGTGGTACGGGAACCCAGACAGCGTTCCCAATATACCCACATCCCCTGGTCGGCTGGATAACCATTTTCAAGAAGGGTCATTGACCCAAGAAGAACTGGGAACTCGCTATTGAAGTCATTTTTACGAGTAGACCAAAGATCGTCTAAAAAAGCGAACATAGCTTTATAGGCTTGTATATCTGTTAACATATTGCAGTCGATGGCCCTCCACAATCCGCACCTATATGGGATTGTACACCCGTTGCTGTGTCGCTGTGAATTTGTCGTGCATTTAGACTGTTTGGGGGCGCAACCGTTTTTGCCTTGAGGTTTTCGCTAACTGTACGTCGTCAGCCTCCATTGGGCGCGCTGCGAGATGGCGAGAAATCGCAAGTTTTGAACTCAAAATCACGCGATGGTCGCTCAAAAAAAATCGCGTCCAGTTTGCGCTGCGCAGTGTTCGCCTTCTGCGTGCCGCTGCGGTAAAGTTCCGCTGCACGCATCAGGAGGACACAGAATGCTCGCGCTTGATATTACCCCTGCGGAACTGCAATCGGGCCAGATGACGCCCGACCATCTGAACGCGGCTGTCCAGGCTCTCAGGACGGACGGCTTCGTCGTACTCAACGATGTGATCGACCCGGCGCACATCACCGCGCTGCGCACCCGGATGCTGGAGGATTTGGAGCAGCTTCTGGCACGCCCGGATGCGCCCTTTAACTGGAACCCCACGAACGTCCAGCAGGACCCGCCGCCGTTTCCCCCGTATCTGTTCAAGGATGTGCTGTTCAATGAGATGGCGATTGCCGTGACCAGGGCCGTGCTGGGGGCGGGTCTCAAAAACACCTATTACTCCGGCAACACGGCGCTGCCAGGCGACTTCAAACAGCCGGTCCACCCGGATATGGCGCAGTTGTGGCCCGATCTGATGGCTGCGCCGCCGCCCCACGCCCTGATCGTCAATGTGCCGGTGGTGGATATGAGCGCCGAGAACGGCAGCACCGAACTGTGGCCGGGCACGCATCTGGACACGCGCATCATCGTCCAGCGCGGTGCAATCGAAGTGCCGGAGGCGTGGGTTGAAGCGCGGCGCGCCGAAGTCCCGCCCATCCAGCCAGCCGTGCGCAGCGGCGGTCTCCTCATCCGCGATGGACGGCTGTGGCACCGGGGGATGCCGAACCACACCGCTGCGCCGCGCCCGATGATCGCCATGATCCATGTCATCCGTTGGTGGCAGCAGGCCCCGGTCCGTTTTCCCACAGGGACAGAGGCCTTTTTCGAGCATCCCGATCTGGCGACCAACGCCGTGTTCGTGGACGACGTGGACTACATCCAGCACAACCAGGCCTACAAATTCAAAGGGTAGGCGAACAGTCGAAAGTCTTTAGTCTACAGTCCACAGTCAAAAGACAGGAATACTGTGACTGCCAGTTACGCTTTTCGCATTCTGAGACTCAAAACATCCGGCTACCAGAGTTCAGGTCCACTCAAGTGGCCTCAAGGCGCACCCAGGGTCCGCGAGTCGGTTTTAACGGACTTGCTGCATATCAGGCGCACGGTTTTAATCTGCGGCGCGGAACACCGTCCGCCGAACCAATGGTGTTGAATGGTCGCCGGGGGCGGGTTATAGTCTGCGGGAACAATGGCGGAGAGAGTCCCATGCTCACACAAATCACAACCCGTATCCCACCGCTGGCGGCTGTGCGGCGGCGTCTGCCGGAAGGCCAGCCGGTAGAGATTGACCTCGTCCTCAACCGGGAATGGGAGCGGCTGCGGCTGGCGG
>CAZKIB010000150.1:1227-2462 GCA_964552425.1 uncultured Anaerolineaceae bacterium | reverse complement strand
CGATGGGCAGTCACGGCGGGGCCACGCCAGAGGGTCAGCTAGAGGTGCTGGCCGGGCTGGGCGTGACCGAAGCCAGCGTGGGCTGCCCGCTGCGCGCCACGATGGAGACAGTCATCATGGGCGAAACCGCGCAGGGCCACCCGCTCCACCTGGACCGCAACGTGGCCGAAGCCGACGGACTTATCATCGTCAACCGCGTCAAAATCCACACGGATTTTCACGGCCCGCACGAAAGCGGCCTGCTCAAAATGCTGGCGATTGGCCTGGGTAAGGAGCGTGGCGCGGCCATGCAGCACAGCTACGGGGTCTACGGCCTGCGGAATGTCATGCCGGAGGTCGCCAGAGCGCTGCTGGCGAAGATCAACCTGATCGCGGGGGTGGCAACCGTCGAGGATGGCTATCACCGTCCGGTGCTGCTGGAAGTGCTGCGGGCGGATAACATTGTCGAACGCGAACAGCGCCTGCTGGATGAAGCCCGGCGGCTGATCGGACGCCTGCCGGTGGATGACATCGATGTGCTGATTGTCGATCAGCTTGGCAAGGACATCAGCGGGGCGGGGATGGATACCAACGTCATCGGGCGCTGGCGTATCGCCGGGGAGCCGGAACCGGACGCGCCGCGAGTCCAGGCGCTGGTGGTGCTGGACCTGACCGAGGCGTCACATGGCAACGCCACCGGGGTCGGGCTGGCAGATTTCACGACGCGCCGCCTGCTGGACAAGATCGACTTTCCGATTTTCACCAAGAATATTTTCACCAGCGGGTTTCTGGAACGAGGCCGCCTGCCGCTGGTCTATGAAACCGACGAAGCGGCCATCGAAGCGGCACTCGATCATGTCTTCCGGCCCAACCCGCAGGGGCGTGAAACCGCACGGGTGATGCGCATTCGCAGCACGCTCGACCTGGAGGAAGTGTATGTTTCCCCGGCGCTGCTGGAGGATGTGCGGGCCAGTGACGGTTTTATCGACGCGGGTGAGGCGGAGATGCTGGAATTTCGGGATGGGATGTTGTTTTAAGCATAAAAAGAAAAGATTCAACGCAAAGAAGCGCAGGCGCAAAGAGGCAGGGTAAGACTCCACGATGCGACTTTACTGACTATATAATGGGAGATAGAAGACAGAGCGAGGTGGGATATGTTCGTACAACAGCAGATGACCGCCGAGGAGTTTATCGCGTTTGCGGAGCAGCATCCAGACAAGCGCTTCGATTTTATTGATGGGGAGATTGTCGAAGTG
>CAZKIB010000150.1:0-1212 GCA_964552425.1 uncultured Anaerolineaceae bacterium | reverse complement strand
GACTTTGGAACGGCGCTTCATACCTACAACAAACAAAATCCGGTTGGTGTGGTCTATACCGAAGTGCTGCACGTCCTCAATGGCGAAAAGTTTATCCCTGACATTAGCATCAACCAGGCCACGACTGCCGACTATCTGACTGAGCCACCGTTGATTGCGGTTGAAATTCGCTCGGATTCGCAGTCGAGAGCATCGCAGCGGCGCAAAGCACAGGCATATCTCAAACACGGAACGCCGCTGGTGGTACTGGTCCTGCCCGGCGAAGGGTTTGAAGTGTTTCGTCCCGGCAAGGAAACGCAGGTGTTGTCAATTGATGATGTGTTCGACGGTAGCCCGGAGTTACCCGGTTTCAAGCTGGCGGTGCGCGATATTCTTGGGTAGTAATGACTCAAATTTTATGACTGATGATGAATGACGTATCGAGCGAGAAGCGGCAATTCAGTATTACAGGGCGAAATATTCACAGTAATATTTTGAGGTTGGTTGCCCACATAAAACGAAATCTTATGTAACTTTTGTAATATTACCTGTTTCTCAACTGCTTTTCAGAGATTGGGTCGCCCTGCCACATGATGCCAATGGAATCTACTCACCGCTGCAAAGATGGTATACTCACCCCGCAGTAAATAAACACCCTTCTTGAGAGGATCAATCATGACGAATTACCCTGACGGTGTGGAAATCACCGGAACGATCACGCCGGAATTTGCGGAAATCCTGACACCGGAAGCGGTGGCTTTCGTGGCGAAACTGGTGCGGACGTTCACCGGACGCCGCGACGAACTCTTGCAGCGCCGCAAAGAACGCCAGGCCGCCATCGACGCCGGGGCCATGCTTGACTTTCTGCCGGAGACGCAGCACATCCGCGATGCGGAGTGGCAGGTCGCGCCCATCCCCCCCGATTTGCGGGACCGCCGCACCGAAATTACCGGGCCAACAGATCGCAAAATGGTCATCAACGCGCTCAACAGCGGCGCGAAGGTCTTCATGGCCGACTTTGAGGATGCCAACTCACCGACCTGGTTCAACATGGTCGATGGGCAGATCAACATGCGCGACGCGGTGCGCCGGACGATCACCTTCAACAATCCCGATGGCCGCCTGTATAAGCTGAACGAGCAGACCGCCACACTGCTGGTGCGCCCGCGCGGCTGGCATCTGCACGAAAAACACTTCATCGTCGATGGCAAGCCCATCCCCGGCGGGTTGTTC
>CAZKIB010000149.1:15115-17095 GCA_964552425.1 uncultured Anaerolineaceae bacterium | reverse complement strand
CCGTGTCAGTGATGATCCAGTGCCCGCCTTGAAGGGTATCTGGCACGATGTAACCCACTGATGCCGACAGCGCAGACAACGCCGGGATTTCCAGCGGCAGCGCATCAAAATCCGTATAAGTCAGGGCGGTGCTGCCTGACGTGTAAATCTGCCCACCGGCATCCACAAATTCCACCCGCCAGATTGTCGTATCCAGCGTTTCCGCGCCTGCTAAAACTTCGTAATTCAGCAGGAGATACTGGCTGTCGGCAGGCAAATCGGGCTGGTCAGCGACGAGCTGTGCGTCCTGCAAGGTAATGGCTGCATCGCCTAATGGAAGCTGTTCACCCACACCACCTTCCTGAAGGGTGATGTCCACACCAATGATCTGCCCATCCCGCGAGAGTTCCTGTTCCGGTGGATAGGTCGCTGTGACCAGCGTGCGGGTTGCTGTAGGTAGTCCATCATCATCGGTTTCGCCGATCAGCAGCAGCACCAGTCCCGGACTGACCTGCCGGAAGATGTTCGTCTCGCTGCGGCGCACCTCGCGCCGATCATCAAACTCAAAACGCAGCACCGCGCCGGTGTTCATGGTCAGCAGGAAGGATGTGCCTGCGCTGATGTCGTCGAAGAAAGACTCGTTTTCCTCCGACCAGGGGATGCCAATCACGGGACGCACCGACATACCGTTGACGAAGGATGCGGTATCAGGATTGAGGTCAAAACGCCATTCCGAAGCCTGCACCCGGCGGCGCTGCACCACCCAAACACGCGGCGCATCGCCATCCGACAGGATGACCTGCAAATTGACCGGATAGGCGACTTCACGCCCGCTGTCGCCGCCCTGAATCACATCATCCTGCGCTTCCAGCGCCAGCGGCGTGGGGGTTGGACTGACCAGCGGTGTCGGAGTGGGGCTGACCTCCGGTGTCGCCTCAACATCACCGGATGAACGTCCGCTGAGCAACCGTGTGAACATGAAGCCAAAGAACAGCAGCGCCGCTAGTCCAACTGCCAGCATGACCTTTGGGGAGGGCTTGCCGGAGGCAGGTTTGACCTCATCCTCCGGCGCATCCAGCACCACATTCTGCTGCGCCGCTTCCTGCACTCTGCCGGGTGTCCGCGCCCAGCGCGACCCTACCGGGACGAGCGCTGCTTCGTCATAGCGTTTGAGCAGTTCAGCAGCGACCTGCCGTTCGAGTTCATCCGAGCCAAAAGCCCCCGCCGTGCGGACTTCGCGCTCGTAGGCGGCTTTGTAAGCACGCTGGCGATCCGTTGGCACAAGTTCCCAGAGGGCGTGAAGCTCACTCAGCGACAGCCCATGCAGTTCTTCTAAGTTGTGATAACGCAGCACGTCCATCAGGAATTGCCTCCAATCACACTGCCACTGCCACCGAGCGCTGCCTGTTTCTGCATGGCTTCGGTGTAGGCAGCGTCGCCATCATCCGCTGACGCTTCGACGGTGACATCCACCTGTGGTTCAACGGTGATGTTGGGTTCCACATCAATCTGCGGCTGGATGACCGGCTGAGGCACTGCCATCATGCCAAATGCGGTAATCTCATTCGGGAGCATCTGAGTGCTGTGTTCCAGCCGGTTGACCTCTTCACGGGCGGTCTCGTAAGACATATTCCCGTCAGCCCGTACCTGCTCGACCAGCGCGGTTCGCGTCTGGTCAGTCAGACGACCATCCGGCGACGACTTGACCTCCCGCACCACTTGTTCTGCCTGCGTGCCGGAAATCCCTAACCTCAGCGCCTGATCTGCGAACAACCCAAAGCGGGATACATCCTGCTGAATGGGCGGTTTCTCACCGCCGACAGGCATCACGCCCATCGCCCGCGCCATGCGATCTGCCACCGTCAGATGATCAGCACCACCCACAGCAGGCTGTCCGTTCTGGATACGCTCGGTCTGCATCCCCCGGATGACATCGCCCAGCACACCAGCAACATCGCCGCCGCCGGAGACCTTCAACTGTCCTAACATCACCTGCATTTG
>CAZKIB010000149.1:12317-15105 GCA_964552425.1 uncultured Anaerolineaceae bacterium | reverse complement strand
CAGACGGGCGGCATTTGCCAGCGCCTCAGCGCTCGCTTCCAGCCGCGCTGCCACCTGGTCGAAGCGGGTCATATCGGACTTGCCATCCTTTTCAATCATCGCCCCCAGCGTGGAATGTGTACCGGTGTGAGCTTTCAGCGCGTCCGAGACATGCTGCTCCATCTCTTCGCTGTTCATCTCTGCCGCGTAGTCGCTGCGTTCCTGTCTCCGGCGGGCATCGGACTTGTCTTCACCCCCTTCGTTTATGGGGATGGATGCCACCGGGGTAAACATCCCGGTGCGCCGCGCTCTGGCTGGCGTGAAACCTGCAACCATCTCGCCGTTTTCATCTTCAAACCAGTCAGCATCGTTTTGCGGACGTGCGCCGCGTTTGCGCTTCGCATCCTTTGGCAGTGTCCAGCTTTCCAACGCTTCGCCGACTGCCGGAACGAGCATCGGACGCGACACCACCCGCCCGTACTCGTCATATTCGGCTTTCGCCGGGTCACGGTCACTCAACAGCGCTGCCCCAACCAGCGGTCCGGCGGCGCGTCCAATCACCGGGATGCTGCCCGCCACCTGCCGCGTGGCCGCACCTTCGGTGAACTGCTCGGCAGCTTCAGCTAACGCTGTCCCACGCAGACCGGGCAGATGCGTTAAAGTTCGGGCAGCACCGCTCAGGCTGTTGAATCCACCGAACATTAATCCGGCGGTCTGTGCCGTCGTCGCGCCGTTGTTCAGGGCATTCATGCCTGCTAGCGCATTCGACCCCATGCTGGTCATCAGGGAAGCGCCGCCTGTTGCAGCGGCAGTTGCGCCTGTCACAGCAGCCGACGTGACCGAACCGGGCGAGAGCAGCACACCACCTGAGACCTGCCCCATCGCATTGAACAGACGGTTGAAACTGTTCCACACCGCTTTGATGCCCGACCAAACGGTAATTAGAATGAAGACCAGACAAATCAAGCCGATGCCAACTACTGCTGCGGCACTGCCGGTCGCTGCGCCTGCCAAGAAGAAGCCAATCACCAGCGCCTGAATGAGCGCGATGATGGTGGTCTGCACGATCAGTTCGATCCACTGGTTGATAATGCTGTGGGCGATGCTCTCTGTGCGCTTGAAGAAGGCGAACAGAATGGCAACCCCAAACGAAATGAAGGTGATGCCCATCGCAATCGTGATGAGTAGATGCACAATTTGTTCGGCCAACCCGAACAGCAGCAGCGGCCA
Organism: uncultured Anaerolineaceae bacterium; assembly: GCA_964552425.1. Taxonomy (GTDB): domain Bacteria; phylum Chloroflexota; class Anaerolineae; order Aggregatilineales; family Phototrophicaceae. The sequence goes on along the minus strand of CAZKIB010000149.1, from coordinate 13,896 downwards.
CGCCGTCAGTGCCCGCTGCTGGGATGATCCCGCCAGCGCCACCGCGCCAGCACGTATCTTTTCGTCAACTGTATCCCAAGTGATTGGCGCGACGGCATGATCAAAGTAGCCACCTTCTATATTCCAATCCATAGGCACAATGGAACTACCGCCTACACCAGCCCAGGTCGAGGGATTGGGGTTTTGCAGGTAAATCTCACAGCCCGGTGAGTAGACCGGTTGGGGATACCCCATCACATCCTGTGCATGACCGCGCAAATACGCCGTAGCAATATCCAACCCATCAATCGGTCCCGGCCCGGTTGCGCCCGGCAGATACACATCGAACTGGTCACACAGCGGCCCCAAATCGAGATCGTTGGAATTGACCTGCACCAGCGATGAGAAGTCGCCCGCGTTGTCGTCCAATCCCTGAAGCACGCTCACGTACATCACCTGACTGATGTTCAGCCGGAAGGCGTTCATCCCTTGATAGAAACTTGGTCCGATGGTGAAGAACAACAAACCTGCTACGTACCACATGATGGCACTGCGTGGAGCGACGACATCCAGTCGGATAAATGCTGCCAGCAGGTAGGTGATCCCCAGCACCAGCAGTGCGACGACAAATACTACACTCACAGCAAGGCTCAGACTGTCGTTAGTTTGGGCGATGATCGGCATGAAGGCATTTTCGATTAGCCACTGGTTTACCAACTTGACCGTATAACCCGCCATAAGGACAGCTTTTTGCAGCCCCCAATGGATGCCAGCGATCAGTACAATCAGGCTGTATTGCAGCTCATCCATCATCCGTGCGAAATCAGGCATGAATGTTCCTTTCTGCTAATCAGTGACATCGCCGGAGCAGTAGGGATTGGCAGCGTTTACCCAGGTGATACGGTTGCCGCCATCGCCATCCAGCAAATAAGCGAACTGGCGCACACTGCCAGCTGGGATGTATGCCGCGAGGCGATACACCCGCATCGAACCGGGTAGAAGTGGATCGTAGTTCTCGTTGGTGAAGCCGACGGCAATCATAGCCGCCTCAGAGGTACGCCAGATACCTATTTGGCTGCTAGTCGCGCTTGTAATCCGCGTAATGACCATAAGAGCGACCGGAACAGTCTCATAGGTCATGCTGCCCAGATTGCGGATTTCTAGCTGCCATGTCACCAGATTGCGCGAACTGCCGCCGAGCGGCGGGGCAGGCTGACTCCGCACATTTTGAAGGCGGAAACGCAGACGCAGCGGCGCACCCTGCTGCCCGACAAAGACGGCATCCCCGACGTAAAAATCCTGCGGCGGGCTGATGGTGTAAGGGGTGGGTGGCGGCGGCAGCGTCGGTATGGGTGTGCCTGCCAGCGTGGTGGCGGTTGCCTGTGGTACAGGTGTTGGGCAGGTGTAGGAAGCCAGATCGGTCACAAGGGTGCCGCACGCTAAAACCGCGAACAGCAGCATGACCGGCGCGACCAGCAGATAAATCGAGCGCAGCAGCATGGAACGCTGCACCTGCGCCAGAGACAGTTCATTCTTCATCACAGTTGTCCTCATTTAAGGAATCAGACCGGGTTGGTTGCCGGGGGTGAGCAGCAGCGTG
>CAZKIB010000149.1:0-12279 GCA_964552425.1 uncultured Anaerolineaceae bacterium | reverse complement strand
TGGGAAGCGGCCAGACCTTGCCAAAATACGGCACGACCACCCGCGCTTGTGCAGAAGTGACGACCTGAAGCTTGGCAAAGCCGCTGCTGTAGGTGAATGCCTGCGCGATCACGCGGTTGGTTCCGACTTCGACCACCCGCACCGAAATGTCCGACACACCTTCCGCCGGATCGACAGCGCGGTTGCCGTTTTCGTCGTAGGCGATAACCACCGAAACCGTGACTAAACTCGGTGGAATGGGGGTCGTGGTGGGCTGCACCGTCGGCGGCGCACCGATCAGTTCCACACCTGCGGCGGGCATGGGTTGCGGGGTGGGCGTATAGGTCTCCACCGGCGGCGTGATAATCAACGTGTTCACTGTCCCGCGAAAGACCTGTACCGCATCCAGCGCCAGCACATAACCTTCGCTCTGCGGATTGCGTCCCTGGGCGCTGCGAAGTTCCAGCGTGTGTGTCCCACGTCCAACGGTGTAGACCCGCGTGCCGGGGAACGCCAGTTCCGGCGCGAAAGCATCTACGGTGTCGATGACCACGCCATCCACGACCACCTGAAAGATGCCCATATTGCGGGCGGCGACATAACGGATTCGCAGCCCTTCACCTTCAAAGCTGAAGCTGGCATAACTCTTGACATTCTCGCTGCGGTGATACTGTCCCTGACTGGCATTCACATGGAGACGCGGTTCCCAGTGCGTGCTGTAACGCACGGCGGGGTTATCCGACTCGAAGCTGTACCAGCCTTCATAGGGCGGGGGTTCGTTCGTTGCATCCGGCAGCGGTTCGATGGGTAGCGGCGGCGCGGACAGCAGAATCGTGCCAAAGGGAAAGTCTGTTGCTGTGGGTGGCACATAGACACCGGGCATGACCGCGCTGATTTCGACTACCCGCGTCGATAGCGTCGAGGTCAGCGTGGGGGTGAAGGTCGCCGTTGCGGTTGGGGTGTAGGTGGGGGTGAACGTTACCGTCGCGGTGGGGGTATCGGTTGCCGGTGGCGTGCGCGTCGGGGTATTCGATGGAGTCAGCGAAGGCAGCACCATCAAGGTGGGCAGCGCCGCTGTCGCCAGTGCATTCCGTTCAAATAAAAGGTAAAAGACCGTGCTCCACGTTACTAGACACAGTACCGCCAACACAAACAACAAATGCCGCATTCGTTACCTCCGCCGTTTCGTTTCCGAGAATCAGCGTAGCAAATGCGGCCTGTCCAACCTGTGCAGGATTTCAGTTTTAAATGAGAAGTTCTGGCAATATGGATAGCAAAATTTCAGTCTTCCATATAAACGAAACCTTCGGCAACTGCCATTCGGATGAGGTGTTCATTCGTGTTCGCGCCAAAACGTTTGCGGAGTTTCTGCCGCACCCAATATATGCGTCGTAAGGGGACTTGCATCTGGGAAGCGATATCGGTGATGTGCAAACCGCGCGCTAACAGCCGCAGTACCGTCCGCGATTCCGCGTCAAGCTGCCAGTCGCGCAGAGGAGATTGCATGGCTACCAGATATTCAGCATTGGCGGTTGGTGAGAGGTAAAGTCGATCCCGCATCACTGTATCGATAGCCTGAATCAGGCAATCCTGAAGATCGTCGCTTTTGTACAAGTAGCCTTTGACCCCAATATGAAACAAATCCTGGATGAGCAATCCGTCCGCGAATGAACCCATTACAATCAGTCGAGCAGCAGGTGCGCTTTGCTGCACCTGCTCCACGGCGGACAGAATGTCTACGTCATAAAACCATTCGTTGAATAGAATCAGATCGGGCGGCTGTTGCAACGCTGTGGTAATCAAGTCACTCAGGCTGCGCACACTGCCCACGATCTGGAAGCGTTTATCTTTCTCCAGCACCATCCGCGCACCCAGAAGGGTTAAGTCGGCAGCATCGGCGATAAGAATTTGAATGCCCTTCACAGTTTGGCCCTCATGTGATCACTGACTTGAGATCCACATTAACTTGAAATGCCAAAAGGAACAGGCGCAAAACCTGACAATGGGAAATGGAAATTTGCGTGTCATAAGTAAATTTTGACACGTATGATGTCTTTCGTAGAAGTGCTGGACCTTGTAAGCCTGAAGCAACATTTTGCTGGCGTGGCAGGTGGATTATGGGCTTTATTTACTAACCTCGGATGTGTGTCCAACTTGCAGTAATCCGCGTCTCAGTGCTGCCTCCACCACCTGTTCATTGGTGCGCACATCGAGATACTGCCGCAGCTTCGCGCGAATGCGATAGACCGAGCGATCCACGATGCCAACGCGTGCGCTAATTTCCTGAACGGTGCAGATCAGTGCCTTCCGGCGTGTCGACGGTGCCCGCGAGCTGCGGGTATGGAATCCGACCGATGAGGCGCAGGACTTCCAAATCCGTGCGGTTGAGCTGCGCATCCGCTGTGTGACCGTAGGGCAAAGCGGATGCTTGCGGCGAAAGAAAGATATGCCCGTCGGCGACTGTTTGGATACCCACGATCAGGGTATCCTCCAACCGATCCTGTTTGTAGATAAAACCGGACACCCCATAATCGATCAAGCGCTGTACATAGTGTTCACTTAAATAGTCGCTCAGCACAATAACCCTGAGTGTCGGACAAGCTTCTCGTAACTTCGACATGGTTTGTGTCAGGGTAAAATTTCCGAGAACGGCGTCATCAAGCAGAAGTACATTTGCTGAATGTTGGATAAGGTACTGTTCACATTGGTAGATAGAAGAAAATGTCTGGACAATTTCAATGGAGCGCGAATTCTGCAACAGCATCCTGACACCACTCCGTACCAGATCATTGGAGGCCAACACAATCAGTTTGGTAGGCTGCATCGGTGATAAAATCCTTCCTCAGCTAACAGCAAAGATGTACTCTTACCTCTGACACGCACAATTGGGCTATAATGATGAGCATATAATCAATAGAGTGAAATGTAAACCTTAATTTTTGATAAATTGGTAAGCACCCACGAAAATTTGGTATAATAAAATTCAAGGGTCTGAGATGGACGATTTCCTGCCAGTATCTGAGCAACTGCAAATTCTCTTTGATGAGGTCAAGCACCCCACGGGGCGTTCATTTACCATGCAGGAAGTGAGTGCTGCTATTGATGTGAGTCTGGCAACTCTGAGCCAGTTACGCACGGGCAAGATCAAGAACCCACAGCTGCACACGCTGCGTGAAATCTGCCGGTTCTTTCATATTCCGCTGCGTTACTTTGAGACCCGCAGTGCTGAGGAGTGTTATGCGCTTCTAGCTGGGGGTCAGGCAGAAGCCATATCCCCCATTAACGAGATTGCCTTCCGGGCAACGCATTTGTCACCAAAATCCCAACGCGATGTACTCACGATTATTCAGTGGGTGCAGGCCGCCGAAGAGCAGCGTAAAAACGGTAATCATCTGCCCCCGCTGCCTAATCTGGAACGATACGATGAAGACTGAAGCTGTGTTAGGCATGACAATCAGTGAACAAGTCAGAGTGTTGTTTAGCTATAACACTGCCCCTCGAAGCATCCCCAATTTTACTGAGATCGCTGGAGCCACGGGCATTAGTGACCAGACGCTGGCGAATCTGCTTCAAGGCAAATCCACAAATCCTCGCCTGAAGACGCTGCTTGCCTTGTGCCAGTATTATGGCATCTCACTGGATTACTTTGAGTGTGAGACCGTAGCAGCGTGTCGGGAATATCTGTATACACATCAGTTCCGTCGTGCGTCATCGCTGCTAAGCGAAATTGCGGTTGAGGCTGGTCGATTATCGGCTAAAGGCCAACGTAATGTGCTCACCCTGATGGAATGGATGCGTTTGGGAAACCCCCATACTCATTGACTGCTGATTGCTCCTTGCACCAGGGGAAATACCACCAGTACGCAACCCGCACCCACCAATAGCCCCAGTATCACCTGCTGAACCGTATGATTGCGCGTGGTTACGCGTGCCCAAATCGTTAGCAGAATGATGATGAGTACGGTGACTTGAAGGAAGGGTGTATTCAATTTTCCCAGCATCCATAACCCAGTTGCACAGCCAGCAGCGACAGCGACATGAGTAGAAATTTTGGTGTAATACGTGTTGACGAGTAACTGTACCGGCAGCCAGACGGTCAGCGTTGCTGCACAAACGCGCAGAGCGACCGGACCATCCAGTAGCCAAATGATAACAAAGCATGTAACCACACTCAGCCAGGCGACGATGTACACGGGGCGACGAGTCTGTCGCTGATACACATAGCGATCTTGCCGTTTTAACAGGGAGATGGTTATGAGTCCGGGTACGGTCACAATCCCCGCGACCAAAACAGTCCACAGAATTGCATCCAGCAAAGGCAAATCGCTCAGGATCAAGGCGAGTGTGGGAATGCAGATAATCGCCGGGTGAAAGACCCGCCCCAAGATGTAAGCCAATCGGTTCGTGTGATCAGGAATGGGATCGATCATAAGGCAATCGCGCCAGCGCTCCAACCAAGTCTGCATAATCGGTATTTGTTGAGACAAGCTGATGTATTTCAGAGAAAAGTGAATGCGCACTCTGTGTATCGCGCAGCAGCGGATAAGAATCCAGGATACCAATGACAGCGCGATAAATTGCTAATTCCAGTTCGCCAGGCCGATTCCAGACGGTGCGCGGTGTATACAGATCAGGTTGAGTACCGGTTGTCTGTGTCACCAGGCGTACAATCCGTTTGATTCGGTAATAGGTAAACAAACGCTGGAGGTGGAGTAAACCACCGTACCAGCGATAGGGGACGAGCATGACGATAAAGAAAAAGACAGACGGATAGATGAATGGCTGCAATACAGTAGATGCCAATTTTGCATCGCCAATGCGCAGTATCGTCATCACCGCCGCTGAGATTGAACCGAGAGTCGTAATCGCAAAGCAGGTAAAGAACAGCACAATCGCGGCTTGCTTGAACCGCATCGCCAGCACCTGCTCCTGTAACCGCATAATCAGTGTGCCGCGTAGAAAAGCAGAACCGATGAATAACAGGACGACTGCATCACGAGTACCAATGATGATGAAGCGGAGGTCATCTATTGGGATGGGCCGCAAGAACGCAAACACAACAAAGCTTACCAGTCCTAAGCTGATAGCGGATGGGGCTACGTAATCTAGGGGTGTGCGTTTTAGTGGATAACTCCCCACCTCGCGCAGCATCTGCAAATATAGATAGCAAACCCCAATCAGGCAGCAGAATTTCAGGTAGAGCGCGACCGGCAGACCACCGAAAAACTGATCCAGCGTCATCTCCGCTGTTTCGCCCCAAAAACTAAATGCCAGGATGCTCAAAAAGAACATCCACCACATGCGACGTCCGATGGGCTGAGATAAACGACCTCTGCGCCCAGCTCGCAAGAGGGTTACACAGAAGATGATCCACAAACAGATTGTGAGAATACTTCTTATATCCATAAGGCTGTCTTCAATCATCAAAGGCCATACCATCAGCCCACCGGCGCAGGGCGTCAATGGATGAACTTTGACCCATAAGCTCCGCCATGCGATTGGCACTTACCAGTCTTTTCTGGATGAGAAACACCAACGCTTCTGCTTCCTGTTCTTCCGCGTCGGTGCGCAAGTGAGGATCGGCCTTCCTGAGCCGCCCTTGCAGAGGCTTATTTTGAATCTGAGCCAATAGCTCTGGCGGCAATACCTCGTTGATGGTTCGACAGGTATGCCCCAAGAGAATATGTGCGATTTCGTGGAGAATGTTGTGTGTCTTATGAATGGCGTGGGTTCTGGAATTATAGAAGATGTAATCGGCAGTTTCTGCTCGAACCCACACTGCGGATAGACCGATCTCGAACGGAATGGGCTGAACAATAATCTCTCGCCGTTGCAGCCGCTCTATATGTTCGATAAAGTGGTTTAGCTCAAATTCGCTGAAGTCGTATCGGAGTTGATCCACGACCCGTTTTAACTTCTCGCTTACTGTCATCCTTCTTCCAGATTAAGCTGCTACAAATTGATGACGAACGGGTGAAACCTGACTCTACACATCCGTTTTTGCATTGACCATATTACATTTTTCCTGTTGTGATGTCATAGATCATGTCCTGAATAGGACATTGGATTGTCTCGCTTCGTGCTATTCTGCTGACATTAGCCCTATTGCAAAGCTGACAAGCGCTACTTGGTCTGTCGTTGGCGGCAACGGATACATGATCGACACGCTTGATAAAAACGGGGTTTTAGACGATGACAAATACATCCTTCCCTTCACACACTGAGAGAGACTTTCACGGGATAAAAACGCACGAGATGGTTGTCCGGCTCATTACAGTTGCCGAGATACTGAAGAAATCGGCTCAGCAAGCGCCTAGTTGTGCCGAAATCCAGTCAGCAGAGTGTTCAAAAACACAAGACACCAAAATCACTGTATTGTAAGCAGATAAATTGACCCACATGAACGGTAGAACTGATGGCGCGTCGTAAGAGTAAAGTCGTTCCAGCGCAGCAAGGCTGGGCAATCTATCTCCGCACTAGCGATGAAGAGGCACAGAATCCACAGGCATCTCAGGATCGTCAGCGTTTCATTATCGAGAGGGCAGTTCTGGAACGCTCAGATTTACCGGTCATCGAAGAATACAAGGATGTCTTAACTGGAAGAACGCCCCAGCGCACAGGTTATCAACGAATGCTGGAAGATGCTCGGACAGGGAAATTCTCTCACGTGGTTGTGGAACGCGCAGACCGTTTCGGGCGCAATGATACGGAAGCCTTGCGTGCGATTGATGAACTGGACGAGTTTGGAGTCTCAGTTCGCTTCGCTAACCACCCTGATCTCGATCCGATGGATCCCGATGATCGCGTGATCGTTGCTTTATCATTCACCCTAGCACGCCGCGAGTCCATGCTTTCAGGGCTTCGTATCAAAGGTGCTGGTGAGGCCAAACGTAACAATGGTGGGTATCTTGGACTTCATCCTGATGGCTTTATAAGCGTCGAGGATGAACAGCCCGGACGCAAATCCTATATGAAAAAAGGGCATCATCTGGAACAAGACCCGAAGCGTGCGCCGATCTGCCTGGGATTTGCTGTTGGAAGATCGGCTAACTCTGGCGGAAATCGCGGAGGAGCTTCATGCAAAGGGCTATCGTCATCGCAGTGGACGTCCGTTTGTTGAGGTTAAAGAGAATGGGAAACGCAAAGCCAATTACAACACACTGGCAGATATCTTTCGTAACTGGACTTACGCAGGTTGGATCGTCAGCGAAGAAGCAAATATCCCTCCGAAAACGTTACGTGGCAACTGGGAGCCAATCGTTACAACTGAGGAGTTCGAGCGAGGCTTAGAAATCTTGACGAAGCGCTCGCAGAACAAATACACCAAGCGGAAGCATGACTACTTGCTGAAGGGGCTAATCTACCTTTCTGCTGCTCCCAAAGACCCTACATTGCCAGGTGACAAGCTGTATCGGCTGCAATGTTCCAGATCGAACACGAAACGGAGTGGCGGAGGGACGGCACACTATCGCCTTGAGCGTTATCCACTTCACTTTTTGTGTAGGGATGTGGAGGAACAGCTTGCAGACAATCTCCGGCGTATTCAGGTAGACAAGACTGTTCTACCGTGTATCCGTGAATACTACATTGAAGAAGTTGCCGATAAGTTGGGGCGACTACGCCCTGATGAACGCGCTGAAATCGAGCGTTCGCTGAAACAGATTGATGAGGAAGAAGCAAGGGTGTTGCGCTTGTATGCAGCAGGCATGGTGACGGAAGAGAATTGGCGCAACTTGTGGGCAGAGTGGCAAGATAAGCGTCAGCGCTTACGCGGCGGTCTGGCGCTTTTAGACCAGCGCTGCGAAACGTACATTGCTGATCTCGATGAAGCGCTCACCATAATTTCAAAATTAGGTATACTGTATGAAACGTTACCGCACTCTGATCAAAGGGAGTTATTGCGGAACGTGGTTGAGAGGGTTGTCTTGAACCCTGAGGGAAAGAGTATTGGTGTGGATGGGCTTCCGCCATTTGCGTACCTACAGGAGGTTTCTGAAAAGGTAAGCGGTGGTAGAAGTTCCTCGGAGAACCTCGCTGAGGATCAAACATCCGGCGGTAAAGCCGGATGTTCGAGTGGTGTCCTAGATTATGGGCAATAGAGGACTCGAACCTCTAACCCCTCCCACGTCAAAGGAGTGCTCTGCCAATTGAGCTAATTGCCCGAAATGTTAAATCTAGTATAGCCAATTCGTAGAGGTTTGCAAGAGTGATTTCGGGCGGCGAACAGGTCAGGGTTCGAACATAATCAGTGGGTCCACCAGCCCGCTGCCGATGGCGGCCCAACTGGTGAAGGTCGGACTGGATGAAGCACGAATTTCCAGGTGCAGGTGTGCGCCGCTGGAATTGCCGGTGTTGCCACAGGCCGCGAACACCTGATTGGGTTCCAAAACCGTACCCACAGGCACATCGCGGCGGCTGAGATGCGCGTACATGGCGTAGATATGCGCCCCGGACAAGTTGCGGCTTGCCAACTGCTGGCGTGTGGTCTGCGGCAGTTGATTGTGCAGGTATCGCACAATCATGTAGTGTCCGAACCCGAAGTTCCAGCCGTCGTCCGTAAAAATGCGCGAGTCCCCCAGGCTGAATCCCTGCAATACCGTACTCGGTTTACCGGGCACATTGCAGCGCACACATTCTTTCGACGCCACCACCAGACCACCTGCCGGCCCAGCTTTGATCGGTTCGCCATCGTCACCGCCGTAATCCACACCGGGGTGATTGGGCTGATGGCCGGTAAACCCGCGAATGAAACGGTAGCGGGCCATCGGGACCGGGTACAGCGCCACGCCGGTATATTCGATGTAGGTGACGGGCGTCGCTGGCGTGGTGGATGTCACTCGCAGGTTGAAACGGGCGCAGTCACCGCTGTAAGTCAGCAGGTCTTCGCGCGTCCAGCCTTCATTGTTTTCATAACGCACCTGCACCCAGCGGAACGGTTCGCCGGGGATGGTGCGGACTTCGAGAACCGAAACAATGGCCTCAAAGGGAATAATCATCAGGGATTCGCCGCTGACCGGCGCACGACGCAGGTTGGCTCCACGCGCAGCGCTCACCGTACCGGCGCAGGTTGTGTCCGCCACACTGGGCGGTGCGGCCGGCGCAGGCACTGAGGGGGTGGGCGCAGGAGCCGCCGGTGGTGGAGCCGAGGGCACAGCAGCGGCAGGTGGCGCGGCGACGGGTTGGGCCGGGGACGGAATGGCAGACGCGGCAGGTTGAACCGCAGCCGGTGGCGCGGGCGGCGGTGCAGCAGCCTGGACTGCGACAACGCGCGCAAGTCTGTAGGCGTAAGTCGGGCTTGAAACCATACCATAGCCAAAGCGGGTGCAGTCGCCTTCAATGGTCAGAATATGGCTGCGCAGCCAACCTTCCTGGCCGTCTGCAAAGCGGAGCCTAAACCACTGGTAAACCTGACCGTCTGGTTGTTTCGTGCCCTGATTATCCGGCTGCACGTCCAGAATTTCCAGTTTCGCCGGCCCTTTCTGTGCCTTGAAGGCAATCACATCGGGCGCAGTGCCCGGTTCAGGCCGCACATTAAATTCCACGACAGGCGAGTCATAATCAAGACCCGCAATGACTGCGAATGCCATGCTGTACCCCTTCGCAACTGCGTTTGCGTCGATAATTCTATTGTACTCGAACAGCGAATTCAGGCCATGTGGCGAAAGAGACTCTGAAGGCGGGCCAGAAAAGAGGTCGGCGCGGCCTGAATCGTGTCAGACAGATGAGTCTGATCCAGTGTGTAACGGGCGCGATCATGAGTCGGGTTAATTGCCAGCGCTTTTTCGAGTAAGGTGATGCGCTGTGAGGTCGTGGGCGCGACCAGAGCTGCCAGATACCACGCCTCGGCATCCGGTGTTTCCTGAAGCACATCCCGCAGACGTTCACGCGCATAGTCGAAATGACCGTTGCGGATGGCGGCTTCAATATCAAAATATTCGTCACCGGTATGAAATGTCTGGTCAAACATTGTATTCCCCCACTTTTCCAGACGGCTGTCCGTCTTCAGTATAAAACATAAATTGAGAAACGGCCTAAAGAATTGTCGTCATTAACTTAAGATTTCCCCAAAATCCGTAAGGATAATGATTTGCGAAGAAAGACCGGAGAAATTGCGCAGGGCTGGTATAATGGCACGGATTTTAACGTGAAAGCACTGCACAGCTTATGCTCAGGAAACCCAACGTTCTCTTTATCGTACTCGATACCCAGCGCCGCGATCATCTGTCGACCTACGGTTATCCGCTGGAAACATCGCCGGCGCTGGATGTGTTCGCGCGGGATACCACCCGCTTCGAACGCGCCATCGCCCCGGCCCAGTGGACGATTCCCTCGCACGCGTCGATGTTCACGGGCTTATATCCCAGCACACATCAGGTCACGCAGGGTTACAGCCAGATTTCCGGCCTGCACCCCACCCTGCCGGAAATTTTGCAGGGGGCTGGTTATCATACCGTCGGCTTTTGCAACAACCCGCTGGTTGGCGTGCTTGATAACGGCCTTCAGCGCGGGTTCGACCAGTTTTACAATTACGCCGGAGCCAGCCTGAGCAGGCCTTTTACCCGGCCAAGAGGGCCGCTTTACCGCGCCATCAGCAAACGCTGGCAGCGTTTCGCCCGGCCAGTGCAGAATTATTTCGCGCACTCGGACTGGCTGTTCCGGGCCTCGCTGAACCCGCTGCTGGTCCCGCTGTGGACGCGCTTTATCAACTACAAGGGCCAGACGCCCACCTCGACTGATGATCTGATCGCTTACCTGCGCCAGCACCGCGCCGGGGGAAGCCAGCAGCCGCTGTTTGTGTTCCTGAACCTGATGGGCACACACCTGCCCTATCGCCCGCCGCAGGATTATCTTGATGAAGTTGCGCCGGATGTGCGCCGGAACGCACATGCCTACCGCTTTATGCAGCGTTTTAACGCCGAAGCCGCGCGCTGGGCCAGCCCCACTGACCCGCCATTACAGGATTGGGAGCGCAAAACCCTCAGCGACTTTTACAACGCCGAAATCCGCTTTCAGGATCATCACCTGGGCCGCCTGTTCGCTTACCTGAAAGCATCCGGCGCGCTGGATGACACGCTGGTCATCATCACCGCCGATCATGGCGAGGCGCACGGCGACCATAACTTCGTCGGGCACAGCTTCGTCGTGCATCAGGAACTGGTGCATGTGCCGCTGATTATTCGTGATCCAAACGGGGTCTTCCCCGCCGGCAAGCGCGTGACAACCAACGTCTCCACCCGGCGCATTTTCCACACCGTGCTGGAACTGGCCGGCATCCAGCCCCCGCTGGATGAGGCTGACCCGAATGCCGATGTCGCGGGTCTGTCGCTGGCGCGCGCCCTGAATGGACGCCCGGATACGGAGCGCGGGGTCGCTTTTTCCGAGGCGTTCCCGCCCTCCACTTTTTTGAGTGTGCTGGAACATCGCAACCCGCCCGTGATTGAACGCCTGCGGCTGCGGCTGGTCCGGCGCGGGGTCTATGAAGGCACGCACAAGCTGACGATGGCGCACAACCAGATCGAGGCGCTCTACGACACGGAACACGACCCCACCGAAACGCGCAATCTGGCCCCGGCGAAGCCCGATCTCGCGCTCCATTTGCAGGCAAAAATCGCGCAGTTCGTGCAGACCAGCGAGTTGCAGCGGCCCGGCGCGAACGGTTTTGGCGAGATGGATGAATCCGTAGTCGATAACCTGAGAGCGCTGGGTTACATCGAATGAACGCAGACGAGGCGCGCGTGCGTGAAATTTACCGGCGCATCAGCGCAGCCGCTGAACACTGGCCGATTACTACGCTCGATCATTACCAGGGTCAGCCGTTCAAAGCCTTAATCGCCGGGATGCTGAGTGCGCAAAGCCGCGAGGAACAAACGCTCAAAGCTGCCGAGACGCTGTTCGCCCTGGCGGATAACCCCGATGACATGCTTAAACTGAGCGATGCGCAAATCCTCGAAGCGGTGCAGCCTGTAACCTATTTTCAGAACAAGGCCCAGTACGTGCGCGCCATCTGCCAGCGACTCGTGGACGTGGATGGGGGTGTTGTGCCGAGCGACCTGGACCGGCTGGTGCAGTATCGCGGCGTGGGCTGGAAGGTGGCTGTGCTGACGCGCCAGGTCGCCTTTGATATTCATGAGGACATCACCGTCGATGTGCATGTCAACCGCATCAGCAAGCGGCTCGGTCTGGTGAGACCGGAGACGAAACAGCCGGAGCGCATCAACGCGGAACTGAAGGCCGCGCTGCCGCGTGCATTCTGGGCGCGCTGGAACCCGCTGCTGGTGCTGTTCGGGCGCGCGGTGTGCA
>CAZKIB010000148.1:13516-17262 GCA_964552425.1 uncultured Anaerolineaceae bacterium | reverse complement strand
CAGCCGTCCGGTATCCAGACCCAGCGCCTCATAGGCGCTCTTGATGGTGTGGACATCTGTCCGGCGCGGTTCCGCCGGGGCCGGGGTCAGGCTGCCCTCCACGATAGGCCAGCGCCTGATGTGTCCATCGTCAGCCACCTGCACCAGATGTGGCAGGCTGCCCGATGACCAGCCCAGCACCCCTTTATCCACCAGCTTCTGGACGGCACGTACATAGCGCTTGCGCAGGTCCAACTGCGCCTCGGCCCACACTCCGGTCTCATCCACCACCAGCCTGTCGATTGAGCCGATTACCGCCGCCTTCAGGTTGCCATCCAGTCCGTGATGGTAAAGCACCGGGCGCTGGTCATACCAGTCCAGCCCCAGGTCGGTTTCCTGTGTGAAATATTCGCCCTGCAAGTCGCGCTGGTCCCGGCTGCCCCACACAATCAGGTAGCCGCCCACGCGCCCCGCTGCGGCGTCCAGCGTTTTTAAGGTTGTCTGCATCCCTCATGCCCTCACTCGACCTATATGCCCGCCAGATCGCTGACTGCTTTTCTCAGCACTCCGCACCAGGCACTAAGCACTATCCGTTGACCGCCTCTGCCCGTCCACACGCGGCTGGCAAAATGGTGCAGACGCGGGCGATCATAAAGGCCAGCAGCCCCGCCTGCCGCCGCCCGTAAGCCCGGCAAACTCCTGCTGCTGATCGTTGTTATCGTAGGGACACAGCGCAGTGTGCCCAGTCCCGCGACATGGCTACAGACATCAGATTAGCATATCTGTTCGGGTAAATGGTGAACATATGTTCTCTTTTTTGAGGTAGATTTCAGCACTGAAGGTGACATATCCCGTAGAGTGCGGTAGGCTCATGTTTTGGGGAGAGGGGAATCAAATGATTAAATGGATTGTACGACTGCTCCTGGTGGTCTATTTCCTCATGCCCATCGCCGCCATCGGGCTGTTCGCCCAGACCTTTGTGGAAATCCGCAACGATGTCGCCCCGGTGTACGAAGCCGCCAGCGCCAGCATCACCAGCGCGACCAACACCCTCAACCGCGAACTGAGCAATCTGGGGGCCAATTTTGCGCCGCTGGCAAGCGCGGTCAATGCCATCCGCAGCGCGCTTCAGGTCGTGGTCAACTTCATCCGCGACACCATTTACACGCTGATCGACGTGGTGAACGGCATCAACCTGGCGTGCAGCGTGGGCCGAACAGCCTGCATCCCCAAGTCCATCAACGTGACGCTGCCCAACCTGGTCAACCTGGCGTTTATTGATAATATCTCCAGCCAGATCAACACTATCTCGAATCAGGTGAACAGCGTCGTCACCACCACGACCAACGCGCTCACAGGCTATGTCACGCTGATCGGGCTGGCCGCCGCCGTGTTGATCGTCTGGATTGTGCTGACGTACATTCTGTTTTTCGTGCTGCTCTTTACCGGCCTGTGGCGCAAAGCGTAGTTGCGTAACCTTATAGACTGTGAAGCCGATCATACCCACTACTACACCACAATCTATAGGTTTGTGTGTGGTTTCTCCAACTACAATAGAAGTGACAGATGTGTTGTGGAGGTAGTGAATGCGCCATCTGATATTCATTCTGGCCTGCACTTTGATGGCTCTGGTGTTTGCCTGGGCCTTTGATCCCCTGCCTTCAGAAATAGCAATAGATTGGCATGATCGGATGTATCTGGGCATTGCCGATGGTCAACTGAATTATGTCGAGTTGCGCGGTGGGCCGCATCATCCGCCATGGAGTTTGTTGCCGGTGCTGCCGTTGGGCTACCTGAGCAAAAGCGCTAGCTGAGGGATCATCATTTTTGCCTATGTTATGACAGTTGTGGTCAGTATCCCCTTTCAAATCTCTCTAAAACGTGGCGTTTTTGTCCTGGCGCTGTTGTTAGGTTCTCATCCATTGATAAGAGCATCAGTCGACGGTAATCTGGAAGTTCTGACTACGATCGGTGTCTTGATTTTGCTGGCGGCCTATCATCAGAAGAACCCCTGGCTGTTAAGTGCCGGTGTGCTGCTGGCAAGCGCCAAACCACAGGTAAGCTTCCTCCTGATGGCAGTGATTGGCGCATATGTATTGAAGACCTGGCCCTGGCGACGATGGGGTATCACCGCCGCCGTTTCGGGTGCGGTGGTGGGTATTACGATGCTGTGGATAGGTCAGGAGTGGTTGCAAAGCGGCTTTTCACCTGGGCATACCGGTTGGGCTGGTTTGGGGGTTCTGGACGATATGTTACCCATGGGCCTGGTGATTGTTGTTGCTTTGGTCGTTTTGGTCGCGACAATCTACCTGGCATTCAGGGATACACAGTTATCACGACCCAAAGTGGCTCTCCTCATCGCCGCGCAACTGATTCTATCGCCATACGCTTCCCTGGTAAGTTTCACTACGCTGCTGGTGATCGGCGTTGGAACCTTACTCATGTTTGACCTTTGGGTGGGCCTTTTAGTTTACGCAGTGCTGAATTACGGTTTCTTCACACGAGTGTACGCGGCGCTTCTGGCGCAGCCCGTATATGATTCCCCCGGTTGGTGGTGGAACACTGCGCTTTTAATCGTCTGGACAGTGCTGGCCGTCTATGTCTATTTGGGGCGTGACAAAGCTGTCATCACAGCGAAACAGTCAGATAATCTGGTAGACGACAAAGTTGTTGCAACCTGATAGTTGAGACCGGATAATTAGTCTCTCAGTGTAATCAACGGGACTAAATCTCAATCATGACTACCTCACTCGACACACTCAAAGCACACCTGAACGAAGTCCACAACCTGACAATGGTGTCGTGGCTGCTCCAGTGGGACCAGAACACCTACATGCCGGCGCAGGGTGGCAAAGCCCGCGCCGCGCAGCAGGCCACCATCCAGAAGCTGCGCCATGACCTGCTTGCCAGCGACACCACCGCCCGCCTGCTGGAAGCCGCCGCGCAGGAAGTCAATCTGGACGATTTCGATTCGGACGACGCCAGCCTGATCCGCGTGGCCCGGCGCGATTATGAGTATGAAAGCAAACTGCCATCGGACTTTGTAGCCGAACTCGCCCTGACCACCGCCAACGCCTTTGAGGTCTGGCGCAAGGCCAAAGCCGAAAACGACTGGGCTGCCTTCGCCCCCTGGTTGCAGCGCATTCTCGATCTCAAACTGCGCGAGGCCGACCTGCGCGGCTACGACGATCATATTTATGATGTGTTTCTCGGCAGTTGGGAGCGCGGTCTCAGAACCCGCGAGGTGAAGGCGCTGTTTGACTCCGAAAAACCCGCGCTGGTTGATCTGCTGGCGGCGGTCAACGCGCACCAGAATCGCGTGGATGACTCCATGCTGCACCAGCCTTTTGATGTGGATGTGCAGCGCGCGCTGGTGAAATTCGCGTCCGAGGCCTTCGACGTGGATTACACCGCCTGGGCCAACCTGGCCGACGCGCCGCACCCGTTCTGCACCCGCATCGCCAACGGGGATGTGCGCATCACGACGCGCTATAACCCGACTTTTTTTAACACCGCGTTTTATGCCACGCTGCACGAAACCGGCCACGCCCTGCACGGGCACGGCTTCGGGCCGGAAATCGACGGAACCTACCTGTCCGATATGGAAGCCAGCAGCCAGGCCGTCGCCGAATCGCAGTCGCGCACCTGGGAGAATCTCGTCGGGCGCAGCCGGGCCTACTGGGAATGGATTCTGCCGAAAGTGCGTGAGTTTTTCCCCGACCAGTTCGCCCGCGTCACCCCGGAGCAGATGTACAAGGCGGTCAACA
>CAZKIB010000148.1:7236-13488 GCA_964552425.1 uncultured Anaerolineaceae bacterium | reverse complement strand
GCGGCCGTCGCTGATCCGGGTGGAGGCGGACGAACTGACCTACAACCTGCACATCATGATCCGCATGGAAATCGAAATGGAGATGGTCACGGGGGCGCTGGCAATCCAGGATGTGCCGGAAGCCTGGGCCGCGAAGTTCCAGGACTACTTCGGCATCATCCCGCCAGACAACGCACGCGGCGCGCTTCAGGATGTCCACTGGAGCTTTGGCGGCATCGGTTCATTCGTCGGTTACGCGCTGGGCAATATGCTGGCCGCGCAGTATTTCAACGCGGCGCTCAAGACGCATCCCAACATCCCGGATCAGATCGCGCGCGGTGATTTCACGACACTGCACACCTGGCTGAGGGAGAACATCTACCGGCACGGGCGCAAATACACCGCCGACGAACTCACGCGCCGGGTCACGGGCGAGGGCATTCAGACCCGCGATCATGTCGCGTATCTAAGAGCTAAATTTGCCAGCGTGTATGATCTGTAGTCAGGGGCTGTCGTTATAATCTTAATACTTCCCATGAGATTGCGGGCGTACAATATTACAAAACCGAAATATCCAACGAGCGTTGGTGTCGGAGCATCGCATGGGAGTCACCGTCGCATGGCATGATGCGCACTGCATCCGTTATGAGTTTGATGGGGTGTGGGACTGGGGCCAGCTTGATGAGGCTTACCGGCAGGCCCGCGCAATGGAACGCGCCAGCGGGCGCAAAGCCGATGTGATTATCAATATGCAGCAGGGGGATTGTTCAGGGTTGGCCGATTGTGGCTATGTCACCGGCAACACATTTATTTACGCGCTCCTGCAAAAGCAGCGGGCGATTACGAAACGTGATCGTGCAGGGTCGGTTCGCGCACCGCAGCCAGTTCTTCCAACAGGTCATCCCCGATGAAGGATTGCAGTTCGTTGGGGCTGCGTCCTTCGGCGACAAACATCTCCCACACCTCACGCTGATACACCCGAATCTCGGAATCAAGCTGCTGAATCTGCTGTTCGAGTTCGCTGATGGCATGGTCATTCTGCAAGCGGACCGGGCGCAGGGCACGGGCGGCCAGTTCGCTGCGCAGGTCCCGCCGTTCCAGCAGCATTCCTAACAGCCGGTAATGCGGTTTGACTACACTGTTATAAATGTTGGTCGCCACAGCCTGCTCCATTTCACTCGCTGCTACCATTAGAACATAAGTTCGCAAGGAAAGCAAGTTAACAACACGTTGAGATTTGATGAATTACAAGCTTTATTAAGTTCGATTGTACAGTTAATTAGCATTAAGGTCAAGTCATGGAATTGTCAATAAAACAACTATTTCTCAATGTGATACAGCTCGATTTTCAACAGAAACAGGGTGGATAAACCCGGAAACTCCAGCGAGCCAGACGGGTCCAACCGCATAAACTGTTCCAGAACCAGAATTTCCGCCGCCAGGGTATGACCTTCCCGTTCAGCCTGCTGCGTCAGACTGGTGCGGTTCAGCGCCACCCAATCGAGTGCCTTCTCAACCTCTTTCAAATCGTTCATAACCCCGCCGCTCACTGTTATGAAAATAGTACATTTCACCTTGAAAGCACATAACAGGGGCGGTTGGTCGCCGCCCCTCGTCAGGTTTGTCTATAATTCCGGCGTCAGCAGGTCCATGCGCGCGGCTGAAAACACGGCCTGCGCGTCGTCAGGGGTTTCCGCAGCCAGCAGCCCCGCCGCCACCGAAAAAGCGGTTTCATCCGGCAGGGCGCGCACCTCAAAGGCCCGCTGGTCCGCCTGTCCCCAGCGCTTGAGCGTGAACCGCTCCCAGCGTTTTAGCTCCACCAGGGCGGTCTGTGGGCCATCCGGCAGCCGGGTCCGTTCATCGTCTGCGGTTCCAGGGTCCGCCCCTGAATCGCCATTTTGCTCCATCCCAACCGGCAGATCACCCCACTGCGCAGGCGGCAATTGATAATACCGCGCCCGAAGCTCATTGATGCTTAAGATTGGATAAGCGGTGCGAATTTCGTCCAGCCGCGCCTGCACATCTGTCGGGCGAATATCCTCGAACACCGCTGCATATTCCCCCGGCCAGAAGGGCAGCAGTTCCTGCGTGATCTTCTGGGCGACGCGCACCAGCTTGGGCCACAGGGTCCGCTCGATAAACAGGCGTTCGGCCACCTTCGCATTGGCTTCCGTCGCGTTTTCGCTCACCAGTCCTACAGGAATGCCATAGAGATTGAGGATTTCGTTACGGTGCGCTTCCCGCCCGTTCAGAAAATCCAGGTCCGTGTGGCTCAGGCCGATGTTCTGCCACTCGATTCCGCCGCCGCGCAAAAACGCGGTGCGCCGCTGCGGGCCGCCATAACTCTGCCGCCAGTCCCGCTTGATTCGTTCAAAGTCGCCGTCGGACACGTAATCCTTCACATTCACAATGCCCGCCGGGACACCGTTGTCCTGCCCGAAGGTGTTGCGGTTCCATTCCGCCATCGCCCGGTCACTCTCAATGGTGATCCGTCCGGCTTGCAGGGTGGAAAGCCCGTAATAATCGTTGGCCGGGTTCCAGCGTTTGAAATGCACCACCTCCACCGCGTCCAGCGGAATGCGCTGCCCGTCAATCTCATACACATACCCTTTGACATACGCCGCCGGGTCCGGCACGATGCTCACCCGATCCGCCCGCAGCGGCCAGATTTGCGCCGGCGCGCCGCGTCCGTCCCCGGCCAGAAACCAGTAGGCATTGCCGGTCAGTTCCAGCATCCCGATGGTTTGTTCGAGCAGCTCGAAGCGGCTCAGGTACGGGTTGGGCGCGTCCAGCAAAACCTCCAGCGGATGCCGTTCCACCGCCACACGCCGCTCGCCGACCACCTGCTGTACATGCAGCGGCACCAGGGCGGCAGCCTCGGCGATCCGGTTAATGGCAAAATACACCCAGGGGGACTGCTGGTAAACCCGCGTCTGGGCCTGCGCCTCGCTCAGGTCCGGCCAGCGATGGGCGTTGTGCCGGGCCACTGCCGCGACATGCGGGGGCGGGCGCAGACTGTCCTGCCTGCGAAAACGCTGCGATAACCAGTTCAACATTGCTCCTTTTCTTTGACGAAATCCCGATTCGTTAAGGTTGCGGACGGTTATATGCCGCTAGAATGAATACAGTTGAGTCTTACAATTCTGAAACATAAGTGTGCCTGAAAGTTCATGAAACACCGGTTCTTATCCCGAATTCAGCAGTGGTTTGCTTCGCCGAAGTTCACTGATCCCGACCAGACCCGCACCGCCTATCTCCTTCACGCCATCCTGTATGTGATGCTGGTCATCATTGGGGGATATGGTTTGCTGGCCCTGGTCAATGGCAGCGAAGTGGGCGTGACAGCGGCCCTGTTTACGGTCTCCGTCATTCTGGTGACTCTGTTCGTCATCCGGCGGGGATATGTTCAGACTGCCGGGCTGATCTTCGCGGTGGCGCTGTGGGTTATCCAGACCGCAACGGCGCTGCACTTTGGTGGGCTGCGCGGGGCAGTCTACGTGATGCTCATCCTGATGATGCTGGTGCTGGGCACGCTGTTTAACGCCCGCCTGCGTCTGCTGCTCACGCTTCTGGTGGTGTGTTCAACCGTTATCCTGTACCTGGTTGAAACAAACCGTGTTCTCCCGGTTCAGGTCATTCCAGCAGAATTCGACATCAGCCTCCGCGTGCTGATATTTCTCGTCGCCGCGCTGCTGCTCCACCTCATCGCCCGCAGCCTCAGCGCCGCGCTTCAGCGTGCCAGGGAAAGTGAACAGGCCCTCAAAACTGTCGTGGCTGATCTTGTCGACACCACGATTTCGAAAACCTATCTCGATAATATCCTGCGCTCTATCAATGATTCGCTCATCGTCCTCGGCCCCGACATGCGCATTGAGCGCGTCAATCAGGCGGCGCTGGACCTGCTGGGCTATACTGAAGCGGACCTGATCGGCCAGACACCCGCGCCCATCTTCACACCCGATGCGCTCGACTGGCTCATGCACACCGTCCAGGAAAGCGCCGTCCAGACTATCGAAACCACCTATCGCACCCGTAGCGGAACCGAAATTCCGGTTTCATTCTCGGCCTCACGTCTGGTGGATGAAAAAGGCGCGGTTCAGGGCGTGGTGTGTGTCGCGCAGGATATTACCGAACGGCATCACGCCGCCCAGGAAATGCGCAAACGCGAAGAACTCTACCGCACACTGGGTCGCAATCTGCCAGATATGGGCGTCGTGCTGTACGATTCTGATCTGCGCATTATCATCGCCGAAGGTTCGGCATTGAACGCTTCGGGTTATCCATCCGAAAAGTCGGAAGGCCGCCTGCTGGCGGACCTGCTGCCAGCGGCATCTGCCGAAAAGCTGGAACCGATCTACCGCTCGGCATTCAGCGGCCAGCACATCACCACCGATTATGTGTCCCCCATCAGCCAGAGCATCTACAGTGTCCAGGCGCTGCCGGTGCGCAACGACACCGGTGAAATCTTTGCCGGCATGGTGTTGTTTGAAGATGTCACCGCCGCCCGCAAAGCCGAAGCCGAACTGCGCCAGCATATCGAACAACTGACCATCCTGCGCCGCGTGGATACGGAACTGAATCGCAAGCTTGATGTCCCCTATGTGCTGAATTTCGCGCTGGACCTGGCGGTACGGGCCAGCGCCGCGCGCGCCGGGGCGATCATGCTGCTGGACGATGATGAAAATCTGAATCTGGAACAGGCCATTGGCGTGTTTTCAGACAATGTGCTGGCGGATTACGCTGTCCTCAAGCGTGCCCTTGAGGCCGGACAACCCCAGTCCATTACCGAATCCTCTGTGTTGATCCCGATGCTGTCCTCCAAGCGCTCGATGGGCCTGCTGCTGATCGAAACGCCCCATCTCCTGTCATTTGATGAACTCAACTTTATGCAGGTGCTGGCCGCGCGGGTCGCCAGCGCGCTGGATAACGCCCGCCTGTATCAGGTCTCCCGCAGCCAGTATGCCGAACTGCAAGCCCTGTATGACCGGGTTTCGGACCTGGAACAGCTTAAAACCGATATGATCCGCATCGCCGCGCACGACCTGCGCAACCCGATCAACGTCGTATCCGGCTTCGCGGAACTCATGCTGGATGGGGACAGCCTGCCCGAACGGGAACGGGAACAGGTGCAGCACATGTATCAGGCCGCCAAACGGATGCAGAAAATGGTCGCCGACATCCTCTCGCTGGAACGCATCGAGCAGCTTCGTACCGGGGCCATCTACCAGTCCCTTGATCTGGCCGAACTGGTCCGGCAAACCTATGAAGCCCACCGCAGCAGCGCGGCGCAGCATACCTTTGAACTCAACCTACAGGATGACCCGGTGCTGGTCATGGGGGATGTCCCCCAGCTTCGGGAAGCTGTCGCCAATCTCATCACCAATGCCCTCAAGTACACACCCGCCGGCGGCAAAGTCGCTGTCCTGTTTCACGTCACCGAACAGCACGCCGTCCTGGAAGTGTCCGACACGGGCTATGGCATTCCCGAAGAGATGCAGGCGCGCCTGTTCCAGCCATTTTTCCGCGCGCGCAGCCATGAAACCCGCCATATCGAAGGGACCGGCCTCGGCTTGCATCTGGTCAAGAATATCATTGAACGGCATAATGGCCGGCTGTATGTTCACAGTGTTTATGGCGAAGGCAGCACCTTCGGGTTTGAACTGCCCCTCGCCGCACAGCCCACAGCGGAGCCTGTTCATGAGCCAGCCGCCCAATCTCGACCTGATTAACCGCGTCCAGCAGGCGCGGATGCAGCACGATGCCGGCGCCCAACCGTCGCAGATCAGCGCCGCTTACTGGATCGAAGCCAAACGTCCGCCAGAATTTGACGCCCCCGCTCCCACGCCCCGCGCCGGGTACTGGCTTCTCCACACGTCTGTCCACGCGGTGGATGATCTCTGGGCGAAAATCAAAGCGGCGACGGAAGCCGGCCAGTTGGGTTACAAATCCAAAGTCGCCACCGCCTCGCGCGACAGCCAATCCGACACCCGCGTGATTCACGTCCTCACCTATGACCGCGCCGATGCTGCCGATGTCGAGCGGGTGCGCGCCGCGCTGGAACAGCTTGGTCTGCCCGGTGCCTGGACCTATCACACCGATTGAACCGCATTCAGCGCACGCGAATTTTGCTGTACAATACACCCATACTCAGCAAGCAGGACAACTCCATGAGCATCTACTACATTGACGGCGAATTTGTCCGGTCCCATGACGCCACACTCCCCGCAGATGACCTGGCCGTGCTGCGCGGCTACGGCGTGTTTGACTTTATGC